>JAWSVN010000012.1:65842-91549 GCA_033851875.1 Acidimicrobiales bacterium
CGGCAGAGCGCGGCGAGGGTTCCGGCCGGTCCGACGGTGGCCGCAGCAAGCGTCGCGCCGGCGCGAAGCCTTCGGGCGCGACCGGTGGCGCCAGCAGGAACGACGGTGGCAAGCGGACCTCGAAGCGGTCGGGAAAGCCACGGCCGAAGAGCAAGCAGCGCCGAGCCAAGCAGACCGGAGGCGGCGGGACGGCGGCGAAGCGCTCGGGTCCTCGCCGCCGATCCCAGGGCTGACGCCTCGCCAACCAGGTCCCTGGCTGGCCCGTCGGATCCGGCCGTCGCCTCGGGCTACCCGAGCGGAGGGCCTGGTTCGCCTACCATTCGATGGCCATGGTCCATCCCGTCCTGGCTGCCTCACCCATCCTGGCAGCGTCCGAGGTCGTCCCGGCCGCCGCCGTCGTCGTTGCGGTGGGCGTCGGCTGTCTCTGGCTGGCGTCCCGCCTGCGGATCCCGTCGATCCTGCTTCTGTTGCCGGCCGGCGTGACGGTCGGTCCTGGCCTCGGCCTGGTGAAACCCGATGAGCAGTTCGGCGATGTCCTGTTCCCCCTCGTGTCGATCGGCGTCGGCATCCTGCTGTTCGAGGGCGGGCTCGGGCTGCGGTTCGACAAGGTCGGCGGTGTGCGCACCGTGCTCGGCCGTCTGGTGTCGATCGGTGCCTTCGTCGTCTGGGTGATTGCCGGCCTCACGGTGAGCTGGCTGTTCGACGTCGACCGGGGGATCGCCGCCCTGATCGGCGCCCTGCTGGTCGTCTCGGGCCCGACGGTCGTGCAACCGTTGCTCCGCCTGGCCAAGCCTCGTCCCGGCGTCGCCGAGGTGTTGCGCTGGGAGGGCATCGTCATCGACCCGATCGGCGCCACCCTCGCCGTCGTCGTGCTCGACGCCGTGCTCGAGGGCTCGAGTCCCGGAGGTGCCGCCGGCCGGATCGCGGTCACCTTGATCGCCGGGGGAGTGATCGGCGGTGCGCTCGGTGCAGCCTTCTCGTTCGCCCTCGCCCGCCACTGGATCCCCGACCACCTCCACAATCCCGTCGCCCTCGGCTTCGCGGTCGGGTCGTTCGCCCTCGCCGACCTGGTGCGCCCCGAGGCCGGCCTGATGGCGACCACGGCCATGGGCCTGGTCCTCGCCAACCAGCGGCGAGCCCCGTCGCGCCACATCCGGGAGTTCGAAGAGGAACTGGGCATGCTCGTGCTCGGCGCCTTGTTCGTGATCCTGGGGGCCCGTGTCGACCTGGACGAGGTCGTCGACGTGTTCCCCAAGGCGATGGCCCTCACCCTGGTCCTGGTGGTGATCGCCCGACCGTTGGCCGTCGTCGCCGCCACCCTGGGTTCGGCGATGCCGACGAGGGAGCGAGCGTTCCTGGCCTTCGTTGCGCCTCGGGGCATCGTCGCCGCTGCGGTGTCGGCCGTGTTCGCCGGTGAGCTCGAAGAGCAGGGCATCGACTCCGGCCCGATGGTGTCGATCGTCTTCTCGGTGATCGTGTTGACCGTGTTGTTCTACGGGCTCTCGGCGGTCCCCGCCGCCCGCCTGCTCAAGGTCGCCCGGCCCCGCCAGCGAGCGGTTGCGATCGTCGGTGGCGAACGGTGGCACCTGCGGCTCGCCGAGCAGATCCAGGACGCCGGGGTGCCGGTGATGATCTTCACCGACCGGGCGTTCGAGAAGCGCCGAGCGCAGGAATCGGCGCTGCTGGTGTTCTGGGGCGAATTCGACCACGAGGGGCTCGAGGAGGCCGCCGACGCCCTCGGTATCTCGACCGTCCTCGTGCTGACCGACCGCACCGAGTTGGCGACCGCGGTGGTGGCGATGCTGGGCCCGGTCGTCGGGCGGGCGAACGTCTACGCCGCCGGTGAACGCAGCGGCTTCGAAGGTGCGGGTGTGGCGTCGGCGATCGCGGCCCGAGCTGCGAGTGGAATCCGGCTCGACATGGCCGACTCTTTCGACGCTGACACAAAAATCTTGTTGGTCAATTCTGGTGAACGTGAGGCGGATGACGTGGTGCTCGCGTCGGTGTTCGGGGCTGAGACACCACGCATCGACTTCGACCGCGAGGACGGGAATTCCCTGGTCGTGGCCCGGAATGCTCGAGCATCGGCCGAATCGAACGCGGAGGTTGTCGAAGAAACTCCCTCGTGACGGTCTGATGTCGAGCGACATGAATCTGCCGCTTTGCGAAAGCAAGAACGCGAAGATGCATCATTTTCCAGCCGAAACTGACCGCTAGGATTCTTTGCAGTGGTCGTTCTGACGACCGTCGCCGTCAGTCATACTGTCGGCTCACCAGCCAAACCCCGGGGCGGCGATGAAGGACTCTCGGAACAAGGCCATGGCCGATCTCCGTCGAACCCCACAGCAAGAACGTTCCCGTCGGTCGCTGGACGCCATCCTCGACGCCACTGCCGAGTTGTTGGCCGAGACCGACCCAGCGACCCTCACGATGTCGGCGATCGGGACGCGCGCCGGGGTGTCGAAGGCGGCGATCTATCGCTACTACCCGGACCGTCCTGCCGTGATCCGTGCATTGGCCGAGCGCTATCTCGGCCCGATCGCCGAACGTCTGACGGCGAAGGCCGAGGGTGCGTCCGGAGCCGACGCCGTCGATGCCCTGATCGACGGGTACTACGAGTTGTTCCTCGACGAGCCGGTGGTTCGCTCGATCTGGGTGACCGGTTTCAGCTACCCGGAGATCGGCGAGTACTGCCTCGAGTTCGATCGCAACCTCGCGGTTGCGATCGTCGACGCTGTGTGCACCGAGCCGACGGCCGAGCAGTTCCGTCGCGGTCACGTCCTGGTGCGCAGCCTCCGAGCCGTCGTCGAGCTGGCCCTCCAGGCCGGTGAGGCCGAGGGCCGGGCCATGATCGACGACTTCAAGAGCGTGGTTCGCAGCGGCGCCTGACGCTCGATGGGCCGATTGATCGGTCCGAGTGCAACTTCCTCAAGGCGCGGGCCTTGTCGCACGACATAGAACTGTGGCCCCAGCCCTCCAAGACGCGCTCTCCGGTCTGTTCGGCGCTCTCGTTCACGCACTGCCCACCCCGGCGGTGCTCGCGCTGACCGATGGCACCGTGCTGGCGGCCAACGACGCGGCCGTCTCGTCGATCGACGGGCTGACCGAAGGCTGGCCTCTCGACGACATCCCGGTGGGCTGGACGGCCCACTCGCTCGACCCGGCCCACAGCTTCGGACTCCTGCTCGGCCCGGCGATCTCGACGAGCACGGCCACGCCCCGCTCCGACGGCTCCCGACCGGCGTTGCCCGCCGCGCCGGTCAAAGGTTCGCCGGTGACCGACGCCGACTCCGACCTCGGTGGGGTGGTCCCGACCGAGGCCGATGCGATGGACGACGTGCGCGATCACCTGCTGCGTCAGTTCTTCGGGGCCGAGGGTGTCGTCTTCGTCGTGTTCTTCCTCGATGGCCGAATCGTCGAGTGCAACGAGGAATGGACCCAGGTCCTCGGCCACGAGCGCGACACGGTCGAGCCGCTCGACGTGTGGTCGATCGTGGCCGACGATCGTCAGAAGGTCGTGCCGGCGCTGCGCCAACAGCTCGAGGAGACCGGGGTGGCCACCCCGTCCTTGCGGATGCAGGCCAGCGATGGGTCGACCCGTGACCTGTCGTGGTCGTTCAGCCTCGACGAGCACCACGACATGGTCTTCGGCATCGGCCGCGACATCACATCGCAGCTCCGGCTGACCGAGGAGCTCGAGCGGCTCGCCTACTACGACGGGCTGACCGGGTTGGCCAACCGGGCCAACCTGGTGTCGCGCCTCGACGAGCACCTGGCCGCCGGCGACGATCCGGCGGTGTTGTTCTGCGATCTCGACCGGTTCAAGGTCGTCAACGACTCGCTCGGTCACGCGGCGGGCGACGAACTGCTGCGTCAGCTCGGGTCGCGGCTCCAGAGCGTCGTGCGTCGCAGCCGCGACCTCGTCGTCCGACTCGGAGGTGACGAGTTCGTCGTCCTGCTGGGTCACACGACGCAGCGCCACGCCGAGGCGGAGGCCCGACGCATCCTCGAGGTGGTTGAACGCAGCTTCGAGGTCGCCGGTCGATCCGTGCGCATCGGCATGAGCATCGGGGTCACGGCGCGCCGGGGCCGGGCCGTGAGCGCCGAGGTGCTTCTCGGCGAGGCAGACACGGCCGCCTACTTCGCCAAGGAGCAGCGCCGCGGCGCCTTCGCCGTCTATGACGAACAGCTGCAGGCGGTCGCCGACCATCGTTTCTCGGTCGAGGCGGGCTTGCTGCACGCCCTCGAGGACGACCGCTTCGAGGTCCACTACCAGCCCGTCGTCGCCCTCTCCACCGGGTCGGTCGTCGGCGCCGAGGCGCTCGTGCGCTGGCGCGACGTCGACGGGCGCCTCCACCTGCCGGGCAACTTCGTGGCCATCGCCGAGGAGGCCGGGCTGATCGCCGAGATCGGCGATCGGGTGTTGCGGCGAGCCGTGGCCCATGCTGCCGACCTGACCTTCCAGGGGCGTCCGATCTCGATCTCGGTCAACGCCACCGCCGGCCAGATCTCGTCACCCAGCTTCGTGTCCACCGTGCACCAGGCGGTGAAGTCGTCGGGCCTCGATCCACGGCAGTTGGTCCTCGAGCTGACCGAGTCGGCGATCGTCGGCGACCTCGACTCGACCATCCCGGTGCTCGAGTCGTTGCGTTCGATCGGGGTGCGAGTGGCCGTCGACGACTTCGGCACCGGGTACTCCTCGCTGTCCTACCTGCAGCAGTTGCCGATCGACATCGTCAAGATCGATCGCAGCTTCGTGTCGCGCTTGGGGTCCGACAGCGTGGCCGACAGCGTCGTCGCCGCCGTGCTCACGTTGTGCGAGGCGTTGTCGCTCTCGGTGGTGGTCGAGGGCATCGAGACCGTCGAACAATCGGACATCGTGCAGGACCTCGGGGTCGACCTGGCCCAAGGCTTCCTGCTCCACCGCCCGATGCCCTTCGGCGACCTGCGCGAAGTTCTCGCGGCGGAACGCGGCATGGCCCCGATCGACTGACCGTCGATCGGGAGGGCTCAGCCGGCGGCGACGGCGGGAGAGCCGGCGTTGGCCATCATCTTGCGGATGATGACCTCGAACAGCGACAGCAGCGCCGTCTTCACCGATTCTCGGTTGCGGGCGTCGCATGAGATGACGAGCACCTCGTCCGACACCTGCAGTGCCTTGCGGACGGCGTCGAGGTCGTGGGCGAGGATGCCGTCGAACTCGTTGACGGCGACCACGAAGGGGATCTTGCGCGACTCGAAATAGTCGACGGCGTAGAAACAGTCGGCCAGGCGCCGGGAGTCGACCAGCACCACGGCGCCGAGGGCACCCTGGATCAGGTCGTCCCACATGAAGCCGAAGCGGTCCTGCCCCGGGGTGCCGAACAGGTAGAGCACCAGATCGTCGTCGATCGTGATGCGGCCGAAGTCCATCGCCACCGTGGTGGTCGTCTTGCCCTGGATCTTCGAGGTGTCGTCGATGCCCACGCTGGCCGAGGTCATCTTGGCCTCGGTGCGCAGCGGGTCGATCTCGGAGATCGAGCCGACAAAGGTCGTCTTGCCGACGCCGAAGCCGCCGGCGATCACGAACTTCGCGGATACGGGGTTGGGGTGCTTGTCAGACATTTCTCGTCACTGTCCTGCTCGTCGCTGTCTGCTCGTCACGGCCCGCTCGTCACAGGCGCTTGACGCCCGCGATGAGTCGCGAGATCAGCTGGATGTCTTCGGGGGCACCTTGGTCGCCGCCCTCGATCGTTCGATGGGTCATCAGGTGGCCGCTCTCCACGAGGTCGCCGACGACCACCTTGACGGTGCCGGCGGGGATCGCGAGTCGGGCCGAGATCTCCGCGATCGAGATCGCCTGGTCGCACAGTTCGGCGACGCGGGCGGCTTCGAAGCGGAGACCGGTTCGCATCTTGTTGGTGGTCTGGACGAGGGTCTCCAGCCGGAGACCGCTCACCGCACTGCGCGTGCGGCCCCCGGTGACGAGGAACGGACGGACGAAGTCCCGTTCTGCGTCGGCGGAGTAGTCCGTTGGATCGCTTGGTGCCATGGAGGGTGGGAGTGAGAGTGGGAGGCGGTCGGGCTCGCTCAGACGGCGAGGGTGTTCTTGAGTTCGCTGATCAACTCGGGCGTGAGGACACGTCCGGCCCGCTCGGCGAACATCGTCATCTCGTAGGCCACGAAGCCGATGTCGGCGTCCTTGCGGGCGAGGACGCCCAGGACCGAGCCGTGAGCGATGTTGACGATCAGCAGGTAGCTGCGATCCATCTCGATCATCACGCGATGCACGGCGTCCTCGGCGAAACACCGGGCGGCGCCCAGCGTCAGTGAGGCCAGGCCCGAGGTGATCGCCCCGAACTGGTCGGCCGTCGCCCTGGGCAGACCTTGGGAAGCGGCGAGTTTGATGCCGTCGGCCGACACGGCCAGGGCGTCCTCGACGCCGGCGGTCTCGGCCACGAAATTGTCGAGCAGCCAGGAGAACTGCTCGGCATCCGTCCTGTTGGTCATGACTCACTCCGTTCGTCGTTGGCGATCGGTCCCGGATCGCTCGGGGTGTGCAGGTCGTCGAGAGACGCTTCGATGCGGCTCTCTTCGAGTCCTCGGGAGATGCCCGTGCTGAACGCCGACATCATCGAGGAGAACTCCGAGGCGTCCGCCGCCTGAGGTTCGGGGTCATCGGTGCTCCGGCGGCGCGGCATCTCGGCCGGCTCGGCCAGGGACGCACCCCGGCTGCGGCTGGGCAGCTCGCCGATCGGTTCGGCGGCGGGTGCCGGAGTTGGCTCGACCGGGTCGGCGTTGCCGGCGCTGGCACCGGGGGTGCGGGTCGGCAGACCGTCGATCGGTGCCGAGGCGGCGGCAGCCGGTGCCGGGTCGTCGCCGCGACGGCGGACCGGCAGCTCGTCGAGGTCGGTCGGGGTTCGCTGGGGCAACGCGTTGTCGCCGGGATCGGCATCGGCGGTGGCGAACACCGGAGGCACGTGCTCGAGCCCCTCGGCCAACGCCTGGGCCTGGTCGTCGTCGAACGAATGCGACGACGGCGCCGTCTCGAACGGCGACGGCTCGAGGACTGGCTCGAAGGACGACGGCGCTGCTTCGACCGGTTCGCTCACCACTCGTTCGGGCAGATCTGCGGGCTCGGCCAGCGTCTCGTGTTCGGCGGCCAGCCCGGCCTCGATCTCGGCGGCGATGTCGACACCGAGGTCGGCGTCGTCGAAGCCGCCGTCGCCGCTGGTGTCGTCGTAGTCGCCGGCCAGCAAGGCGTCCGGCAGGGTGATGCGAGCCATCACGCCGCGACCGGGCGCCTCGAGCAGGCGGACCTCGATGCCGTGGCGGTCGGCGAGCCGACCGACCACGAAGAGGCCGAGGAACTTGGTCGGCACCTGATCGAGCGGGGGCGGGTCGCTCACGCGACGGTTCGCTTCCTCGAGCTCGTCGGGCGACATGCCGATGCCCTGGTCGAAGATCGTGATCAGGTAGCCGCCCCGCTCGTGCTGGCCGCTGACCAGCACCTTGGTGGAGGCGGCCGAGAAGTTCAGGGAGTTCTCGAGCAGCTCGGCGAGGAGGTGGGCGACGTCGGCGACGACGTTGCCTCGGATGTCGGCCTCGGAGAGGGCGGCGATGTCGATGCGCTCGTAGCCCTCGACCTCACCGAAGGCGGCGCGGACCGTGTCGTCGATGGGCACCGGAGCGCTCCACTGCCGAGGGGTCTGCGAACCGGCGAGCACCAGGAGGCTCTCGGCGTTCCGGCGCATCCGGGTCACGATGTTGTCGAGGTGGAAGAGGTCCTCGAGGGTGTCGGGGTCTTCCTCGTCGCGCTCCAATTCGGTGAGCTTGCCGAGCATGCGCTGCAGCAGCTGCTGGTTGCGGCGGCCGAGGTTCACGAACATCTCGCCGACGTTGCGGCGACCGATCGCCTGCTCGGTGGCGAGGTCGTAGGCGGTGAGCTGCACGTCGTTGAACGCTTCGATCAGTTCGCCGATCTCGTCGTTCGAGGTGGAGGGGATCGGGGTGGGGGAGGGAAGCTCGTCGACGTCGTGGGTCTGACGCAGGGTGCGGACCAGCGCCGGCAGCTCGGTGTGGGCCACCTCGTCGGCTCGCACGAGGAGATCGTTCAGCGGGTTCGTGATCGAGCGGTAGATCACGAAGACCATGCCGCCGAGCACCACGGCGCCCACGATGGCGAGGAGGGAGAACAGCGAGCGGAGGTTGGCGGCGTCGTCGAGCTCACCCTGGATCATCGCGAGCAGCTGGGTGTCGCGCTCCTCGATCACTTCCATCCAGCGGACGGTGGCCTCGGTCAGCGGCGGCAGCACCTGCTCGCGGGTCATGGTGATCTGGCCGTCGGCGAGATCGTTCATCGCGACCGCCTCGAGGCGGGCGAGTTCGGTCATCGATGCCGTGAGCACCTCGTCGCTGCCGCTCGAGAAGTCGCCGGCGGTGATGAAGTTCTGCTGGCTGGCGGTGAAGCGGGCGGTGACGGTCGACAGGGCGCGGACCGTGTCGGCCTCGGGCTGGATCGACAGGTAGGTGAACCAGGCCTCGATCTGGGCGGCGATGCCGTTGCCCACCAGGCGGGTCACCAGGTACTGGTTGAGGGCCTCGTTGGTGGCGAAGGCGCCGGCGACGTCGTGCTCGACGGCCACCAGGGTCTGGAGCCCGATGCCGTAGCGCTGCATGCCCTGCTGCGGGTCGGTCGACGAGCGAGCCTCGGCGATCATCGCCTCGACCTCGGCTGCCACCTCGGTGAGCTCGGTGTCGAACGTCACCCGAGCGTGCTCGGCCAGATCGGCCAGGGCCTGGTCGGTGGTGGCAGCCAGCTCGACCGGGTCGAGCCCGGGGGCGCCGGCGGCGACCAGCTGCTCGGTGACGATCGCGGCCGCCGCCCGATGGACCACGTCGACACGGCGAGCCGTCTCGATGGCGGTCTCGGACTGCTCGGAGGCCGCGCTCTGGGCGCGGAAACCGGCAGCGGCTGCCACGGTGACTGCCAGCAGCGGTACCACCAGCAGGAGCAAGAGTTTGGATCGGATTCTCATCTGCGTCCCTTCGCGCCTTCACGCACTTCGAAGGATCCCGTCGGTCAGCTGTGACGGAAGTTGAGCCGTTGCGAGTCGCCGATTCACCGTCGTGGATGCGACCGCTTCAGAAGGTGACCGAGCGGCCGATGGACCGAACGTGACCAGTGTTCCCCCACCCCAACCTGCGGACGCCGCTCATCGTCCCGACGCCGAGCACGACGCCTCGGCGCCGCGCGACCGCCTGTCGGCGAGCCGTGGGCTGCGCCGGCTCCAGGCGGGGCTGCCGATCGATCATGCGCGCGACCTGCGCACGGCCGATCGCGCGGGTACCGAACGGATGTCGGCGGCCCGTTTCAGTGTGGATCTGAGCGCTGCCATCGACACCGCCCGGCAGCGTGAGGAAGGGGTGGCGGTGTTTCGCATCCGTCACCGCTCCCTGCCCGAGGCATCGACCCGACTCGCCGGCCGGCTCCACCTCGAACCGGCGGTCGAGGCGAGGCTCCTGTCGGTGCACGCCGAGATCGTCGCCGCCCCGCTCGACCGCAGTGAGATCGTGGCCTTCGTGCCCGGGCTCCGTCGCCGCTCCGACGGCGAGGACCTCCTGGCCTCGTTGGTGCGCATGATGTCGAACCCCGTCGACACCGACGGTACGCAGCATCACCTCTCGCCCACGATCGGCGTGGCCGTGCTCGATCAGGACAATCCATCGGCCGAGACGCTGATGGACGCGGCCGCTCTCGCGCTGGCGGAGACCGATGCGTCGAACCCTGGCATGGTCTTCCATCCGTATCACCGGGTGCGGCACGAACGGCAGCTCGAACTCGAGCGCGACCTGCGCCTCGCCGTGTTGGCCAACGAGACGACGGTGGCCGTGCAGCCGGCGATCGCCCTCGGGTCGGGCGAGCTCCGCTCGGTCGAGGTCTTCACCCGCTGGGAACGGCCCGAGCGCGGCTCGGTGCCGGCCCTCGACGTCGTCAACACTGCGGAAGAACTCGGTCTGCTCCACCAGCTCGGTCGACAAGGGCTCGAACGCGCCCTGTTCCGCGCGGTCGACTGGATCGACGGTGGGCTGTTGCCGGTGGGGACCACCCTGTGGACCAACCGGACCCCCACCGAGATCGAGCATCCCGAGTTCGCCTCGACGATGGCCGATGCCATCGCCGTCGACGAGCGGGTGAAGATCGGCATCAAGGTTCGCCCCTCGGTACCCCCGGAGCACCGTCACGTGCATGCGGTGCTGCGAGCCCTCGTCGCCCGCGGCGCCCGCGCCGCCATCGGCGACTTCGGCGTGGGCCCGATCGACCTGGCCAAGCTCCATCAGTTGCCATACGACGCCGTGATGATCGATCGGTCGCTCGTGCAGTCGATCGGGCGTGGCGCCCAGTCGGGCGACGTGGTCGGGGCCCTGATGCGGCTGGCCACGCTCTTCGGTCTCGAAGCGACCGCCACCGGTGTCGAGTCGCTCGAACAGCTCGAGACGTTGTGCCGTCTCGGCGTGTCGAACGGGCAGGGCTATCACATCGCCCGCCCGATGACCCTCGACGCGTTCGGGACCTTCCTCCGGGCCCGTCCGTCCGCCTGACCGCAATCCGAGTACCCGACCCGGGTTCCTGCGCGCGCGGGCCGGGAACGGGGACGCAAGCGCTCAGCGACGGCTCGAGCGTCCAGCAATGCGGAAGCCCCGGCGCCGATTCGGCGCCGGGGCTTCTGCCTGTTCGATCTGGTGACGAGTGTCAGAGACGGTCGAGGATCTGCTGCCGCTTCTTGTCGAAGTCGGCCCGGGAGATCAGGCCGTCGGCGTAGAGCTCGTTGAGACGCTCGAGGGCATCCCGCACGTCGCCGCCACCTCCGCCGCCCGGTCGACGGCCCCGACCCGCACCCTTCGAGGAGGTGTTGCGGAACGAGGCCCCGGTCGAGCGGCGTCCGGCCCCGCCGGCACTGGGCCTTCGGACGGGACGGCCGCGATACATCACGACCTCGCCCTCGTCGGATCCGCCGCTGGCGGGCGGATCGCTCGGGTCGTCCTTGCGGCGACCACGAGGGGCGGCCTGCTCCCGCTCGGCGAGTTCGGTCTCCTCCAGGGCCCGTCGCGACTTGCGCATCAGGTCGAGGTGCCGTTGTCGCTTGTCGGGATCTGGACTCATCGGGTTCTCCGCTCGGAACGGTCGGTCGGGGGGCGGGGTTGGTCGATTGATCGGACGAGGTGCTCAGGCGGCCTGCGGTCAGACGCCGAGGTCCTCGAAGACGTCGTAGTCGGCGTAGCCCGGCTCGTCGTAGTCGACGAAGTCGTCGTTGTAGGCCGGGGTGGCGTGCTCGGCGAGGTCGAGACCGGTCATCTCGTCCTCGGCCGACACTCGGAGCCAGCCCAGGTTGTTGAGCACGAGGAACAGCACGCCGGTGGTGAGGCCGACGAAGAGCAACACGGCACCGAGACCGACGATCTGGCTGACCAGCTGGGAGGCCGAGCCGCCGTAGAGGATGCCGGCCGGACCGTCGCCGGTGGCGACGGCGTCGGGGTCGGCGAACAGGCCGAGGGCGAGGGTGCCCCAGGCGCCGGCCATCAGGTGGACGGGCACCGCGCCGACCGGATCGTCGATGCGGACCCGGTCGAGGAGGAGTACACCGTTGGTGGCGATGATGCCGCCGATCAGGCCGACGACGAGGGCGCCGAACAGCGAGAGGTTGGCGGCGCCGGCGGTGATGGCGACGAGGCCGCCGAGCACGCCGTTGCCGATCAGGGTGACGTCGGGCGTCTTCAGGGTGAGCCACGAGGCGATGGTGGCGCCGATGCCGCCGCTGGCGGCGCCGATGGCGGTGACCGAGGCGACCATGGCGATGGTGAGGTCGGCGCTGAGCACCGAACCGGCGTTGAAGCCGAACCAGCCGATCACGAGGATGAACACACCGAGGATGGCCATCGGGAGGTTGTGGCCGGGGATCGGGATCGAGTTGCCGTCCTCGTCATAGCGACCGAGGCGGGGTCCGAGCACCGCGGCGCCCACGAGGGCGGCAACACCGCCGGTGGCGTGCACGATCGTCGAGCCGGCGAAGTCGATGAAGGGCGTGTCGAGCTGCGACAGCCAGCCGCCACCCCATTGCCAGCTCACCACGATCGGGTAGATCAGGGTCGAGATCACGAGGGCGTAGGCGAAGTAGGCCCGGAACTGCACCCGCTCCGCCACGGCGCCCGACACGATGGTGGCGGCCGCGGCGGCGAAGCCCATGTTGAAGAGAAAGAGCGTTGGCACCGTGAGGTTCGGGGCGACACCGGCGGCGGTCAGCGGTCCGGCCCATTGCCAGTCGAAGCCGAGGTAGGCAGCGCCGCTGAAGGCGATGTGGTAGCCGACCAGGGCGAAGCCGAGCGCACCGACCACGAAGTCGAGCAGGTTCTTCAGCATCATGTGCGCCGCGTTCTTGGCTCGGGTCAGCCCGGCCTCGACCATGGCGAAGCCGGCCTGCATGAAGATCACCAGCACCGCACAGATCACCACGAAGACGTTGTCGGCGAACACCCGGGGATCGCTCGGGTCGACCGTCGTCGCGCCGGCGGGCGCGGCGAGGGTGATGGCGGCGCCAGAGGCCACGAGCGTGGCCAGGAGCGCTTTACGTCGGAACGTGGATGTCATTGGTCGGAACCTTCTCGAGAACGTGCCCGTGTTCTTGCCGGATACTCGTGATCGGCCCATCGGACCGCGAGCGACGTTGTTGAGAGATTCCGCGCAATTGCGGCGGTGCGATGCCCGCGACGGACCGTGTCTTCTCGAGACGAGCGGGCCGTCAGGGTTCGAAGGTGATGAGGCTCCGCTCGTAGTCGTCAGGGGGCAGGAAGCCCATCAGATCGAACACGGTGGCAGCGACGTTGGCCAGGCCCACGCCGCCCGCGCCGGTCATGTGGTATTCGCCGTCGTAGAGCGGGTCGTGGATGGCGAACAGCACCGGCGAAAGGGTGTGCGATGTCTTCGGGGTGCGTTCCCCGTCCTTCTCGGTGAACATCACGTCCGCGTTGCCGTGGTCGGCGGTGAAGATCAGCACGCCGTCGAGCTCCTCGATCACCTCGACCAATCGGCCGAGACAGCGATCGAGGATCTCCATCGCCTCGATCGTGGCGGTCAGGTCGCCGGTGTGGCCGACCATGTCGCCGCTGGGAAAGTTGATGCGCCCGAAGCGGTAGTCGCCGGAGCGCAGCAGGTCGATCGTGGCCTCGGTGATCTCCGGCACCTTCATCGCCGGGGCTTCGTTGAACTCGATGTTGTCGCTGGGGATCTCGACGTAGGTCTCGAGCTCGGGGTCGAGGTAGCCCGAGCGGTTGCCGTTCCAGAAGTAGGTGACGTGGCCGAACTTCTGTGTCTCGCTCACCGCGAAGCTCTTCACCCCCGTGGCGCACAGGTACTCGCCCATCGTGCGTTCGATCGTGGGCGGGGCGACCAGGTAGCGCGACGGGATCTTGGCGTCGCCGTCGTACTCGAGCATGCCGGCGAAGAGCACGTCGGGGTGGTCGCCGCGATCGAAGGCGTCGAAGTCGGCTTCTTCGTAGGCTCGCGAGATCTCGATGGCGCGGTCGCCGCGGAAGTTGAACAGGACCACGGCGTCGCCATCGGCCATCGCTCCCACCGGCACCCCGTCGTCGTCGACCACGGCGAAGGCGCCGAGGTATTGATCGCCCTTGTCGCTCTCGGCGTACATCGTCTCGACGGCCGCCCGAGCCGACGGGAACGGGCGAGCGTCGCCGAAGGTGTGGGCCCGATAGCCGCGTTCGACCATCGGCCAGTCGGCCTCGTAGCGGTCCATCGTGATCGTCATGCGACCGCCACCCGAGGCGATGGCGAAGTCGACGCCGTGGGTGTCGTTGAGTTCGGCCAGCACCGCCTCGGTGGCGTCGAGGTAGGCCAGGGCCGAGCGGGCGCCGACGTCGCGTCCGTCGAGCAGTACGTGGACCCGAGCCCGAGTGATGCCGTCGGCGGCCGCGCGCCGCAGCAGGGCCTCGAGGTGATCGGTGTGGGAGTGGACGTTGCCGTCGGAGTGGAGCCCGAGCAGGTGAAGGGTGTTGCCGGTGGCCGCCGCCACGACGTCGGCCCACACCGGCGACGAGAAGATCGAGCCCGATGCGATCGCCTGGTTGACGAGCTTCGCCCCCTGTGCGAAGACCCGTCCGGCGCCGAGGGCGTTGTGGCCCACCTCGCTGTTGCCCATGTCGTCGTCGGAGGGCAGGCCGACCGACGGGCCGTGGGCGGCCAGTTCGGTGTGGAGCTCGCCGGCGCCGAGGGCGTCGAGGACCGGGGTCGCGGCCTCGGTCACGGCGTTCGAAGCCCCCTCCGGGGCGATGCCCACCCCGTCGGCCACCACGACCAGGACGGGTCCGGGGCGACCTTGGAACGACGGATGTGAGGCGAGAACGAGGCTCATGGGGCGACTCTACCGGGGGCCCCACCCGGGGTTCGGGCCGGTCGCGGCCGGGAGGAGGTGGCGCGTGCCACAGCTCCTCCCGACCCCCGCCGGTTCGGTTCGGCCGACCGTTTGGCTCGGTCGACGGGGTGGTTCAGTCGTTCCAGCGGTCGGTGCGGTGGCAGGCGATCGGGTTGACCATGAAGGCCGATCCGTTCTCCAGCCGCACCGGGGGAGCGATGATCAGGTCGCCGTTGGCGTGCAACGAGTCGACGTTGTTGAGACCCGGCAGCGCGAGCCCGTCGTTGAGCAAGGCGGTGTAGGTCGCGGCGTAGGTCTCGTCCGACCAGGCGTCGGGGCCGAAGGTGTCGGAACCGACGCCGGCGATGTCGCGCTCGTCGAACATCCACTGCACGGCGTCGCCGCTGAAGCCGGGGAAGTCGTTCTCGTAGGCCGGCGTCCCGAAGTAGGCGTCGAAGCCGGTCTGGATGATGACCATCGCGCCGTCCGGGATGCGACCCTGCGAGCGTTCGGCCCGACGGATGTCGCTCACGCTGAGCTGGAAGTCGGGTCCGTCGCTCGCCATGCGATCACGCACGTCGATCACGAAGGCCGGCCACACGAACTCCTCGGCGTCGAACTCGTCGATCGATCGGGCGTCGTCGTTGACGAAGTGGAGGGGCGCGTCGAGGTGGGTTCCGGTGTGGACGCCGGTGGTGACCTCCTCGACGAGGTAGCCGTCGGTCTCGAGGTCGGCGACGATCTCGATGATCGGGGCCGGGTCGCCGGGGAACACCGAGGCGTCCTCGTTGAACACGTGCCCGAGGTTGCTCATGCCGCCGCCACAGAAGAGCTTCGCGTCGCTCCAGCCACCGCCTCGAGCCCGGAAGCCGCCCCAGGCGGCACCGGCCACGCCGGCCGCCGAGATCATGGCGGTGACGATCATCACCGCGCCCACCTTCTTCGCCGCTCGGTGTCGTCGTGAGTGTCGCGGTGAGCTGTCGCTCTCCTCGGTTCGCGCGGACGTCCGCCATCCCATCATTGGAAACTCCTCGTTTCGTGGTGTCGACCGCTTCCGCCGCCGACGGGTCCCTGTCTGTCGGGCGCCGCAGCCGCCTCGCCGCCCGTGTCGGGCACCGTAGTGGGTCGGTCACGCTGCGTCACCCGGAACCAGTCAGCCGGCACCGGGCACCCGAAACCACCGGCCCGCACCGACACGGCACGCTCCCGGCCGGAAACTGGTGCAATGCCATCGTTGTCCATGAGTCTCGCTCTCAGGCCATACTTGGGACGTGCGACTGCCGTCGAGTCGGAGCTACCGATTCCTCCTGGCGGGCAGCATCACCTCCCAACTGGGGGATTGGGCGGCTCGTCTCTCCCTGGCCGTGCTCGTCTTCGAGCGCACGGGCGACAAGCGCGCGGTCGGGTTGGTCGCCGCCCTGTTGGTGATCCCCTGGCTCGGTCTCGGGCAATGGCTGTCGGTGTGGGGCGATCGCCTCGACCGGCGGCAGCTCCTGATGGCGTGCGACAGCGCCCGAGCGGTGATCTTCGTGGCGATCGGCGCCCTCGACCTCCCCCTGCCCGGGATCCTCGGCCTGGTGTTCGTCGCCGCCACCATCGACCCCGTCTTCGAGTCGAACCGCTCGGCGTTGATCGCCGACGTGGTCTCCAAGGCGGACTACGCCGCCGCCACCCAGGTGAGCCACACCGTCTCCCAGACCGCCCAGCTCGTCGGCTTCGGCATGGGCGGCATCCTCGCCGGATGGCTCGGGGCCGGGGGCGCTCTGGTGCTGAACGGCGTGACCTTCCTCGGCTCGGCGGCGCTGGTCAGTCGGGTGAAGGTCGCCACCCACGGGGTGCGCAAGAAGGCCAAGCCGACCCTGCGGGCGGCGGCCCGCTTCCTCGCCGCCGATCGCGTCAGCCGCATCGCCGTGATCGGCACCCTGGTCGCGGTGTCGACCGCGATGTCGGTCGAGAGCCAGGCGGTGGCGTTCGGCAGCGAGGTCACCGGGTTCGGGCCCCGAGGCGTGGGACTGTTGGCGGCCGCCGTGCCGGTCGGCACGATCGCGATGCTGTGGCTGCTCGACGCCGAGGGCGACGATCTCACGTTGCTGCGCCGCGGCTTTCGGCTCGCCATCGTGGCCGCCTGGTGTTCGATCCCGCTGCTGCTGTGGGGCCGGGTGCCCGCGGCGGCCGTCGCCGGCTACGTGACCGCCGGCGGGGTCTTCATCTTCTCGACGGCCGGCAACATGGTCGTCGGGCGACGGATCCCCGACGACATCCGGGCCGGCACCTTCGCCGTGCTCCAGGCCGCGGTCTTTCTCGCGGTGAGCGCCGGCAACATCGTCGGCGGCCTCGTCGCCGAGTGGTGGCGATCGGAGTATGCGGCGGCTTCCGCCATGGGGCTCGCCACCGCCGGGCTCCTCGCCACCCGGCTCTGGCTGGCCCGCACCCCGATCTCCGAGCCGGCCGCCGAACCCGAGGAACCGATCCCCGCTCGGTGACGAGCGAGTGCTCGTTCAGTGGCGCAGCGTCTGTGACGGCGACTCGCCGAAGCGCTGGGCGTAGCTGGTGGCGAATCGGCCGAGGTGGGTGAAGCCCCAGCGCGATGCGATCTCGGTGACGGTCACGCCCGAGCCCGGCGCGGCGTCGGCGAGGTCGGCCCGGGCCCGGTCGAGTCGCAGGCTGCGCACGAACGCCATCGGTGTCTGCTGCAGGTCCTCGGCGAAGAACGATTGCAGGGTGCGCACCCCGACGCCGGCCGCCGCAGCGATCTCGCCGACGGTGAGGGACCGCGTCAGGTTCTGCTCGATGAACTCGCGCGCCCGCCGCACCGCCCGCCGCTCGAACCGGTTGGGGTCGCCGAGCTCCTCGGAGAACGTCGAGGGCACCGTGTAGAGCAGCGAGCTCATCATGAACTCCTCGAGCTGCCCGACCCCGACGCCCCGGTGGAGCAGCGAGCCCTGGTCGAACAGCTCGGCGTGGAGCATCTGGACGGCGAAGTTCCACCGGCTCGCACTCGGCTGGGCGAGGTCGAGCTCGGGGGCGAAGGCCAGCGCCTTGTCGAGGGTGTGGCCGAGCAGGCGGCTCAGGTGCACCTGCATTGCGTCGGCGTCGATCCGGAGCACGACGAGGGCCGACTGGGCGTCGACCTCGAGCCGTAGCGGGGCGCCCGGCGTCGGCACCGCGGCGAGCACCGGGCTCGCGGGGACCGGGGCATGGTCACCACTCGTCACCCGGCACGACCCGTTGGCCGGGACGAGGATCAGGTGGTTCTCGGCCGTCGCCGGCACCTCGACCTCGACCTCGGTGCCGAAGTCGAGGTGGCCGAGGGTGATGTCGCGGAACAGCACGGCGTGGAAGCTGGCCTGGAAATCGTCGGCGTTGCCGGTGATGCGGATGCGGTGTGTTCCCAGCAGGTCTCGACCGTAGAGGGCGGCCTCGAGGGGGTCGTCGGTGGCGTAGACGCCGTGGGGTGCGAGGGCCGGCGGGATGCCGCGCGGCTTGAGCCGAGGCCTCGGCTGGCCCTCCGCGTTGGCGGTGTTGAGGGAATGGAGGCGTTGCAGTCGTCCCGGCATCAGGCACCCCCCTCGGGGGACCGCTTCGCCGCCAGGACAACCGCTTCGTGAATCGGATAGTGAAAAATCGCCATTCGTACAGACATCGGATAGGTGGTGCGCGTTCTGGATAGTCGCTGGCGCCCTGCGAGCGTACCTTCCTGCAGAGAGGCAAATGTCACACCCGGCACGTGGTCACGATCAGCGTGGCGCGACCGGGTTCGTTCGGGAAGGGACGAGATGTCGGACACGTCCGCGCCAACCACGCAGGCGCCAGCCACCCATCGCCCGTCCGAGGTGGTGCTCGAGAAACTCGACGACCCCGGTGTCGCCGCGGCCCTCGTCACCCTGCTCGACAACGCGGAGCTGCTCTCGACGCTCACGATCGGTCTCAGCGGGTTCATCGCCCGCGGCGACTTCATCATGGAGGCGGTCGCCGAGGGCGTGAACGACCTCAAGAAGGGCGGCGGCCCCCTGCCGACGGACTCCGGCGAGTTGCCGAAGTTGGCCGACATGGTCGGCATCGCCCAGGAACTGTCGGCCGCCGGCCCGGCCCTGTCGGCCGTGCTCAACTCGGCGATGGTCCAGCCCGAGGTGATCGGCCTGCTGTCGATGGTGAGCGAGGCCGCGACCGAGGGCGTGGCCAACGCCCAGGCGTCGCAGGCCAAGGTCGGCACGATCGGGCTCGCCAAGTCGCTGCGCGACGACGACGTCCAGCGAGGCCTCGGCATGGTGATCGAGATCGCTCGGGCCCTCGGTCAGCGGTTGGCCCGCTGATGCACGAACTGTCCGTCGCCAGAGCGGTGATCAGCGAGGTCACCGACTCGGCGCGCGCCCACGGCGTCGATGCCGTCGAGCAGGTGACCGTGCGGGTCGGCCGGCTCAGCGGCATCGTCGCCGACGCGCTCACCTTCGGGTTCGAGCTGAGTCGGCCCGACACGATCTGCGCGGAGGCCGAACTCGTCGTCGAGATCGACCCGGTGATCGTGTGGTGCCCCGACGGCCAGCACGAGGTCGAGCTCCACGACATGGTCTTCGCCTGCCCGGAACACGGCTGCGCCACCCCGGATGTCCGCTCCGGCGACGACCTGTTGATCAAGGGCTACCGACCCGCTGCGGGGGTGAGGGCCGGTGCCTGATCCCGTGACCTCGCCGCCCGAGATCGATCTCGACACCCCGGTGCTCGACCGTCACGATCGCATCTCGGCCGACCTGCGTCGCCGCTTCGACGCTGCCGGCACCCTGGCGGTCAACCTGATCTCCAGCCCCGGCACCGGCAAGACGGCGCTCCTCACCGAGGTGCTGGCCGAGCTCGTGCGACGGGGCCACACCACCGCCGCCCTCGTCGGTGACTGCGCCACCGACAACGACGCCCAACGTCTCGCCGCCTCCGGCGCCCCGGTGCGTCAGATCGTCACCGAGGGGCTCTGCCACCTCGAGAGCGACATGATCGTCACCCACCTCGACGCCTGGCCCGAGGCCGACGGCGTCGAGTTCCTCTTCGTCGAGAACGTCGGCAACCTCGTGTGCCCGTCGTCGTTCGACCTCGGCGAGGGCCTCCGCATCGTGTTGCTGTCGGTGACCGAGGGCGAGGACAAACCCCGCAAGTACCCCCAGATCTTCCACTCGTCCGACCTGGCCGTCATCACCAAGATCGACCTGGCCGAGCCGTGCGAGTTCGACCGCGACGCCGCCCTCGCCAGCATCGAGGCCGTGCACCCGGGCATGGAGGTGGCCGAGACCTCGGCCCGCCGGCCCGACACCGTCGCCGCCCTCGTCGACCGCCTCGTCGCGGTCCGCGGCTCCCGTCTCTCACCCACACCCGCTTCTCGCTGAGCGAGGAAGGAGAACCCATCCATGGCATCAGTGCTCTGGCTTCACGGAGGAGCATGCAGTGGCAACACCATGTCGTTCCTGAATGCCGATGAGCCCAACGTGGTCGACCTGATCGTCGACTTCGGTCTGGATCTCATCTGGCATCCATCCCTCGGCATGGAACTCGGCGAGAACGCGCAGAAGTTGTTCTACGACTGCGCCAACGGCGAGCGTGACCTCGACATCTTCGTCTTCGAGGGCACCGTCATCGAAGGCCCCGACGGGACCGGCCGCTACAACATCTTCGCCGACCGCCCCATGAAGGACTGGGTGACCGAGCTCGCTGCGGCCGCCAGCATCGTGGTCGCCATCGGCGACTGCGCCTGCTGGGGCGGCATCCCCGCAGCGGAACCCAACCCGACCGACTCGACCGGCCTGCAGTTCCACAAGCGCGACAAGGGCGGCTTCCTCGGCCCCGACTTCGTGTCGAAGGCCGGCCTCCCGGTGATCAACATCCCCGGCTGCCCGGCCCACCCCGACTGGATCACCCAGATCCTCGTCGCCCTGGCCACCGGCCGGGCCGCCGACATCGCCCTCGACGAGCTGCACCGGCCCCAGACGTTCTTCAAGACGTTCACCCAGACCGGCTGCACCCGGGTCCAGTTCTTCGAGTACAAGCAGTCGACGCTCAGCTTCGGCGAGGGCACCCGCACCGGTTGCCTCTTCTACGAGTTCGGCTGCCGTGGGCCGATGACCCACTCCCCGTGCAACCGCATCCTGTGGAACCGCCAGAGTTCCAAGACCAGGGCCGGCATGCCCTGCCTCGGCTGCACCGAACCGGAGTTCCCGTTCATGGATCTGGCACCCGGCACCGTGTTCAAGACCCAGAAGGTCAACGGTGTCATCCCCAAGGAGGTCCCCGAAGGGTCGGACCATCTCACCTACATGGCGCACGCCGCCGCGGCCAAGGTCGCCGCCCCCGAGTGGTCGAAGGAGGACATGTTCGTCGTCTGACGAACCAACCATCATGACGAGTGTCGAAGACAAGATCACCGAGACCGGTGCCATCGATCTGAACGTCAGCCCCCTGGGACGTGTCGAGGGCGACCTCGACGTGCGGGTCACGATCGAGGACGGGGTCGTCACCTCGGCCTGGACCACGGCCGGCATGTTCCGCGGGTTCGAGATGATCCTGAAGGGCAAGGACCCGCAGGCCGGGCTGATCGTCACGCCCCGCATCTGCGGGATCTGTGGCGGCTCCCACCTCTACAAGTCGGCCTATGCGCTCGACACGGCCTGGGAGACCCACGTCCCCCAGAACGCCACGTTGATCCGCAACATCGCCCAGGCGTGCGAGACCCTGCAGTCGATCCCGCGCTACTTCTACGCGCTGTTCGCGATCGATCTCACCAACAAGAACTACGCCGGTTCGTCGATGTACGACGAGGCGGTCCGCCGCTTCGCCCCCTACGTCGGCGAGAGCTACCAGAAGGGCGTGGTCCTGTCGGCGAAGCCGGTCGAGGTCTACGCGATGTTCGGCGGCCAGTGGCCCCATTCGAGCTTCATGGTCCCGGGCGGCGTGATGTGCGCCCCGACCCTGGCCGAGGTGTCGCGGTCGATCGCCATCCTCGAGAACTGGAAGCGTCTCTGGATGGAGGAGCAGTGGCTCGGGGGCACCCTCGAGCGCTGGCTCGAGAACGAGACCTGGGACGACATCATGGCCTGGGTCGACGAGAACGAGGGGCACTACAACTCCGATCTCGGCTTCTTCATCCGCTACGCCCTCGACATCGGTCTCGACACCTACGGCCAGGGCGTCGGCAACTTCATCGCCACCGGCACCTACTTCCAGCCCGACCTGTACGAGAACCCGACGATCGACGGTCGCAACGCGGCGCTGATCAACCGCTCGGGCATCTACGCCGACGGGAACCACTTCGAGTTCGATCACCTTCGGGTGAGCGAGGACACCAAGCACTCGTTCTACAACGACACCGGTTTCCTCCATCCGTGGGAGGGCGTCACCGATCCGATCGACCCCGAGGTCGGTCGCAAGCAGGGCAAGTACTCGTGGGCCAAGTCGCCCCGCTACGACGTGCCCGGCATCGGACACCTGCCCCTCGAGACCGGTCCGCTCGCTCGTCGGGTCGTCGCCGGCGGACCCGGCGCCGGCGCCCACCAGGATCAGGACCCGCTGTTCAAGAACGTGTTGGCCGAGAAGGGCCCGTCGGTCCTCACCCGTCAGCTCGCTCGGGTCCACGAGGCTCCCAAGTACTACCAGTGGACCCGCAAGTGGCTCGACGAGCTCAGCCTCGGCGACAGCTTCTACACCAAACCGACCGAGCACGCGTCGGGCAAGGGCTTCGGTTCCACCGAGGCGGCCCGCGGGTCGCTGTCGGACTGGATCGTGCTGGAGGACGGCAAGATCGAGAACTACCAGGTGATCACCCCGACCGCCTGGAACATCGGTCCTCGTGACGGCGACGGTGTGCTCGGCCCGATCGAGCAGGCCCTCGTCGGCGCTCCCATCGCCGACATCCACGACCCGGTCGAGCTCGGCCTGGTCGCTCGCAGCTTCGACTCGTGCCTGGTCTGCACCGTGCACGCCTACGACGGCAAGACCGGCAAGGAACTGTCGAAGTTCGTCGTGAACGGGATGGTCTGAGTTTCGGTGACCGTCCCGACCCCGCCACCGTCGGCCGCTCTCGAGCACGCTCGGGCCGTCGCCTTCGACGACGAGCTCAGCGCGCACGAGCGCGGCCAGGTGGTGGTGGTCGGCTGCGGCAATCTGTTGCGCGGCGATGACGCCGTCGGGCCCATCGCGATCCGTCACCTCTGGGATCGCGGGGTGCCCGACGGCGTCGTTGTCGTCGACGGCGGCACCGCCGGCATGGACGTGGCGTTCAAGATGCGGGGCGCTCGCCTCGTGCTCCTGATCGACGCCGCGGCCACCGGCGCCGAGCCCGGCACCGTCTATCGCGTGCCGGGCAGTGAGATCGAGCACCTGCCCGCCCTCGAGGGGCTCCACTCCCACCAGTTCCGGTGGGACCATGCCCTCGCCTTCGGCCACTGGCTGCTCGGCGACCAGTACCCCGACGAGGTCGAGGTGTTCCTGATCGAGGCCGCGCAGGTCGAGCCCGGGGCCGAGCTGTCGGCGCCGGTTGCGGCCGGCATGGAACGGGTCCTCGACCTGATCGAGGAGCGGCTGGCTGGCGTGGGGGTGTCGTGAGCGCCCTCGACCTCGAGATCACCGTCGACGGCAACCTCCGGCTCAGCGCCGCCCAGGCGGCGCGCTGGTTCCCGTCCGACTCCTTGGTGGCCCTGCCCCGCGGCGACGAGCTGTGGCTCGTCCCCCTCACCGGGCCCGAAGCGGGCGGACTGTTGCTGAAGCAGCGCACCCCGGCCGGCGACCGCTCGGCCCTCATCCACGAAGTGTTGCCCCTCGACTTCTGCGGAGGTCGCTATCCCGCCGTCTGGGACGACGGCAGCGGTGCCCTGCGCATGAGCCTCGCTGCGGTCTCCCCATCCACCCAGGAACCGTCATGATCTCGACCGACCTCGCCCGTCCCCAGCCGCTCGGCGTCTTCCCGCTGCCCGCCGGCTACCTCCTGATCGACGGCGACGACGCGACGCGCGACGAGCTGCGGGCCGAGCTCGTCGCCGGTCGCCGCCCGGCGAGCTTCGCCGACGATCTCGCCTGGTACGAGCGAGCCCTCGACGGCGACCTCGACGGGGCCCTCGTGTTGATCGACAAGCGGGTGGCCGAGGCGGCCGACGCACCGTCGACGATCGACCTGCTCAACCAGTTCGTGCTGGCCCCCGACGCCCAACGGCTCGCCGCGCTGCGGGCGCTCGAGCTCGGCCCGGTCCTGCGGTGCCACCTCGACACCCTCGCCTTCGTCACCGGCCTCGAGGTCGAACCGCCGACGCCCCTGCAGGTCGACGCCGAGGGGATCGACGGTGAGTTCGCGGCGGCCGCCCTGGCAGCCTGGGCGACGCGGGAGCTCGAGCGTCACGACACGGCGGCGGCGATCGACACCCTGGAGCGGGCCGCCCAGGTGGCCAACGAGGTCTCGCGTCCCCTCGCCGGCCAGCTGCTGGGCCAGCTGGCCAACGTGCAGCTCGACGAGGGTGGGGCGCAACGAGCCCAGGTGACCTTCGACGCCGCCCTCGACGCCCTGGCCGAGACCGACCTCGCCCTGAGTCGAGCCGACCTCCACCTGGCGGTCGGGGCGATGCTGCAGGAGCGCAAGGAGGCGGCGCCCCGGCTGATCCAGGCCGCCATCGACCACTACCACCAGGCCCTCGCCCTCGTCACCAAGGAGTCGGCCCCCGACACCTGGGCGATCGCCAACGCCAACCTCGGCCTGGCCTACCTGACCGCCCCGATGCACGAGGCCACCGACCAGCTCCGCGTCGGGGTCGCCGTGCAGTCGATGCGCGGCGCCCTCGAGGTGTTCTCGCCGACCCACCTGCCCGACCGGTGGTCGTCGACCCAGCTCAACCTGGCCAACGCCCTGGTCTACATGCCCTCCAAGCACCAGGCCGACAACATCGCCGAAGCGATCGGGCTCTACGAGGGCGTGTTGCAGCACCGCACCCGCCACTCCGACCCCCAGGGGCGGGCCCGGGTGCTCGCCAACCAGGGCAACGCCCTGGCCCACCTCGGCGTGTTCGACGACGCCAAGGCCAAGCTCCACGAGGCCCGTTCGCTGTTCGAGGAGTTCGGCGAGATCGACGCGGTGCAGACGGTGCGCATGGTCCTCGACGAGATCGCCAAGCAGGAGTCGATCGTGCGCCAGGACCGCTCGTGACCGCCACCGAGACGCAGCCGGCCGCCCCCGCGGTCGAGCCTGAGCCGGATCCGTTCGCGGTCGCCGCCCGGGCGGTCGACGAGGCGACGGACGCCCTCGACGACCTGGCGCCCGAGGCTCGCGACGCCGCCGTCGCCCTCAAGGACGCGGTCGAGGCGTTCCACCGCCCGGCGCTGGTCGAGATCGTGCAGGCCCTCAAGGCCGATCCGCGCGGCAAGGAGCTGCTCTTCGAGCTGGTGGACGTGCCGGCGGTGCGAGCCGTGTTCGCCCTCCAGGGCATCATCAAGGCCGACCCGACCACCCGGGCGATGCAGGCCCTGGAGTCGGTTCGTCCCTACCTGCAGAGCCACGGCGGCGACGTCGAGCTGCTCGACGTCACCGGCTCGGTCGCCACGGTGCGCCTCCTCGGTTCGTGCAACGGCTGCTCGATGTCGGCGGTCACCCTGCGAGACGGGGTGACCGAGGCCCTCGTCGAACGGGTCCCCGAGATCGAGACGGTGGAGGTGGCCGAGGACCAGCCGTCCGAGGCGTTCATCCCCCTCGCGTCGGTCGGTCGCCGCACGGCGGAACAGAAGGGCTGGGTCCCCGGTCCGAAGGTGGTCGACGTCGAACCCGGTCAGATGCTCCGCTTCGACGCCACGGTCGACGGCATCGACGAGAGCGTCGTCGTCACCAACGTGAAGAACCGCTTCGCCGCCTTCCGCAACGCGTGTGTGCACCAGGGCCTGTCGCTCGACGGCGGCATGCTCGACGACGGCCTCGTCGTCTGCCCGTGGCACGGGTTCCGCTTCGACGCCTCGACTGGTGAGTGCGTGACCGCGCCGGGCGCCCAGCTCGAGCAGATCCCGCTGCGCATCGACGACGGCACGATCTGGCTCCGGGTGCGCTCGTGACCGGCGCCGCCGTGCGCACCTCGGTGTCGTCGAGCTTCGCCGTCACCGACGCCGCGGCCGCGGGCCCGCGTCCCGAGCGCGGCGCGATCGCCGCCGTCGGTCCAGGGCGGCCGTGTGGGTGGCTCGGCGCCCCGGCGGTGGGTGGACTCGGTCTGCCCGACGCCGATCCCGCTCCCGATCAGCTCTACGCGCCCCGCGGTGTCTGGCTCGACGACGAGCGGGTGATCGTCGCCGACACCGGCAACCA
>JAWSVN010000122.1:0-21057 GCA_033851875.1 Acidimicrobiales bacterium
GGGACACGGGTTTCCTCCTCGTGGACGCCCCCGCCGGTCGACGAAGGCCAACGAGGAACGCGCTCCGACGAGCCAGACCTTCCGCCGGTTCACGCTGTTCTCCGCTTGTTCAGAAGTGCCGCTCGTCCCGCGGCCCGTGGTTCGTTGGTGCCAATGAGTCGTATGCGGTTCGTTGTTGCCAAAGAACCGCGGGACGTGGGACGTTGTCGCCAAAGAACCGCGGGACGTGGGACGTTGTTGTCAAAGAACCCCGGCCGTGGCGGGTGGGTGGGTCGTGCGGCCCAGGTGGGGGCGAGGGTGGTGGGTGAACGTGCTGGTACGGCCAACGTGGGCTCAACTCGCGCCCTCTGACCAGCCGAAACCGTGGGCATGTTCCGCCGCCACCCCCGCTCGCAGACCCCCGTGCCCCGCCGGGCCAAGGCCATTGCCGCCGCCTCTGCCCTCACCCTCCCGGTGCTCGCCCTCGCCGCTCCCGCTTCGGCCCAGGACGGCAGCATCACCGACGTCGGTACCGGCGACGCCGAGGTCGTCCCGATCTCGCCGGTCGTCGCCGCGGTCGACGCCGGAGACTCGCAGTGGATCGCCATCCAGTGGACGGCCCTGCACGCCGAGGCCCGCGAGCTGAAGGTGACCGCCACCGGTAGCGACGGCGTGGCCGTCAGCTATCCGACCTACCCGGTCGACGGCTACTCGAGCGGCTACTGGGACGACACCCTCTCGGTCTCCGAGATCGACTACACCGCCCTCAACGTCACCGTCGACAGCGACGCAGTGGGCCCTCACTCCCTCGACGTGACCGTGTCGTACGTCTCCGACACCGGACCCCACTCCGAGACCTTCACGATGCCCTTCGACGACGGCGTCGTCGCCCCGCCCACCACCGAGCCCGAGCCGACCCCGGCCCCCGAACCGGTCGAGCTCGCGGCCTGTGACGACGTCGTGATCGATTCGTTCCTCGCCCTGCCCTACACCTTCACCTTCCAGGTGCGGAACGCCTCGTCGACCGTCCAGCGGTTCGAGTTCGTCGTCCCCGACGTCAACTACGACCTCGGCGCCCTCGTCTTCAACGGCAGCGCCGACGACGTGACCCTCGTCGAAGCCGACGGCAGCGTGATCGTGGCGGGCACCCTGCCGGCCTACGCCTCGGTCGGCGGCATCGTGCCCAACGGCTGGTTCGGCACCTTCTGGCCGACCAACGGCGAGCCCTACGTGCTGTGCGGTAGCGCCTGACAGGGGAGCGCCAGCGCCTGATCAGTCGTCGGTGAGNNCGGCGGGCGAGGCGCAACTCGCCCACCCGTTCCGGTGCCGACAGCGCCTCGAGCGCCAGGTCGAACTCGCCGAGTTCGTGCACCTCGCCGTCGTGGCCGATCATCCAGAACCGGTCGAGCGTCGACAGGAACGCCCGGTCGTGGGACACCGCCACCACCGTCCCTTCGAAGCCCTCGAGCGCCTGTTCGAGGGCTTCTGCGCTGTCGATGTCGAGGTTGTCGGTCGGCTCGTCGAGCAGCAACAGGTTGTGGCCGTCGAGCTCGAGGCACAGGATCTCGAGCCGGGCCTTCTGCCCGCCCGACAGCGTCTCGTAGGGCTGCCGCCCGGTGTGGGCCAGCCCGTAGCGCCCGAGCGCCGCCATCGCCTTCTCGTGGTTGCCCACGCGCTCGGCCACCGGCTCGATCGTGGTGCGACCGACGAAGTCGGGGTGGTCGTTCACCTGGGTGAACCGGCCGGCGTCGACCCGTGACCCGAGGCGGATCGACCCCGAGTGCGCCACGGTCTCATCGCCCTCCAACAGCCGCAACAGGTGGGTCTTGCCCGAACCGTTGGGGCCGATCAGGCCGAGCCGCTCCCCGAAGGAGACCTCGCCGGAGAACGGGAACGTGAGATCGTCGAGCTCGAGGTGCTCGGCGATCACCACCCGACGGGCCGAGTCGCCGCCCTTCAACCGCACCCGGAGCTGCTGCTCGGTGGCCGGCGGCGGCGGCGGACCGGCGTCGACCCACTTCTTCCAACGGGTCTCGGCCGCGCTCGCCCGGCTGGCCATGTCGGGGCTGATCGACGCCCGCTGCTTCATGATCTTGTAGTGGCGGAACAGGCGTCGTTCCTCGTCGTTCCACCGCTCGAGGGCGTCGCCGAGACGGGCCTGGCGGGCCTCCCGGGCATCGCCGTAGGTGCGGTACGACTCGCCGTGCACCCACGCGCCCGACGACTCGAGCGTCACCACCCGGTTCGTGCACGCGTCGAGGAGGGCCCGATCGTGGGAGATCATCAGCACGGTCTTGTCGGTCGTCGAGATCGTGCGTTCGAGCCAGTGCTTGGCCGGCAGGTCGAGGTAGTTGTCGGGCTCGTCCAACAACAACACCTCGGCATCGGACCCGAACAACAGGTCGAGCACCACCTGCTTGCGTTCCCCGCCCGACAGCTGCGACGTGCGCCGCCCGCCGACCTCGTCGAGACCGGCCCGGACCACCCGCTGCAACGTGGCGTCCCAGGTCGCTTCTGCCAGGTAGCCGCCGTGATCCGACCAGTCGCCGATCGCCTCGGCCAGCTCCATCGCGGCGTCGCCGTCGTCGGGAGCGGCCTCGACCGCGACCTCGGCGGCCAGCAGGCGACGGCCGGCCGACCGCAGCGGCTCGGGCGAGCACTCGGCCAACAGGTGGCGCACGGTGGTCTCGTCGGAGCCGACGCCGACGTCCTGGGGCATGTAGCGGACCCGCCCGTCCGGACCGCCCGGCGTGCCGACGGCGAACTCGCCGTCGGTGGCCCGCAGCTCGCCGGCCAGGATCCGCATCAGCGTGGTCTTGCCCACCCCGTTGTTGCCGATCAGGGCAGCGTGGGCACCCGGGGCGACGGTGAAGCTCACCCCGTCGAACAGCTCGGTTCCGCCCGGATGGGCGAACGCGAGCGACGAGACGGTGATGTTGGCCACCCGGCGACGCTAGCGAGCCGCCGCGCCGCCCGTCGCCCGAATTCGGGCCTCGGCCCACGCCATGAACGGCTGGGCGACCCGAGCCGCCGCGATCCCCGCCGTCACCGCCACCGCCGTCCGCAGCGCCGGCTGCTCGATGCCGAGTGTCGAGGTCACCTGGAAGTGGGTGAGGTAGATGTAGAGCGAGGCCGAGGCCACGGCCGACACGGCGACGTGGAGCACGCCGGGCAGTCGCACCCTGGGCACCCAGATCAGCAGCAACAGGCCGACGGCGATGAAGGTGTTGCGGGTCGCGGAGTCGAACAGCGTCATGGTCCCGCAGACCACGAGGCCGCTGAGGGCGAGGCGACGCTGCCAGGCCCGACCGGTCGTCGACCGCCAGGTCTGGGCCAGCCAGCCGACGCCGACCAGCCACAGCACCATCGTCGGCAGCTTCTCGTCGTAGGGGACGGGGTCCCACCAGGCGTGGAGGCCGAAGCGGAGGGCCAGTCCGACCGCCACGAGGGCCAGGCCGGCCTCGGCGGGGCGTGCGATCGCGAACGACCGCACCCGTCGCGACGACGCCAGGAAGGCCAGGGCGACGAAGAGCTGCACCATCACCTCGATGAACCAGTACTTGGTCGATCCGGGTGACTCGGGCCAGAAGTTGGTGACCAACGCGAAGTTGGCCCACGAGACCGCCGCCCCCACGCCGAGCAGGCCGGCGAGCCCCATCAGAGCCGTCCACCCGAGGGTCGGGACCGCCACCCGTCCGGCCGCCCAGGCCAGGGGCGAGGGCCCGTCGGCGGTGCGCACGGCGGCGAGGTGGAAGCGGGCCAGGTTGGCGCCGATGATGCCGAACAGGATGTGGGCACCGCCCTCGAGGTCGATCAGCTCGAAGTGGCTGGCGACGATCGCGAGGATGGCGACGGCGCGCAGGGCGACGTCGGTGTCGAGTGGCCTGGTCCGGGTCAGCGCGCCGAGGCGGCCGGAGGGTCCGTCCGACGGTGGGGTGGCGGCGTCGACGAGGGCCTGGAGTTCGGCGACCGAGCGGTCGGGCCAGTCGAGGGGGAGTTCGACGCCGGTGGCCGTGAGCTCGGTCGACACCTCGACGTAGCTGAGCGAATCGCCCCCGAGGCCGGCGAACGAATCGTCGATGGTCACCTCGGGGCGGCCGAGGGCGGCGGCGAGGAGACCGGCGACATCCAGCGCCGGGCCGGCCGCGGCGTTGTCGGTCGGCTCGGGCGTGGTGGCTGCGGCTCGAAGCGCCGGGTAGTCGACCTTGCCGTTCGACAGGCGGGGGACCTCGTCGACCGTCACGATCGCCACGGCGCTCGGCGGCAGTGACACGATCGTGCCGAGCCAGGCCCGCACGCCGGCGATCAGCTCGTCGGTGGCGGCACGGTCGGTCGTGCGCACGGCCACGACCATGCGGTCGTCGTCGCCGGTGGCCCACGCCTCGAGTTCGGCGTCGGCGGCGACCCGTTCGATCTGGTCGAGGTCGACTCGGAGGCCGAACAGTTTCAGGAATCGGCTGGCCCGACCCGTGATCTCGACCAGGCCCTCGGGGCTCCAGCGCGCCAGGTCACCGGTCACCCGCCGGGCCTCACCGGGCGGGAGCGCCAGGTCGGTGAGGGTCTCGGCGTAGCCCATCATCACGTTGGGCCCGTGGTAGACGAGCGAACCCTCCACGCCGGCGTCGGTGATCGGCTCACCGTGCGGCCCGACGATCTCGAAGCGGCCACCCGGGATCGCCTTGCCGACCAGGTGGGGATGATCGATGGCCAGCTCCGGGGGCAGATACGCCATGCGAGCCGTCGCCTCGGTCTGCCCGTACATCACGAACAGGTCCCACCCCTGCCGTCGGCCGCACAGGGCCCAGCGGCGAACGTCGTCGGCCGCCAACTTGCCGCCGGCCTGGGTGAGGAACCGCAGCGACGGCCAGGCCGCGTCCGCGAAGCCGATCCGCTCGAGCAGGGCGAAGGTGTGGGGCACGCCGGCCAGGTTGGTCACGCCGTGGTGACGGGCGCGGTCGAGGAAGCCGGGGTCGGCGACCGAGCCGTCGCTCAACACCACCGAGGCCCCCACCAGCAGGTGAGAGTGCAGCACCGACAGGCCATAGCAGTAGTGCAGCGGCAGGATGGTCATCGCCACGTCGTCGGCGGTCAGCCCGAGGTAGTCGGCGATCGAGGCGGCGTTGGCCACGAGGTTGGTGTGCGACTGGCGCACCAGGCGGGGCGTGCCCGTCGAGCCCGACGTCGGCAGCATCAGCGCCAGGTCGGGGTGGGGGACGGTGGTCGCCCGATGGGAACCGAACTGCTCGCTCGAGAACGACTGCGCCAGGAGGGCGGCGCGGTCTGGTCGAGCCGGGTCGGCCAGGATCACGGGACGCCCGGCGCCGAGGCACGCCAGGTAGTCGACGATGGCGTCGACCGTGGCGCTGATCGCCAGCACGTGGGCCGATCGGCGCAGTTCCGCGTGGCCGAGAATCGCCCGCTCGATCTGGTTCGCCAGCGCGGCGTAGGTCACCGAGGTGCCCCCGGCCTCGACCAGCGCCGGTCGTTCGCCGTCGGGCCCGTGGGCGCGGGCGAGGACCAGGTCGGTCAGCGACGGCGCTCCGATCGCCGGTGGGTGTCCGGCGGTCGACGCCGCACGTCCAGGGCCGCCCTCATGGCCTCGGTTGTGTTCCCTCACCTCTGAGGGATCGGCGAGTTTCCGAAGACCTTGAACAGGTTGCGGCGGCAAAGTGCGACGAGTCGAACCCTGTTCGGGGACCGTGCCCACGGTCTACCTTGTCGAACGATGTCCGCAACTGTGTCTCCGAGGGCGACTCGGGACCTTGCGGTTCCGCCGCGCCCCACCCGACTGTCGACGGTGGTCCGGGCCTGGCATGCGGTGCTCAGCCACGGCGAGCCGGCGGAGTTGGCGGCCTGGGAGCGGGGTGCGTGGGACGCCCACGTCACGGCGCTGCGGGCCGAGGCACCGATGTGGCGGGTGCTGGTCGAGGTCGGCCGCTCCTCGATCGAGCACGTCCGCCACCGCCTTCTCGAAGGCGCCCCGACGGCCCTGCCCGCCGGCGTGCTGATGCTGATCGGGTTCGTGCTGACCGTGCTCGACCCCCACACGCTGCGGGCCCACAACTATCACGTGCTGGCGGCGATGGGCTGGAGCAGTTTCCTCTTCGTGCGGTGGCCGAGTTCGTTCCCACGCTGGGCCGCCTCGCTCAGCGGACTCCTGTGGACCACGGCGATGATCCATCGACTGAGCATCGGCGAGGACCTCGACTCGGTTCGAGGGATCGACGGGATCTCCGACTGGTCACTGCTGATCGGTCACGTCGTCATCCTCGTCGGCAATGCGTTGCTGCTCGGCCTCCTCCTCCGGCACGGGTGGCGAGCGGCCGCGTCCGACGCGCTGGCGCGCCCCGACGTCACGGCGGCGTGGTTGGTGCAGGCCGCCGGGGTGACGCTCATCGGACTGGCCAATGTCGGTTGGTCGCAGGTGTCGATGGACCCCCTGCAGGTCGTGGTCTGCCTGCTGGGCGCCGGCGTGGCGGCCCTCTTCGGCACCTCGCTCTACCGCATTCGCCACGTCCCTGTCGTGGGCTGAGCCCATCGTGGGCTGAGGGCGGCGGTCGTTCCCCCGACCGGCGAGGGCGATCGCCGGTCAGGGGGTCGAGCCGTCGGTGCCCCACGACTCAGGGGTTCGTACCGTCGATCCGCATCAGGAGGGTGGCCGAGTCGATGGCGCTGGCGGCCACCTCGTCCCACGACGTGTTGCCCGGGTCGCCCTGGGCGAGGTTCGGGCTGTGGCCGAGGGCGTAGACGGTGAACTGCAGGTCGCGGCGGCCGTTCCCGAGGTTCTCGATGCACGGGTTGCCCCAGCCCGGGTTGCCGTAGTCGTTGAGGGTCTCGAAGGCCGATTCCACCGGCAGGAAGCCGCCCTCGAATCGGGTGACGGTGGCCGGGATGCCGGCCATCAGCCAGAGCAGGAGGGGCTCGTCGGGGTCGGTCTGGTCGGCCAGGGTGACCGCCAGCTCGATGGCGTCGTCGGGCACGTCGGCCACCTCGAGGGTGGGGTAGACGTTGTCGCCGGCGCATTGGGCCGACAGGGGGGCGTCGTCGCCCGGGTCGAACAGGGGGCTGGTGACGGCCATCCCACTCGACCCGGCCTGTTGGTCGGGGGCCGAGGTCGGCGGCGCCGGCCGGGTGGTGGTCGTCTGCCAGTCCTGGGCGTCGGCCAGATCCTTGCCGTCGGAGGCGCAGCCGGCCAGGGTCACCGCCGCCAAGAGGGCGACGAGGGACGCGACAGATCGGCGCGAGCGGCCGGTCGTGNNGGGGGATGAGCACAGCGGCGTGACGGAAGTGCACGGCCCGCGAGCCTAGTGTCGGGCTCCCCACTGGCTCGGGCACCCCTCGGTACGCTGCCGACATGCCGGGTTCCCACGAGCGCCCCCGTCCCCGACCCGGCACCCGTGCCGCGTCGGCGGCGGGTCGGACCGCGTCGGCTGCGGGGCGCAGTGCTGCGGCTGCGGGGGCGGCTGCGGGGCGCAGTGCGTCAGCGGCAGGGCGCGGCGCCGCCCGGGGCGCCGGCCGGGTGCTCCGCCCGGCGTGGAAGCCCCTCGGCGGCTTCCTCGGCCCCCAGCGCGACGATGTGTTCCAGAGCCTCGGCGCCCTCGTCGTCTCGGCCCTCGCCAGCGTGGTGGCCGGCCTGACGCTCGCTTCCCGCGAGGATCAGATCGCCAGCTTCATCGGCCTGCTCCTGTTCATCCCGGCCGCGGTCGGGCTGCGGGGCAACGTGTTCGGCCCGTTCGGCAGCCGCATCTCGACCGCCATCCAGACCGGCCAGTTCTCGTGGAGCGCCCGACCCGACTCGGTCCTGGGGCAGAACGTGGTGGCCGCGATGGTCAACTCGTTCGCCGCCGGTATGGGTCTGGCCGTGGTGGCCGAGGTGTTCGCCCTCGCCGTCACCGACGATTCGGCCGTGCCGCTGTCGCTGGCCGACTTCGTCGTCGTGTCGATGGTCGGCGGGACCCTGGCGTCGCTGTTCGTGTTGCTGGCCGCCCTCGGCCTGACCTTGGCGTCGGTCCGTTTCGGCTGGGACCTCGACAACGTGACCGCACCCCTCGTCACCGCCGCCGGCGACCTGATCACCCTGCCCGCCGTCGTGGTGTCGACGGTTCTGATCCGGCGGGGCACGGTGACCGACAGCGTCGCCGTCGGGGCGGCCGTGATCACCGCGGTGCTGTTGGCCCTGTTGGTCCGCAGCCAGCTGGCCGAGGCGAAACGGGCGGTCGTGGAGTCGTTGCCGGTGTTGATCGGGGCCGGTTCGCTCAGCCTCGTGGCCGGGGTGGCGATCGAGGCGGCCGAACACCGGTTCAGCTGGGTGATGCTCGTGTTGCTCCCCGGCTACCTCGGCACCTCCGGGGCCCTCGGCGGCATCCTCGTCAACCGCTTGTCGACCAAGGTCCACCTCGGCCTGATCGAGCGGTCGATCATCCCGAAGGGCACCGCCCGCAACGACATGGGCTTCACCGCCCTGCTCGCGATCCCCAATTTCGTGTTCCTCGCCCTGGTGGCCCAGTCGGTCGCCTCGCTCAACGGCCAGAGCTCGCCCGGGCTGGCGCTGCTCATCGCCGTCGTCCTCACCGGAGGGCTCGCCGCCACCGCCTTCGTGCTGGCGATCGCCTACCTCGGGACGCTGCTCGTCGTACGATTCGGATTGGACCCCGACAATCTCGGGATCCCGATGGTCACCGCCAGCCTCGACGTGGTCGGCGCCCTCACGCTCGTGGGTGCGCTGTCGTTGTGGCAGGTGGCGTGACCGAGGAGCCACCGCACCGCAATGGAACAACGCAATCTCCGAGAGATGCTCGCCGAGGCCAAGGACACCTCCGAGCTGATGGTCGACCTCGCCTACGCGGCGTTGTTCTTCGACGATCCGGACATGGCCGACGAGGTCGACGCCCTCGAGTCGGAGATCAGCGACCTCGTCCATCAGATGCGGGCGTTGTGCATCATCGCGGTGCGCAATCCCCGTGAGGCCGACGCCATGTCGGCGGTGCTCCAGGTGATCTCGGCGGTCGAGCGGATCGGCAACGACGCGGTCGACATCAGCCGCATCGTCACCCGCCGCCTCGGCATCCCCCGCGAACTCGTCGTCGACATGTCGGGGGCCGAAGAGGTGTCGCACCGGGTCGAGGTGTTCGACGGCTCCCACTTCGCCAACCGGCCCCTCAGCGCGTTCGAGTTGCCGATCGTCTGCGGGATGCGGGTGATGGCGATCCGCCGCGAGCGTCACTGGATCGTGGATCCCGGTGGCGACGACATCCTCCACCCGAGCGACGTGCTGTTCCTGCGAGGTTCGCCCGAGGGCATCCCGCGCCTGCGGGAGCTGGCCGGCGCCGCGACCTACACCCCGCCCCAGCCCGCGGCTCAGACCGTGCTCAGCGACCTCGACCGGGCGGTCGACACGCTGATCGAGATGAAGAATCTGTCGGAGGTGGCCGTCGGGCTCGCCTATTCGGCGCTGGTGTATCGCGACCGGTCGCTGGCGGCCGAGGTCCGCCACCTCGAGGATCGCCTCGACGAGATGAACCACCGGCTCGAGCTGTGGGTGTTGCGCTCGGCCGGTGAGGAGGTCGACCCGTCGCCGCTGCGAGGCCTGCTCCATCTGTCGGCGGCGGCCGAGGACCTCGGCGACCAGGCCCAGTCGATGGTGTGGCTCATCGAGCAGTCGAGCGAGCTGCACCCGGTGATCGGGCTCGCGCTCGGCGACACCGACGACGTGGTGCTGCAGATGCCGGTGGCCGAGGGTGCGGAGGTGGCCGGTCGGTCGTTGGCCGAGCTCGAGCTGCCGATCGAACCGGGGTTCAACGTGCTCGCCATCGAGCGCGACGGTCGCTACCTCTACCGCCCCCGCAAGCAGGTCAAGCTGGAGCCGGGCGACCTGGTCCTGGCGTCGGGCCCCGAGGAGGGGCGCGAACCGCTCGCCGAGATGCTCGGCTGGCGTGTCGAGGAGAACGACGAGGGTGAGTTCGAGCTGTTGCCCCTCGCCGGCGAGGCCGACTGACGCCGCCGGGCAGAGACCGGNNCGGCGGCGGAGGTGCAAGCGGTGGCAACGACCGATCGACGGGTCGCAACGGAATTCGAGGCCGACGCCGCCTCGATCGGGGCGCTGGAGGGCTCGGCCCGTGGGGCGCGCAACGTTCGGCGTCGCATCGAGGCGATGGAGCGGCTGGGCCCGGTCGGGGTCGCCGATGGACGCCTGCTCGATGTCGGCTGCGCCAACGGCGCCTACACCCGCGCCCTCGCCGATCGCTTCGCCGCGGTCGATGCGATCGACATCGAACTCGATCGGCTCGACGCCTTCGCCGTCGACAAGCCCGACCACGTCGCGGTCCATCTGATGTCGGCCAACGAGATGACCTTCGACGACGACACCTTCGATCAGGTCACCCTGATCGAGGTGCTCGAACACGTGGCCGACCCGGCTGCAGCGCTCGCCGAGATCGCCCGTGTGCTCGTGCCGGAGGGTTCGCTCTTCCTCACCACCCCCAGCCGCTTGTGGCCGTTCGAGCAACACGGCGTGAAGTTGGGCGGCCGCCGCTTCCCCGGCGTGGCGCTCCCGGGTCTGGTGTGGTGCAAGCCGCTCCACCGGCGGTTGTCGCCGTCCGACGCCTTCACCAGGAGCGACCTCGGTGCCCTCGCCGAGGACGCCGGGCTGAAGTTGGCAGGCGTGACGTGGATGATGCCGCCCCTCGATTCCCTGCCCGAGGGCCATGTCGCCCACCGCGTGACCGAGAGGGCGGAGCGCTCGCCGCTCTCGGCGCTCGGGCAGACGATCGTCGCCCGCCTGACCAAGCCCGCCCGCTGACCGCGCGTTCGGCGAAACCTGAGCGGTCCGCCCCCATAGGTCGAACGGACCGGCCGACGCTGGTCCCGATGACCTCCTCGACCTCGACGCCCGCCGCCCTGTCCCGTCAGGTCTCCGCCCGCCTGACCTCCACGATCCGCGGCCGCTTCGGGGCCGCGGCGTCGGCTCCCGCCCCGCGGGTCGGGTCTCTCGGTCGTTCGACGAGGTCGGTCGCCGCCGTCGCCGCCACCCGCGCCGCCATGGACCTGTCGGGCGCCGACCTGGTCGACCGTGACCTGTCGGGGGCGAATCTCTCCGGCGCCGACCTGAGTGGCGCCGACCTCCGAGGCGCCACCCTGATCGGGGCCAACCTGGCCGACGCAACGCTCAAGGGTGCCCGGCTCGACGGCGCGGATGTGACCGGGGCCGTCCTCACCGGCGTCGACGCCACCCGGGTCAGTGCCCAGGGCACCGACTTCGCCGGTGCCGACCTGAGCGGGAGCCGCTGGTTCCTGGCCGACCTGGCGCGGGCCCGACTCGACGATGCAGTGGTCGACGGCGCCGACTTCCGCAAGGCCGGGCTGCTCGGGGCGTCGATGCGGTCGGCCCGGATCCACGGCGCCGAGTTCACCAACGTCGACGCCCGCCGCGTCGACTTCACCAGCGCCGACGTGGCCGACTCGGTGTTCCGCGACGCCTGCTTCGACAGCGCCACCTTCCGCGGCCTGCGCGGCTATCGCCACGCCGACTGGGTCGGCATCCGGGCCGACAACGCCGACTTCAGCGGCGCCCACCTGCCTCGTCGCGAGATGATCGATCAGAACGAGCTGGCCGAGTTCCGGGCCCAGGGCGCCGGTCACGAGGCCCTCTACTGGCTGTGGTGGGGCACGTCCGACTGCGGTCGCAGCCTGTTGCGGTGGATCGCGTCAGCCGAGCTGATGATCCTGGCCTTCGCCGTGTTGCTCGCCGCGGTCGGCGTCGACATCGGCGAGGGACGATCGGTGATCGACGCCCTCTACGTGAGCGTCACCACGTTCTGTTCGGTCGGGCTGGCCACCGACGTGGTCGGGGCCGGCGCCGGGCTCAAGCTCGTGTTGATGCTCGAGGCCCTCACCGGCCTGGCGATGATGGCCGGCTTCGTGGCGATCATGGTCAACAAGACGACGCGGCGCTGAGGCTGCCGGTTGTCGCCGCCGGTCGACCGCCGTCTCGGTAGCGTGCGGGCATGGCGGAACGAACGATTCGGTTGGAAGGGGACCTCGACGGCGCGCTCGACGGCGATCATCTCGGCGATCTCGGCGACCTGACCCTGGTCGACCGCAACGAGCTCTCGGTCGAACTCGTTCCCGCCACCGCGCCCCATCCCGACGCCGATCCGCTCGACCTGCCGGCCCTGCCGGAGCTGGAGGCGGCCCGGTCGGTCACCGTCGTCAACCACCCGCGGCGCCAACCCGTCGACCTCGACGGGCTGGCCCGGTGGACGATGCTTCGACGGGTGACGATCCAGGGCAGCGTCACCGGGCTCGACGCTCTGCTCGACCTGCCCGGACTGCGGTCGCTCGAGCTGCGCCTCGTCGACGACCTCGACGACCTGCCCCCGCTCGACGAGTTCGCCCTCGACCACCTCGCCGCGCTCGAGGTCGACGTCACGGCCGGCAATCGGTTGCGCCTCGAGTGCCGTGACCTCGGTATGCCGAAGGCCGCGCCCGACTCGTATCGGGGGTGGCAGATCGCCGACCTCCGTTCGGGGTCGTGGTTCGATCGCCGGTATCGGCTGCCGTTCGCCCCGTGGCCGGCCGAGTCGGCGCAGGCGGCGAAGCGTGCGTTCTCCGCCGCCGAGCGGGAGATCGTCGGTGCCGACCAGGCGCTGGCGTCCGAGGTGTTGGATCGGTTCGGCGCTGCGGTGTCCCGTCTCGATCCGGCGCCGGGCCCGAGTGGGGCCGACGACGTGCGACTGGCCTACGACCTGCTCCTCGAGGCGGCCGGCCTCGACCTGCCCGAGCTGGTGGTCGACGACCTGTTCCGCCAGACCTGCCGCCTCTGACCCGTCTCGCGGCCAGCCGCTCAGGCGGTGCCGAACGCTGCCTTCAGCGCGGCGGCCACTTCGTCGTGGGCCAGCTCGGCGCGGGCCATGTAGTTCCAGCGCGACACGAAGCCGTGGACCACGCCGTCGTAGCGGGTCGACGTCGTCGCCACCCCGGCCGCCTCGAGCGCCCGCGCGTAGTCCTCGCCCTCGTCGCGTAGCGGGTCGAACTCGGCGGTCTGCACGAGCGCCGGGGCGAGGCCGCGCAGGTCGGTGGCCCGCAGCGGCACCGCGTAGGCGTTGTCGTGACCGCCCTCGCACAGGAACTGGTCCCAACACCAGCGCATCGAGTCGGTGGTGAGGTAGTAGCCCTCGGCGTTCTCCTTCATCGACGGTCGCTCGAAGTCGGGCTCGATGCACGGGTAGATCAGCGCCTGGAAGACGAGCGGCACCCCCTCGTCGCGGCAGCGCAGCGCGACCGTGGCGGCCAGGTTGCCGCCGGCCGAGTCGCCGGCGACGGCCACTCGGGTGGGGTCGCCGCCGAAGGTGTCGGCGTGCTCGGTGAGCCACTTGGTGACGGCGAAGCAGTCGTCGTGGGGCGCCGGGAAGGGGTGTTCGGGGGCGAGGCGATACTCGACCGAGACCACCAGGGCGCCGCTGCGGTCGGCGATGCGGCGGGCGAGGGAGTCGTGGCCGTCGACCGACGACACGACCCAGCCGCCGCCGTGGAAGAACGCGACGACCGGGAGGTCGGGTGCATCGGACGGTGCGTAGATCCGCACCTCGATGTCGCCCGCGGGGCCGGGGACCACCCGGTTCTCGACCCGACTCATCTCCTCGCCGTCCGGCTTCGGTCCGGCGGCGTAAGCAGCACGAGCCTCCTCGGGCGGGGCGGCTCCCAGGCCACCCTGTCCCGACGCGTTCACGGCGTCGACGAAGGCGGCAGCATCAGCATCCAATGGCATCTCCCGATCCTTACCGCCCCCGCCCCACCCGGCAACCGCATCCGCCTGCCGTCCCCTGCACCCCGCCGCCGCCCCGCCCACCCCCGCCCCGCCCACCCCGGCCCGCCTGGCGTGATGCCCGCGTCTCGTGCCGCTCAGTCCCATATACGGGACTGAGCGGCACGAGAGTTGGTCAAGCGATCGAGAGCGCCGCCCGGATCGAGGCAATCACCTGCTCGGGGTGGTCGACGACGTCCCGCCACGAGAAGCGCAGGACCCGCCAACCATGCTCGGTGGCGAGCCGATCACGAGCCCGGTCGTTCTCGAAGGCGTCGAGGGTGGCGTGCCAGCGGCGGCCGTCGAGTTCGACGATCAGCTTGTGGGCGGGAAACGCCACGTCGACCACCCCGCGGACCCCGTCGAACCACGGCGGTCGGAACTGGTACTCGATGCACTGGAACCCTGCGTGGCGGGCCACCGACGCGAAGCGTCGCTCGAGTTCCGAGCCGGCCATCGACGGACGGTCCGAGAACATCGTGGCGAAGACCCGCCGTCGTCGTCCTGCTCCCGTCCTTCCTGCTCGCGCCAGCTCGGCGTGGCACTCGAGCAGGCGTTGCGTGGTCGTGAGTTCGCGCACGAGGGTGTCGGTGACGAGGAACTCGTAGTGCCTGTCGTCCGTGGCGGTTGCGGCGAGATCGCACAATGTTCGCGCCCGACTCGTGAGTGGGAGCCCGCCGATGTGACGAGTGTGATCGTCGGGGAGGAACGCTGAGCGGTGGACCCTCACGCCGCCCTTGGAGCGACTGCCATGAGGAGTCGTCACGTGGATTGCGGGGTCACGGAAGCCGATGCCGTGGAGCTGGGCAGCGGTCTGGTGGGAGAGCACGGCTTCGGGATAGAGGAGGCGAGCGGCGGCGATGCGCTGTTGCCATGGCTCGGCCGTCGATGCCAGACCAACGACGCCGTGCCCGAGCGAGGTGAGGAGGCCCGACTGGCGGTAGCGGTGCAGCGTCGATGCCGGAATCCCGAGCTCGACGAGGTCGGTGGTCAAGGCGGCGAGATGCTCGGTGAGGTGAGCGGTGAGGAAGGCCGCTGCGGACGGAACGGGGAGTGGGGGCGTGCACATGGGTGGCCTCCGGGTCGTCGTGGATCCGGCGACCGTTTCCCGTCGCGATGGCGTCGACGCTAGGAGCCCGGGCTACCCGGCCGCAACGCTCGACCGCCACATGCCAAAACTGGCGACGCTCAGTCCCATATGTGGGACTGAGCGTCGTGAGAACCGAGCGGGCTCGGCGGTCGGGGCAGGGGTCAGCCGCGAGGGGGCGGCGGGGCCTGGGGGGCCGGGGGCATCTGGACGACGGCCTGGGGGCGGCCGGCGGCCTGGGCCGTCGGCGGGGCCGGGCGGCTCGGGTTGGACGGGGCGGCCGGGGTCTGGCGACGAGGCGCCGGGGCGGACGAGGCGCCGGCGGCGGGACGGGAGCCCGAGGGCCGAGGCGTCGGCGCTCCGTCGTCGTCGGGGTCATCGCCCTTGAACAGCTCGGCGATGCCGCCGATCGACCCGAGTGCGGCGCTCATGTCGGCGGGCAGGAAGATCTTCGTCGCCCGACCGTTGGCCACACCCTCGAGGGTTTCGAGGTACTTGATGGCGATGACCCGGTCGTCGGTGCCGGCGTCACGGATGGCGCCGTAGACCGAGTGGATGGCGGCCGACTCACCGGCGGCCACCACTTCCTGGCGGTACTGCTCGGCCTCGGCTCGGGTCCGCACCGCCTGGGCCTCACCTTCGGCGGTGAGGATGTCGCGCTGCTTGGAGCCCTCGGCGGTGAGGATGGCGGCGGTCTTCTCGCCCTCGGCCCGGGTGACGGCGGCCTCGCGGGCGCCCTCGGCCTCGGTGACCACGGCTCGACGGGTCCGCTCGGCCTTCATCTGCTCGTGCATCGCGTGCATGACGTCCTGGGGCGGGTCGATCCGCTGGATCTCCACTCGGACCACTCGCACGCCCCACTTGTCGGTGGCGTCGTCGAGGATCTGGCGCAGGTTGACGTTCACCCGCTCACGGGACGTGAACGCCTCGTCGAGGCTCATCTCGCCGATCACGTTTCGCAGGTTGGTCTGGGCCAGCTTGGTCACGGCGAGCACGAAGTTGTTGATGTTGTAGAGGAGGCGCTGGGGGTCGGTGGGCTCGTAGTAGACGACGGCGTCGACGGCGGCGGTCACGTTGTCCTGGGTGATGACCTCCTGCGGGGGCACGTCGATCACCTGCTCACGCATGTCGACCTTCTTCATCGTCTCGATGAAGGGGACGATGATGCGCAGGCCGGGCTCGACGGTCTGCTTGTACTTGCCGAGTCGTTCGACGACGCCTCGCTGATAGGGCTGGACGATCTTGGCGCCCATCGCGATCGCGACGACCGCCACGATGGCGATGAGGACGATCAGGAACAGCAGTGCTTCTGCCATGACGTGGTGGCTCCGGTTTCGCTGGATTGGTGCGTGGGATTGCGGCGGATTCGTCGCCGGGTCAGAGGGGACCGGCGACGAGGGGTTCGACGACGAGGCGAGTGCCTCGCACTTCGACGATGCGGACGGCCGTGCCAGCCGAGATGCCCATCCCGTCGCGCCCTTCGGCACGCCAGGTCTCGCCCTCGACCTTCACCTCACCATGTGAGGAGACGCCGAGCTGCACGTCCTCGAGCACCATTCCCTCCATCCCGAGCAGCCGGTTGGCGCCGATGCCGGGGATGTTGGGCATGTCGATGTCGAGTCGTTCGGCCAGGGGGCGCAGCGCGAAGAAGGCGGCGACCGACCCGACCACGAAGATGCCCCAGCTCAGCCACACCGGGGCGGTGAGCAGGGACGCGATGCCGGCCAGGAAGGCGCCGACGGCGAGTGGGGCCAGGAAGAAGGAACCGGCGACCAGGATCTCGCCGATCGCGAAGGTGGTGGCGGCTGCCAACCAGATGATTGCCCACAGCGCTGGACTGTCCATGCGTGCCGTTCCCTCTCTTGTGTGCGAACGACACTACTAACGGTGGTCGGCCGAGTCCGGTTCCTCGATCGATTCGATTTTCTCGACGAATTCCCAGGGAGCGGTCAGTCGCGGGCGGCGAGCCAGACGCCGACCGCCACCACGACCACCCCACACGCCGTCGTCAGCCGCACCGGGTCGCCGAGCACGACCCACGACAGGATCGTGGCCGCCGCCGGTTCGGCCATCGTGGCGACCGCCACGAGCGAGAGCGACAGCCCGGCGAGGCCGCGGCCCCAGAGCCAATACGCGAGGCCGGTGGCGACGAGGCCGAGCCAGCCGACGGTGGCGACGGTGGGGCCCAACGGGGGAGGGCTGGCACGTTCGGCGAGATCGATCGCCGACCACGCCACCGCCGGAGCGACGAGCACGGCTGCGGCGCCGAAGATCGCCGCCATCGCCTCCAGGGGTCGAGCGCCGCCAGCGCCGCCGGCACCGGCGCGGCTCGGCGCCATCAGGGCCTGGGCCGCTGCGCCGTAGACGGGCACGGCCGCGCCCGCGATCACCGCGCTGAGCGCACCGAGCGGATCGAGTTCGCCGAGCGGCCACGACACGAGGACCACGCCGGCGATCGCGACGGCCGCGCCGACGAGGAACCCCGGCGTGGGACGCCGCCGTTCGGCGCCGTCGGCCGACGGGGAGAGCGCGACCACGTCGAGGAGGCCGGCGACGATCGGGCCGGTGCCGATCGACACGACGACCGTGGTGGCGACGCCGAGCCGCTCGAGCGCGGCGAAGAAGCAGAGTTGGTAGACGACGACTGCCACCGCGCCGATCGCGAGCACACCCGGTCGCCGCGGCAGGCTTCGTCCGCTCGCCACGGCGCCGGCGACGAGGGCGGCCCCGCCGATGAAGGTCCGCCACGCCCCGGTGAACACGGCCGGAAGTCCGTCGGGCCCGAGCCCCTTGGCGATGCCCGACGTCCCGAACAACACGGCGCCCGCCACGACCAGGGCGAGCCCGACGGTTCGGTTCGTCGTCGGGGCCGGGGCGGCGGTCACCGGGCCAGTGTGCCGCTGTCGGTCGGCAGTCCCGCTCCCGGCTGTCCGGCTCGGTGGCTGTCGGTGGTGGGCGATAGCGTCTCGGGGATGGCAAGGCTCTTGAGCGTGCACGCCCACCCCGACGACGAAGCCTCGAAGGGGGCGCCGACGGTCCACAAGGCGGTGGCCGAGGGCCACCGTGCCGTGCTGGTGTGCGCCACCGGCGGCGAAGAGGGCGACATCATCAACAAGGCGATGGATCGCCCCGAGGTGCGGGCCGACCTCCACGCGGTGCGCATGGCCGAGCTCGAGGCGTCGGTCGCCGCCATCGGCTTCCACGAGACCTACATGCTCGGCTACCGCGATTCGGGCATGCCCGACTCCGAGGCCAACGCCAATCCGGGGTGCTTTGCCATGGCCGATCTCGACGAGGCCACCGGTCGGCTCGTGAAGATCGTCCGGGACGAACGTCCCCACGTGATGATGACCTACTCCGATGATCAGCAGGGCTACCTCCACCCCGATCACCTGCGGGTCCACGACATCAGCGTCCTCGCCTACGAGCGGGCGGCCGACCCCGATTGGTATCCGGAGCTCGGCGAGCCGTGGCAGGTGTCGAAGCTGTACTACTCCACCTGGTCGCGGGCTCGGATCGTCGCCTACCACGAGGCCTACGACCGACTGTCGATCGACTCGCCCTACGACGAGAAGTGGTTCGAGCGCCCGTCGCAGGACCATCGCATCACCACCAAGATCGACATCACCGCACACTTCTCGGCCCGTCGGGCGGCGTTGTTGGCCCACGCCACCCAGATCGATCCGGAGGAGAAGTTCTGGTTCGGTCTGTCCGACGACCACGCCGTCGAGGCCTACCCGTGGGACGACTACATCCTCGCCCGCAGCGAGGTCGGCCCGATCCCGGTGCCCGACGAGGGCGAGGATTTCGAAGGCGATCTGTTCGCCGGGATCGAAGCCGCCGTGGCGGGGGAACGATGAGCGTGACCTTCGACGACGACTTCGTGGCCGGCCTCGCCGACGCGGCCGACGACCGCCCCGAGGTGCCCGGCATGGATGCCGTCGTGCAGTTCGTGATCGGCAAGAAGAAGGGGGCGGTCGCCCAGATCACCGCGGGTCGCGTGACGGGAGTGGCCGACGACGGCGCCGAGCCCGACGCCCAGTTGGTGTTCACCGCCGCGCAAGCCGAGGCGCTCGTCGGCGACGAAGCGACCCTCGAGGCCGACTACATGCGGGGCGACTTCAAGCCGACCGGCTCGACCCGTGCCATCGCTGCCGCCCTGCTCGCCCTGCGTTGAAGTGAGACTGCGGTAGGGCACTGGGTCGACTCGCCCGACCGGGCGAGGTGACCCATGGTCGACAACGTTGCCGTTTCTATGGTCGTTGCATGCGGCGATCGCCCCTGCCCTCCGCCCGCCTTCGTGCCGTCGCTGCCGTGCTCGCGCTGGCGTTGTTCGGCGCCACGATGACGACCTCGCCAGCCGGAGCCTCGGTGCCCGGTCAGCCCTTCACGCAGACCCAGTGCGAGACCTACAGCGACTCGGTCGCCCGGCTCTACACGGCGGCGCTCGATCGTGAACCCGAGCAGGGCGGCTTCGACTGGTGGCTCGAGGAGTACACCCAGGGCCGGTGGACGCTGCCTCGGATGGCGCAGTTCTTCGTCGAGTCACCGGAGTTCCAGGAGAAGTACGGAGCCCTCGACGACGTGGCCTACATCTCGCAGATCTACCGCAACGTGCTCGACCGCGAGCCCGACGGCGAGGGCCTCGACTTCTGGGCCGGGCAGATGGCCGGCGGCATGACCCGGGCGATCCTCCTGCTCCGCTTCAGCGAGTCGCCCGAGAACATCGCGAAGTCGGGCACCACCCAGCCGGCGCTCGGCGAGTTCAACGAGGGGCGCGCCCCCGGCGCTTGGGTGTGCGGTCCGGACCTCGCGCATCGGCTCTTCGTCGCGTCGGATGTCTCGGTGACCGCCGTCGACCTCGACGGGTTCCACCTCACCGAGGCGTCGGAGCAGCCGTGCAGCGTCCTCTTCGGGTGGCCGGAGCGCTCGTGGGTCCGCGGGATGGTCGACGAGGGTGAAGGAGCGGCGATGGAGACCGTCCTCGCCGTCGCACACCCCTTCGCCACCGCGCACGGAGCGTCGGAGCACATCAACCACATCTCGACCGTCGCGAGGTCGAACGGGTGCTTCCCGAGTCTCTTCCCGGACTCGATCGGTCCCGACGTCGACGGCCTGGCCGACGAGGTCATCATGCTCCGCTGGCCAGGAGCCGACCTCGACAGGTCGACGGTGCTGTTCATGCGGGTCGGGCGGATCGCCGTGACCTTGTTCGTCCGGCAGCCGATGGCGACCTCGACCGATCCGATGATCGATCTCGCGACGTTGATCGTCGGTCGTCTGGAGGGCCTGGCCCCCGAGTGATCGCGGAGCTCAGACCTCGCGGGACGGCAGACCGTGGTCGTGGTCGGCGCCGTCGAGCGAACGTTGGGCTGTCCGAAGGTCGCGGAAGCTGATCAGCTCGATCGAGCGTTCCTCGAGGCCCTGCCACAGGACCGGGCTGTGGGCGAGCTCGGTGTCGGCCACCCGATCGGCCCAGTCGGGGGTGATCGCCCGCAGTTCCGGGGTCTCGAATGCCGGTCGCAGGTGGAGTTCGGTGACGCCGGGGCGGAGCCCGTCGAGCACGGCGGCGATGCCCCCGTCGTCGTGGGGGAGGGTCACCACGTCATCCGCGAACAGGATGTCTTCCGCGTGGGCCAGCTCGCGAGCGGGGAAGCCGAGGTCGACGCTCGGCTGAGGGAGCGAGATCGGCAGGGCGAAGTCGTGGGCCAGGTCGAGGTAGACGTCGAAGAACTCGGGGCGGGCGCACAGGGCGTGGAGGTGGGCGCTGAGGTGGGTGACGTCGAAGCCCCAGAGGACCGCCCGCTCGACCTGGGCTCGGCACTCGCGACGGACCTCCTCGAGGTCGGCGTGTTCCCACAGGTCGGCCGGGGTGCGGGGGAAACCGCCGTCGCCGTCGAGGAGGGACGGAGCGTGGGTGATCGGACCCCAGCGGTAGCTGTCGTGTTCGGCGTTGACGGTGAGGGCGACGCCGACGTCGTCGCCGTGGTAGTCGATGGCGGCGCCCCGGGCCCACGGGCAGGGCATCTGGAGTGAGGCGCTGGTGCCGACGCCGTTGCGGAGCGAGCCGTAGACGCCGAGGTTGGCGGCGTTCGACGAACCCAGACCGTCGCACACGACCAGCGCCAGGCGGGCGTCGTCGGGGCGGCCGAGGTGGTCGAGCAGCGAACTCACGGCATCGACGCTAGCG
>JAWSVN010000123.1:0-6699 GCA_033851875.1 Acidimicrobiales bacterium
GCGCCGGCGGTGGGCACCAGGCCGATCTCGCCCACGCCCTTGATGCCGTAGGGCGAGTTGGGCTGGGGCGCCTCGATCAGGATCGTCTCGACCTCGGGCATGTCCTTGGGGCGGATGATGCCGAGCGAGCGCAGCGTCGTGTTGAGCAGCCGCCCCTCGTCGTCGGTCGGGAAGTCCTCGCTCAGCGCATAGCCGAGACCCATGTGGACGGCGCCCTCGACCTGGCCCTCGCACAGCTGAGGGTTCACCGCCTTGCCGACGTCGTGGGCCGCCACCACCTTCTCGACCGCCCCGGTCTGCGCGTCTGCGATCACCAACTGGGCGGCGTAGCCGAACGTCGAGTGGATGATCGGGTGCTCGACGTCGTCCTCGAGCTTGTTGGTCCAGTCGACCCGGTACTCGCCCTCGTAGTCCACGCCCAGCGCTGGTCCGGCACCGTCGCCCGCAGCCAGCGCCGCCTCGCACGCCGCCTTCACCGAACCGGCCGCCATCAACGTGCCGCGCGAGCCTGTGGTCTGGCCAGCGCCGAGCTCGCGTGTGGTGTCGACGATCACCTCGATGCGCTCCGGCGCGATGCCGAGCTCCTCGACCGCCACCTGGAGGGCGACGGTGTGGACGCCCTGACCCATCTCGGTCCAGCAGTGCCGCACCTCGACCGGGCAGTCGTCGATCGTCGTGCCCGGCTCGTCGCGGTAGTGCACGACGGCCTTGGCGATCTCGACGAAGCCGTTGCCGAGCCCGGAGTTCTTCAACCCGAGCCCGAGGCCGACCGCCTTGCCCTCGGCGCGGGCCGCCTCGTAGGGGGCGGCGACCGCCTCGAGGCACGCGGCCGCGCCCTTGCAGCCGTCGTCCATGATCTGGCCGGGGCCCCACACGTCGCCGGGGGTGACGACGTTGCGGCGACGGATCTCGAGCCCGCTGATGCCGACCGCCTCGGCCAGTCGATCGAGCAGGCCCTCGGTGGCGAACTGGGCCTGGTTGGCGCCGAACCCGCGGAACGCGCCACACACCGGGTTGTTGGTGCGGGCGGCGATGGCGTCGATGTCGAGCGCTCCCCACACGTAGGGGCCGGATGCATGGCCGGCGGCCCGCTCCAACACCTTCATGCCGACCGACGCATACGGGCCGGAGTCGCCAACCATGCGGCTCTTGAGAGCGGTCAGGTTGCCCTCGGCGTCGCAGCCCGCCCAAGCCTCGATGCGGATCGGGTGGCGCTTGGCGTGGATGCGCAGCGACTGATCGCGGGTGAGGGTGCACTTCACCGGCTTGCCGAGCAGGGCCGCGGCGAGCGCCGTCTGGGCTTGGTTCGACAGGTCTTCCTTGCCACCGAACGCGCCACCGTTCGAGACCAGCTCGACGGTGATCGTCGACGGGTCCCGGCCCAGCACCCGGGCGATCGAGTTGCGGTCGTCCCACACGCCCTGGCCGCCGGACCACACGTACAGGCTGCCGTCGGCACGGGGTTCGACGAGGGTCGACTCGGGTTCGAGGAACGCCTGCTCGATCCGCTGGGTCTGGAACACCTCGTGGATCACGTGGGCGGAGCCGGCGAGCGCCTCGTCGATGTCGCCGCCCCGGGCGTAGGTGGAGCGCGACAACACGTTGCCGTCCAACCCCCACACCGCGTCGGGCGTGCCCTCGGCGATCGCGACGACCGCATCGGTGATCGGGTCGAGCACGTCGTAGGTCACGTCGATCAGCTCGGCGGCGGCGTGGGCGGTGCGCTTGTCGGCGGCGACCACGATGGCGAGCACGTCGCCGTTGTAGGACGTGCGGCCGCCGACCGGGATGAAGCACGGCCAGTCGATGTGGATGAGGCCGGTCTTGAGTTCGCCGGGCACGTCGGCCGCCGTGTAGACCGCCTCGACCCCGGGCACGGCCTCGGCGGCCGAGGTGTCGATGGCGACGATGTCGGCCCGGGCGTGGTCGGTGAGCTTCAGTGCGCCGTGGACCATGCCGGTCAGGACCATGTCGTCGATGTAGGGCCGATCGCCGATGGCGAGTTCGGGCCCCTCGTACTTCACGCCGCTCGAACCGACACCGCCGTTGGGCAGGGGCACGAGGGTCTCGCCCTGGGCGAGCGACTCGACGGCGTCGAGGATCTTCACGTAGCCGGTGCAGCGGCACAGGTGGGCGCCAAGGTGGGCGGCCGCCTTGTCGCGGGTGAGGTCGGGGCCGTTCTTCTCGACGAGGGCCTTGGTCCGCATCACGATGCCGGGCGTGCAGAACCCGCACTGCAGAGCGCCGCAAGCGGCGAAGGTCTGGGCGTAGCGATCGAGCTCGGGCTCGGGCAGGCCCTCGAGGGTGACGACGTCGGCGCCGGCGACCTTGGAGAGCGCCAGGTTGCAGCTGACCTTGGCCTTTCCGTCGACCAGCACCGTGCAGCAACCGCACTGGCCCGACGGCGCGCAGCCGTCCTTGGGCGAGGTGAGCCCGAGCTCCTCCCGCAGGGCGTCGAGCAGGTGGGGGTGGCGGGCGCTGACCGAGACCGGCGAACCGTTCACGGTCAGCTCGACACGGTCGCCGCCGTCGAACGGCGCCGTGCCGTCGGCACCCTCGGGGCTCACGGGACGTTCGGTCAAGTCGGTCACACTCCCATCGTCGGGATCGCTCAACAAAACGTCAACCCGTCGGCGGTGAACACCCTGTTACCTCACCCGCCTGCCACCCGCCCTCGAAGAGAGGGTGCAACTTAGCTAAGCTAGGTCCATGACATCGAGGGTGGTCAACACACATCAGGCCAAGTCGAGGCTGTCGGAGCTGATTCGTGACGCCGAGCGGGGCGTCGAGGTGATCGTGGCGCGCAACGGCAAGCCGGTGGCCCGGATCGTGCCATGGACGCCGGCGGTGCCGGAGCGACGCCCCGGCGCCTGGTCGGGTCAGGTCCGCTACGACGACGACCTGGTCGGCTCCGACGACGACGTCCTGGCGGCCTTCGACGAGGCCGCGCAGACACCGTGAGGCTCCTGCTCGACAGCCACGTCCTCCTCTGGTGGCTCGAGGACAACCCATCGCTCGGCGTCGAGAGTCGGGCTGCGATCGCGGACGCCGACGAGGTGTTCGTGTCGGCGGTATCGCCGTGGGAGCTCGGCATCAAGCAGGCGCTCGGCAAGCTGACGATGCCCGGCGACCTGGCCGAGGCTTCCGAGGCGGCTGGCTTCGCCCCACTCACGATTTCACTCGCGCATGCCACGGCGGCACCCGCCCTCCCCGCGCATCACCGCGACCCGTTCGACCGGATGCTGGTTGCGCAGGCTCAGCTGGAGGTCTTGACCCTCGTCTCGGCCGACCGACAACTCGCTCCCTACGAGGTCGACCTGCTCGACGCCCGACGGTGACATGCGTTAGCGACACTCGTTGGTGACACTCGTTAGTGACATTCATTAGTGACAGAGTGCAACCGAAGCACGTAGTGTCGGGCGCATGCCGTCGAACCAGCCGATCGTCGAAACCGCCAACGGCTCCCTTCGGGGCGCAACGAACGATGGCATCGCGGTGTTCAAGGGCATCCGCTACGGCGCACCGACCGGGGGCGCCAACCGCTTCCGTCCGCCCCGACCGGTCGAGCCGTGGACCGGCGTGCGAGACGCCGACGCGTTCGCGCAGACCGCGCCGCAACAGTTCTCCTTCCTCGCCCTCGGCGGCACGAAGGGCAACCGGCCGACGATCGGCGAGGACTGCCTCGGCTTGAACGTGTGGACACCGGGCTGCGACGACGCCCGACGCCCGGTGATGGTCTGGTTCCACGGTGGCGGGTTCGAGGCCGGCACCGGGTCGATGGAGCTCTACGGCGGCGACCGTCTCGCTCGGCGGGGCGACGTCGTGGTCGTCACGGTCAACCATCGCCTCGGCGTGTTGGGCCACCTCCATCTCGACCACCTCCTCGACGACGTCGCCGGTTCGGCCAACGTCGGCTTCCTCGATCTGGCCGCGGCGCTCGAGTGGGTGCGCGACAACATCGCCGGCTTCGGTGGCGACCCCGGCAACGTCACGATCTTCGGGCAGTCCGGCGGGGGCCGGAAGGTGTCGCTGTCGATGGCGGCCCGTCGCACCGAGGGCTTGTTCGCTCGCGGGATCGTGCAGAGCGGCTCGCACCTCCGGCTGATCGAGACCGAGCGTGCGGCCGACAACGCCGACCGATTCGTCGCGAAACTCGGTCTCGCGAAGCTCGGCCGCGACGGCGCCCGCGCCCTCGTCGACCTACCGATGGACGACCTGTTGGCGGCCGCCGGCCGGGCGTGGGGTCGGTTCGCCCCGGCGATCGACGGCGTCCTGTTCGACGACCACCCGTGGTCGCCCCACGCTCCTGCCTGGTCGGCCGACCTGCCGATGCTGGTCGGCACGTGCCGCACCGAACAGTCGGGCCTGCTCCCGCTTGGCGAGTCGGCATTGCTCGACCTGTCCGAGGAGGATCTCGACCGGCGACTCGGCGACTGGTTCTCGAGCGACGACGTCCCCGCCCTCGTCGAGTTGATCCGCGACGAGCGACCGGATGCGTCGGCTGCGGAGGTGTTCTTCACCCTCACCACCGACCGCAGCTACTGGCTCGACAGCCTCCTCCAGCTCGAGGCGAAGGTCGGGCAGCGTGCCGGGCCGGCGTGGTCGTACCAGGTGACGTGGCGCACCCCGGTCGACGGGGGACGCACGTTCTCACCCCACTCCCTCGACCTGCCGTTCGTCTTCGACAACGTCGCCGTCGCCGCCGACCAGGTCGGCGAACCGACGCCTGAGACCGCAGCGATGGCCGAAACGATGAGTGAGACGTGGCTGGCCTTCGCCCGCACCGGCGACCCCAACCACGCGGGCATCCCCCGCTGGCCGACCTACGACCTCGACCGCCGAGCGACGCTGCACCTCGACGTACCCCCGACCGTCGTCGACGACCCCCACGCCGCCGAACGCCTCGCCATGTCCCGCTACCCGACCCGCCAGGCAACGTGACCATCCAGCTGCGGCATCCGTGACGTTGCACCATCCCTGACCTCGATTCGCGTTCTCACTAGCTTGACCGACATGAAGCGACACTTGGTCTTGGCCCTCGGCGCGATCCCCATGCTGTTCGTCGCAGCTCCCGTGGATGCCCAGGTGACCTCCGAGGTCACGATCGTGGAGGCCCAGGAAATCGGCGAGATCGGGGAGGTGGCCGGCGACGGTCGATGGGTCGCCCACTACGCGGACGACACCGGCGTGTTGCTCTGGGACGCCACGACCGAGGCCTCGATCGTGGTCGACGCCGACGGCTTCGGTCCCAGCATCTCCGACGATGGGCGTTGGATCGCCTATTCGAAGTTCGTCGGGGATCAGCTCGACGTCTTCCTCTGGGACCGCCTCGATCAGACCAGTACCCGCCTGTCGAACACCGCTGCCCGCTCGCGGAACAGCTCGATCTCGGACGACGGGAGCGTGGTCGTGTGGCGGGACGACGGCGCCACGCTGAGCGTTTGGCGGCGAGCCACCAATGCCGTCGAGACCCGAGCGCTGAATTTCGGGCTGCCGCTCGTGTCGGGCAACGGCGAGTTCGTGTTCTACCGCGACGGAGCGGCCAGCGCCGTCCGTTGGCAGCTGTCGAACGGTGCCACCGTCTCGGTGCCGCAGAGCTTCGAGGCCGTCTCCGATGACGGCAACACCGTCGCCTACATCGTCGGCGATCCGGGGTTCACCGCTGGCATCGGCGTCGGCGTGCACACGGTCGTCGGCGGCGGTGACGCCGAGTTGGCCCATGCTCGCAACGAATTCGGAGTCGGACCGACGGCGGTCGAGCTCTCGGGCGACGGCTCCACGGTCACCTTCTTCACCCGCGAGGCGATCGACCCGGCCGAGTCCTACGGTTCCTTCGACACCTACCGCTGGACCCCGTCGACCGACGCACGCCAACAGCTGACCGAGCACCGGATCCTGAGCCTCACCGACGACGGGAGCGCCGCCGTCGCCAAGGTCTTTCCGATCGAGTCGGGCGACAGCAGCAGCTACGTGTTCTTGGCCCTAGGTGCCGCTCCGGCGCCGACGACGGTCCTCGTCGGCGACCTCGCCGAGCCGCAGCTCGCCGATCAGATGACTCGCGTCTACCAGGCCTTCCTCTTGCGTGCGCCGGACGCCGGGGGCCTCGACTTCTGGATGCGCCGCCGCGCCGACGGCTGGTCACTCGCTCAGATCGCCGACAACTTCGAGCAGTCCGACGAGTTCGTCGCCCGCTACGGCCAACTCACCGACGCCGAGTTCGTCGACCTCGTCTACGCCAACGTGCTCGACCGAAGCCCCGACGCCGGCGGCCGGGCCCACTGGATCGGACAACTCGAAGCCGGGATGTCGAGGGGCACCCTGATGGTCGGATTCAGCGAGTCGGCCGAGAACGTCGGGACGACGGGGACGACGGCGGCATCACCGGCCCTCGCGCATCAGATCTGGCGCCTCTACTCCGCCTACCTGCTCCGAGACGCCGACCAGGGAGGCTTCGACTTCTGGTACGAGCTGGCTTCGACCGGCACGTCATTGGCGGCGATCTCCGACTCGTTCGCGGCATCGGCGGAGTTCGTGGACCGCTACGGCCAACTCACCGACGCCGGGTTCGTCGACCTCGTCTACGCCAACGTGCTCGACCGGATCCCCGATGCGGGCGGCCGGGCCCACTGGATCGGACAGCTCGAGGGCGGCATGTCGAGGGGCGCGTTGATGCTGGCGTTCAGCGAGTCTCCCGAGTTC
>JAWSVN010000285.1:0-551 GCA_033851875.1 Acidimicrobiales bacterium
CGCGCCGGCAACGACAGCAGGTCGGCGAGCCGCGACGCCGAGGCGTCGAGCGCCCGGACCGCAGCGAGGGTCTCGACGTCGCCGTGATGCTGGCTGAGCACCGCCATCGACCCGTCGACGTCGGGGCTCGTCCAACAGCAGGTGTTCTTCAGGTCGGCCCCGGCCGCCAGCGTGATCGGCCCGCGGATCGGCAGGCGGACCGGCAGAGGCGCATACCCCCGGGCCCGCCGGATCGGCAGCGGACGCCCGTCGACCAACCGCACCACCGAGTCGTCGCACGGTGTGGCGATCGGCCGGTCGTGCCAGAGCACCGCATCGGCCAGCGACCCGAGAAATGCGAACGCCCGGGAGTCGTCGATGCAGATCGCCTCGCCGGCGTGGTTGGCCGAGGTGAGCACGAGCGCCTCACCCGGTTCGACCAGGAGGCGGTGGAGCGGCGACGGGGGCAGCATCACCCCCAACACCGGATTGCCCGGCGCCACCGACGGCGCGACCGGGGCGTCGTCGCGGGCCTCGAGCAACACGATGGGCCGAGCCGGCGACACCAGCAG
>JAWSVN010000124.1:0-12978 GCA_033851875.1 Acidimicrobiales bacterium
GCCGAGACCGACTGGGTCGCTCGACGGCGCGACCTGATCGCCGGCGGCGTGTCGTCGTCGTCGATCGACCGACGGCTCCGCTCCGGGGTGTTGCGGTCGTTCGTCAACGGCGTCGTCGGTCTGTCGACTCCGCCCGACGAACGACGCCAGGCCCTGCGGGCGGCGACGCTGGCCAAGCCCCGCGGGGTCTTGTCCCACCTGACGGCGGCGGAGGTCCACGGCGTCGACTTCGAGCGGCTCCCTCGTGCGATCCACCTGACGGTGCCCCACGGCACGAGCCGGGCCGGCCGGGGCCTCATCGCCCACCAGACCCACCACCTGCCCGAGGTCGATCGCGTCGAGATCGACGGCCTTCCCGTCACCTCGGCGGCGAGGACGCTCTGCGACCTGGCCGGTGGCGGCTCCCTCGCGACCGGTGAACTCCGAGCCCTGCTCACCTGGATGCTCGACCACGACCGTTGCACCCCGGACGACATCGAGGCGTGCTCGGAGGCGATGAGCGGCCAAGGCCGACACGGCACCGCGGGACGCCGGCGTCTCCTCCACTGGCTCCGCCACGGCGCCCGCCACGACCTCGACGAACTGGCCGCCAGTTTCGACGACCTGGCCGAGTCGGCCGGCTTCGTCGCGAGCGCCTCGACCCCCGAATGGCTCCCCCCGGCGGCCGGCATGGTCGCCCGGTTCGTCGCCGACCGCCTGGTGGTCGAGCTCGACGGCCGAGGACCGGTGCGACAGCTCCATCAGGTCCGCGACGACCGCCACCGCGACGACCTGGCGAGGGCGAACCGCACACGGCTGGTGCGGTTCACGTGGGAGGAAGTCGACGGCCATCCCGAGGAGGTCGCCCGCCATCTCGTCCACCTCCTCGGTGAACGGGCCGCCGCCTGAACCGCAGCCCCGCCTGAACGGCGGTCCCGCCCGAACCGCAGTCCCGCCCGAACCGCAGTGGTCAGGCGCCGGCGTCGGCGCGCTGGTTGCGGACGATGATGGCGAGCGCTCCGATCACCGCCGCCATCGCCACCGCCTGCACAGCCGTCACGGGCTCCCCGAGCAGGGCCCACGCCAACAGCGCCGACGCCACCGGGATGAACAGGGTGAACGTCGAGCCGACCCAGACCGGGATGCGCTGCAACGACCAGTTCATCACCGTGTGGCCGGCAACCCCGGCCGACAGGATCATCACCGCCAGCCACGCCCAGTTGGTGGCCGACGGCCACGACAGGTCCTGGTCGAACGCGAGGCCGATCGGGAGACAGATGATCGCCGTCCACGCCGCGGTGCCGAGGGTGAACTCCTGCGCCGTGAGGGTGCCGCGCGACTGCTTCGAGGCGATGAAGTAGGCGCTCCACGACACGAGGGCACCGACCGCGAGCAGATCGCCGCGCCAGCTCGACTCCTCGGCGGGGTTGCCGGTGAGGACGACCGCCACGGCCGCCGCCACGGCAAGGAGGGCCCACACGGCATCGCTGCCCCGGATCTTCTCGCCGAAGAACCGGACGGCGAGGATCCCGACGATCACGGGCTGCAGCGAGCCGATCACCGTGGCGTTGACGACGCTCGTCAGCTTGACGGCGGTGAAGAACAGGGCGATGTCGGCGCCGAGGGCGACGCCACCGATCGCCGAGTGCCGCATGATCGAGGGCCGGAGCCGGGCACCCCGGGCGGTCATCCAGGTGGCGAGCACGATGAAGAACACGCTGAACCGGTAGATCCCGATCGCGAGCGGATCCATGTCGATGTACTTGGCCAGGATCGTGCCCGTCGACCAGGCGGTGACGGCGAACCCCGCACCGAACAGCGCCATCGTCGTCTCGCCGCCGAGGGACGTCTCGGGTCCGGCGGTCGGGGCGGCGTCGGCGGTGGTCACCGCGGCACGCTATCCCAGCAGCCCCGCCGCTCCAGCATCCCCTCGAACACCCTGTTGGGGTTCGCGGGTCAGGGCCGGTCGGTGCTGCGTTCTCTCACGGCGAGGGCCAGGGCGGCGGCGACGGTGAGCGCGAGCGCCGTCAAGACGGCGCTGCCCGGGAGATCCCGACGGTCGAGCACGACCACCACGACCCAGAGGCCGACCGTCCCGGCCGCGATCGCGGCGGCCTGCCGGAGCCAGCGGGACACGATCGAGGGAGCGAGGGCGCCGCCGACGGGGAGCGAAGCGGCGAGCGTCGTGGCTGCGTGACGGATCACGAGGCAGACGGCGGCGACCGGGAGCCACGGTGTGGCGGGGTCGTCGATCGCCAGCGCGAGGGATCCCACGATCGCCGCGTCGACCACGAGTGGCAGGTGCGAGTCGGGACGGATCGACGCGAGCGCGGCGAGCAGCGTCGGGGCGACGACGGCCGCCGCCGGCCAGCCCCCGACCCCTGCGGCCACCGCCATGGCCACGGCGGCGGCGACGGTGGCGACGCCTCGCAACAGCCACTGCTGCCGACTGGCACCCACGAAGCGAGGGCCCGCGTGACCGGCGGCAGACGCTGCGGCCGCCCCGGTGGCGCTCATCGGCGAGCCAACCGGGGAGCGGACGAACGACGGGCGAGCTCGCGCAGGATCGGGTCGAGGCTGCCAGGACCCGCCCACGCCGCCACCGGAACGCCGGCCCGCTGGATCGAGCGGACCTCGCGGTCGCGTTCGAGGAGGCGAACTCGCCACGCCAGGGCGGTGGCGGCGTCGGCCCCGACCGCGACGTCGGAGGGCAGGGTGTCGATCACGGCCACCGTGAGGCCGTGGCTGGCGATGGTGTTGGCCCGCTGGAGGATCGACGGCGACACCAACGGTGACAACAAGATGACCAGGGCGTCGCCCGGCAACACCGAGCGGTCGGCGGCGGTCGACGAGAACGGGTTCTCGCCGGGATCGATACGGGCGAGGACCTCGAGGATGCGGCGGAGCTGGCGAGCCCCACCGGCCGGGTTGACCTGGGCTCGGAACCGTGAGTCCCAGACCCGGAGCGAGACACGATCGCCGCGGGACAGGAAGTGCTCGGCTACGGCGCCGGCCGCTCGAACGGTGGTGTCGAGGCTCGACGACGCGCCGTCGACGCCACCCGACTCCCCGAATTCGCCGTGGGCGTCGACGAGCAGGATCACGTGGGTGTCCTGGTCGGCGTAGGTCGCGGTGACGTGGAGCGCGTCGTTCCGCAGGGACCGCCGCCAGTTGATCCGTCGGAGCCGGTCGCCGGTCTGGAACGGGCGGATCCCGGCGAACTCGTTGCCGTCGCCGGGGCGTGACGAGCGGTGCAGGCCGACGAGACCGTTGGCCCGGAGCATCGTGGAGGCGTCGAAGGCGTCCGGCGACGGCAGGACGGTCAACCGATGGCCGGCGTCGAGGACCCGTGCTCGAAAGGCGCCCCAGGGACTGGTCGCCACCGCAGTGATCGGGCCGACCGAGTGATGACCCCACCGGGTGGCTCGCATCGGCAACGACACGCTGGCGACCTCAGCTCGGCTGTTCACCGNNCACCGCAGCTGTGCTGTCCACGACGACGGTGCCGGACTCGGGGTCGGTATCGATCCAGGTCCGGGGACGGGCAAAGGCCACGAGGTGATCGGCGTCGTCGACTCCCTCGAGGCTGCCGGTCCACGTCGTCGCCTCGCCCTCACGGACCGATGCGGGACCCAACGAGCCGGCCAGCGTCGGCGTCGACGTCGGCCGGGCCGCCGCACCCCAGGTCGCCACGACGGCGAAGGGGGCGGCGACGACGAGCAGGGTCGGCGAGCGGAAGACGAGCGCGGCGATCACGCCCAGCACGCCGAGCACCACGGCCCGGAGGTGGGCGGGGCTCGCTCGCCAGGTGCCAGCGGCCGCCGCTCTCACCGCGTTTCGCGCGTCGTCGCCTCGAGCGCTGCCGGGGTCGGCACCGAGCCGAGCACCTCGGTCACGATCGACATCCCACTGGCGTTGCTCATCCACAGCTCGGGCTTGACGGCCACCCGATGGGCCAGGACCGGCACCGCCACCGCCTTCACGTCCTCGGGGGTGACGAAGTCGCGCCCCTCGATCACGGCGCGGGCCCGCGCCATCAACACCAGAGAGAGTGACCCGCGGGGCGACGACCCCATCAGGGCGTGTGCGTGGGTCCGGGTCGCCGTCGCCAGCGCGACGCAGTAGCGGCCCACGCTCTCGTCGACCTCGACGTGTTCGATCGCCGCCTGCATCGCCGACAGGGTGGAGGCGTCGACGATGCGGCGGAGGGTCTGCTCCTCGCGGCGACGATCGAGCCGGCGGTGCAGCACGTCCCACTCCTCCTCGGGGGTCGGGTACCCGAAGCTGACCTGGATCATGAACCGGTCGAGCTGGGCCTCGGGCAGGGGGTAGGTGCCCTCGTACTCGACGGGGTTCGCGGTGGCGAGCACGTGGAACGGCTCGGGCAAGGCGAAGGTCTCGCCTTCGACCGTGACCTGCTTCTCCTGCATCGCTTCGAGGAGGGCGGCCTGGGTCTTGGGCGGCGTGCGGTTGATCTCGTCGGCGAGCAGGAGGCCGGTGAACAGCGGTCCGCTCCGGAACGAGAACTCGTTCACCCGCTGATCGAAGATGAACGAGCCGGTGAGGTCGGCCGGCAGCAGGTCGGGGGTGAACTGGGCTCGGGCGAAGTCGAGGCCGAGGGTCTGGGCGAACGACCGTGCCGCCAGCGTCTTACCCAAGCCGGGGAAGTCCTCGAGCAGGACATGGCCCCCGGCGAGGAGGCCGGCGAGCACCATCGTCAGCGCGTCGCGCTTGCCGATGACGGCGGTCTCGATCTCGTCGAGCACCTTGGCGGCGAGGTCGGAGACGACCGACAGCTCGAGCGGCGGCTGGTCGGCAGACGGTTCGGGAGAGGGAAGTTCGTGAGCGGGCGGTTCGTGGGACAGCGACATGTGGGGTGATCCGGGGGGGAGACGTTCGGGGGTCAGAGGGCTTCGATCAAGGTGAGCGTGGACGCGAGGGACCGGCGACGAACCATCGATCGACGGGCGGCGGGGTCGCCGACGAAGCGGGTGAGCTCGGGTCCGAGGGCTCGGGCGGCGGCGGGCGGGTCGGTGGCCCGGTCGATGCCGTGGTCGTCGCGGAGGCGATCGTCGATCACTCGCACGAGGCTGTCGGCGAGCGCTCCGCGATCGAGGTCGTCGATGGACGGGGCATCGGCGGGCCGCTGCGAGCGGCGGACGAACGATGTCATCCGTGAGGCTCTGGCCCGCCGCCCGTCGTTCCACTCGATGGCTCGTGAGGTCGAGGCGAGGGCGCCGACCAGCGCGAGCCCGACCATGATCGCCGAGGCGATCAGGACGACCAGGAGCAGCCGTGGCGCCGCCACGAGCAGGCCGATCGCGCTGGCGGCGGCGACGAGGACCGCGAAGGGATGGACGGTGCGGCCGCCGAGATGCATGGCCGAACTCACCGGTGGTCGACCAGTTGCGATGTCGGCTGGTCGGCGGGCGCGGCGGTCAACGATCGGTGCAGTCGGTCGAGGGCGTCGAGGGCCTCTCGGCGTGTTGGCTCGTCGAGGTCGTGTCGGGAGAAGCGTGCCTCTCGGTAGAGGCGGGCCAGCGTGTGGATCGCGTCGCCGTCGACGCTGTAGCCGGCGAGGACGCTCTCGGTGAACTCGGCCGACGTCTGGGCCCGGTGTCGGGTGAGACCGACCGAGGCGACGTCGTGTTCGAGACGCAGCCAGCACCGCACGATCGCGTTGCGAGGCTCGCCGGCGAGCAGCTCGGCCCGCTGGGCCTCGGCCTCGTCGACGACCGCCGACGCCACATCGGGCAGCGGCTCCACGTCGGCGCGAGGGCCCGAGCCGAACGGCCACCATCGCCCGGAGCGCACCAGCTTCGCCAGGGGTTCGCGCAGGAGCGAGAGCACCGAGAGCGCGACGAGGGCGGCACCGGTGATCCCCAGCCAGAGCAGGACGGCGGCGGGCACCCGGCCGCTGGTGTTGTCGGCCACGATCGGTGCGGCCTGGGGAGTGTCGTCGACGGTGGTCGGCGACGAATCGTCGCCGGTGCGGCCCGTCGCTTCGGGGGAGCTCGCCTCGCGAGGGGCGAATTCCACGGCGTCGCCGGCCGCCACCGCGGCGAAGAGCAGGGCGACCAACGCGCCGACGACCACACGCAGCGCACCCCGACCCGTCATGGGATGCGACCTTACCCCCGCCCCTCGCCGGCGACCTTCTCCTGGCCGGGCCAGACGTGCTAGACGAACGGTCATGGCAGCTCCTGGCACCCCGGAATGGTTGGCCCTCGTCGACGAGGACGTCGTCGACCCGGATCGACCGATCGTCGACCCCCACCACCATCTGTGGCCCGAGGGTGGGTCGCTCCCCTACGGCCTCGACGACCTCCACGCCGATGTCGGCGACGGCCACAACGTCGTCGGCACCGTCTTCATCGAGTGCCACGCCGCCTACGATCCGGCCGAACCCGAGCACCGTCAGTCGCTGGGCGAAACCCGGTTCGTGACCGAGCAGGCCGACGCCGACCCCAAGGGCGTGATCCAGGGGATCGTGGCCAACGTCGACCTGCGGCGCGACGACCTCGACGAACTGCTCGATGCCCACCAAGAGATCGCCGGCGACCGGTTCAAAGGGGTGCGCCACGCCCTGTCGAGCCCCGACGACCGCTCGTATCTGCGGATCCCGGGGCGAGCCCCGAAGGGCCTGTCGACCGACCCGGCGTTCCGCCGCGGCGTGGCCCGGCTCGGCGAGCGGGGGCTGAGCTACGACACGTGGCACTACCACTTCCAGCAGCCCGAGTTCCTCGACCTCGCCCGGGCGGTGCCGGGCACGACGATGATCCTCGACCACTTCGGCACCCCGCTCGGGGTGGGCCCGTGGGCCGGTCGCCGCGACGAGATCTTCGCCGACTGGGCGCCGACGATGACCGAGATCGCCGGCTGCGGAAACGTGGTGGCCAAGCTCGGCGGCCTGGCCATGCCCGACAACGGGTTCGGCTGGCACGACGCGGAGCGGCCACCGACCTCGGACGAGGTGGTGGCCGCACAAGCCCGCTGGTATCACCACACCATCGAGGCGTTCGGCGCCGAGCGCTGCATGTTCGAGTCGAACTTCCCGGTCGACAAGTTCTCGCTCGGCTACCGGGTGTTCTGGAACGCCGCCAAGAAGCTGGCCGCCGGCTGCTCCGAGGCGGAGCAGGAGGCGCTGTTCAACGGCACCGCCAGCCGGACCTACCGCCTCTGAACCGGCCGATGCGCTGAGCGCAGGTCGCCGGTCAGAAGATCGCCGCCGCCCTCTCGACCCGGAGGCCGTGGGATCCCAGAATGGACTCGAAACGCCCGTGGCCAGAGGAGAAGACTCCCTCTTCGACGACCACGAGCCGACCCTCTGGCCACTCGGCCGACAACCGAGAGGCGAGGGTCCGGACGTGGCGTCGGGAGCGGAGCGTCACGTTGCCGAGGGAGACGTCCGTCGAACCATCTGGCGTCCGCAACCTGCCCTGATCGAAGTCGAAGATCGCGACCGTCTTCTGCTGCTCGAGTGGTCGGGACGCCATCCTCCGTCGATAGCGGATCAGCCAGCGGAGCGTCGTGCCGAGCACAACCACCGTCACCGCTGCCGCCGCTGCGCCTTGCCACGGCACGCTCCGGGCGATCGCGAGGGGCACGTAGGTGAGGGTGAACACGACCCCGATCCCGAAGAAGAAGCCCACGCCGATCAGCAGCGGCACGGTCCAGCGCGTCCCGAGATCGACCAGGACGACGCGGTCGCCGTCGACGACCAGTCGCCGCCCGTTGTGGGTTGCCAACTCCGTGCCGCTCGCCACCATCTCGACGACCTTACTGTCAGGCCGGCTGGCTGGGCGGCCGCTGATCGTCGAGATGGAGGACGAGCGTGGTGGATCAGAGAGCGGCGAAGCCGGCGTCGAGGTCGGCGAGGATGTCGTCGATCGACTCGAGGCCGACGCTGAGACGCACCAGGCCGGGGTTGACGCCGGTGGCGAGCTGCTCGGCCTCGGTGAGCTGGCTGTGGGTGGTCGACGCCGGGTGGATCACCAGCGAGCGCACGTCGCCGATGTTGGCGACGTGGCTGTGGAGCTCGAGGGCGTTGACGAACTTGGCGCCCGCCTCCTTGCCACCGGCGATCACGAACGACGGCACCGAGCCGAAGCCCTTGCCGCCCGTGTACTTCTGACCGAGCTCGTGATACGGGCTCGACGCGAGGCCCGCGTAGTTGACCGAGGTGACCTTGTCGTGACCCTCGAGGTACTCGGCCACCTTCTGGGCGTTCTCGACGTGGCGCTCCATGCGGAGGCTGAGGGTCTCGATGCCCTGGAGGATGCTGAAGGCGTTGAACGGGCTGATCGCCGGACCGAGGTCACGGAGCAGCTGGACGCGGGCCTTGGCGATGTAGGAGCCGGCGCCGAGCATCGGCCAGTAGGTGAGGCCGTGGTAGCTGTCGTCGGGCTGGTTGTAGTTGGGGTAGCGCTCGGCGTCGGAGAACTCGAAGCTGCCGCCATCCACGATGGCGCCGGCGATCGAGGTGCCGTGACCGCCGAGGAACTTGGTGGCGGAGTGCACGACGATGTCGGCGCCCCACTCGAGCGGGCGGATCAGGTAGGGGGTGGCGACGGTGTTGTCGATCACGAGCGGCACCCCGGCCTCATGGGCGACGGCGGCGACGGCCTCGATGTCGAGGACGTTGTTCTTCGGGTTGCCGATCGACTCGCCGTAGAACAGTTTCGTGTTGGGCTGCACGGCCGCCCGCCACGCCTCGGGGTCGTCCATGTCCTCGACGAAGGTGGTGGTGATCCCCATCTTCGGCAGCGTGTAGTGCAGCAGGTTGTAGGTGCCGCCGTAGAGCGCGGCGCCGGCCACGATGTGGTCGCCGTGCTCGGCGATGTTGAGGATGGCGAGGGTCTCGGCGGCCTGGCCCGAGGAGACCGCGAGGGCGCCGGGCACGCCGGCGGCGGTCGAACTGAGCCCACCCTCGAGCGAGGCGATACGAGTCTCGAGCACGCCCTGGGTCGGGTTCATGATCCGGGTGTAGATGTTGCCCGGCTCGGCGAGGGCGAACAGGTTGGCGGCGTGTTCCGCGTCGCGGAACGTGTAGGCCGTGGTCTGATAGATCGGCACGGCGCGCGCTCCGGTGGCGGCGTCGGGCTCCTGGCCGGCGTGGATCTGGCGGGTCTCGAAACCCCAGGACTCGGACATGTCAGTGCTCCCCTTGCGTGCATCCGGACAACATCGGGCCATTGTCCGGCCCGCCGCCGCACCGTAGTCGCAATTCCCGACAAATCAAGTCGGAAATAGAGACCGCTTGCGCACCGTGTGAACGGCGTCACAAACTGGACACTTGTCGGACCAACGAAGGAGGCGTCGATGCTCGAACTCGCCGAACGGCGGCCAGCACGCCCCAACGACGCCGACGTCCGGGTCGCGTTCGCCGCGCTGACCGACGACGTCCCGGCCCTTGCCGTGCCGGCGTCGGCCGAGCCCCTCGACGATGACGGCCTCGACCGACTGATCGAGTTCGCGGTCGGCCGCCCGGACCTGTTCGCACACCTCGCCCCCGAGGTCGCGGTGGACCGCCGCGACCGACTGGTCGACCTCGGCCGGGCCCTCGACCGGCAGCGCCGGCTCCGGCAGGTCCCGACCACGGTCGACCGGGCCCTCGAGTTCGCCACCGGCGAGCTGCTGCGCCGCGGCTTCGAGCGAGCGATGGCGTTCCGCCTCGACCACGGCGCCCTCCACGTGGCGTCGACCGAGTTCATCACCCGAGCCGCCTGGGCCGAGGAGAACCACCGCAACGCGTCGGCCCATCCCGTCCCCTGCGAGCGTGAGCTGCTCGAGGCCGTGGTGATCGGCGCCCAGGTGCCGGCACTGGTCCATCGGCCCCTCGACGACCCCCGGGTCTGGACCCCGATCGTGGGCCGGATGCGCTGCGACGACTACGTGGTGGCCCCGGTCGTGCTCGACGGTCGCACCGTCGGCACCATCCACGCCGACTGCTACTTCAGCGGCGCCCCGCTGCGCACCGAGCACCGCGACACGATCGGCGACCTGGCCGCCGAACTGTCAACCCATCTGCGCTCGACCCGATCGGTCGGCACCGTCGAGCTGAGCGCCCGGGAGGCCGAGGTCTACGACGGCATCCGCCGGGGCCTGTCCAACCGCGAGATCGCCGCCGAACTCGTCGTCGGCGTCGAGACGGTCAAGACCCACGTGCGACGGATCCTGACCAAGCTCGACGTGCCCAACCGGGCCGCCGCCGCAGCCCTCGCCGTCACGCCGCGGAGGCCCACCACCGGCTCGTCGCCGAGTGGGGGTAGGCCATCGCCGCGGTGACGCTGGTGCGCATCAGGCGATCCGCGACCGGGGCGAGCCTTGTCGTCTCGAGCCACCACAGCCGGTTCCAGAACCGGATCTTGGCGATCGCTGCGGTGGCCGATGCCGTCGGGTCGGCGCCCCGCAATACCGCCTCGGCGGCGGCGACCCCACCCATCGCCCCGCACAGGATCCCGTCGGCGTAGTAGGCGGGGACGCCGGCGCTGCACGCCTGCTTGAGCTCGAAGGTGCCGGGCACCCGCGGCGCCGCGGGTCGGGTCCAGTCGGCACCGGGGACGGCCGCCGCAGCGAGGGTGTCGGCCGGGTCGACCGGGGTGAGGCCGCACGCCTCGCCAATGCCCAGCAGTTCATCGGTCACCGCCGCCTTCTGCCGCTCGGCGGCGGCGCCGGTCAGCTCCTCGGCCCGCACCGGGCGGGCGATGATCCCGTACCACGAGGCATCCGGCGACAGGTGGTCGGTGAAGGGCGTGTAGTAGCCGACGTCGATCGTCCCGTCGCGCCTCACGAGGGGCGCGAAGGTCGTGCGCTCCTCGAGGGGCCCGCCGGGTCGCCCGCTGAAGGGGACCTGGGCCGCGACGATGCCCCATCGATGCGAGCCCGGTTCGTTGCCGAGGAGCTGGTCGTCGTTCGACGCGTTGACGATCAGGGGGTTACGACCGAGCGCCAGGTCGCGCGCCTCGGCCAGCGACGTCGGCCGGTCGTCGACGAAGCGGACCGCGCCGGGTTCGATGGCCTCGCGGATCGCCACCGCCATGCGGGCGTTGCGGAAGCCGTACATGATCGGCTTGGTGCCGTTGCGTCGGTGGTTCTGCCAGGCACCGGCCCGGGAGAACACCCAGCCGTCGGCCGAGGGTTCCGCCATCGCCGCCATCTGGCGGGTCGACGCCGCCGTCGGCTGGCCGTTGGCGATCCGGTCGATCAGCTCGGTGTGGGTCGCGCCGATCGCCTCGGCGAGGAAGTCGGCGGCGCGTGCCCGCAGCGACACCCCGCCGATCAGGCGACGGTCCTCCTCCTTGGCCCGGCCGGCGAGCACGACCTTGCCGGCGAGGGACGGGTCGCGAGCGAGGCGGGCGGCGAAGGTCAGGCTGGTGATGCCCTGCCCACCGACGATCACGACACTGTCGTAGGCCGGCCCCCTCCCCCGCACCCAACGGTCGAGCAGGGCGTGCACCTCGTCGGTCCGTTGACGGTCCGGTGCGATCGTGGCTGCCATGGAGTCCCCCTCCGGTCGTGGCGTCCCACGATCGTCATCCGGGGGCACGGCGAGCGGTATCCCTCGATCGGGGGATCTCGGCCGGAAACCTCGGCCGCACCGGGGGCTACCCCTTGGCGTAGTAGGCGACGTAGGGCAGGTTGCGGAAGCGCTGGGCGAGGTCGAGGCCGTAACCGATCACGAAGGCCGGGCCCGGGATCTCGAAGCCGACGTGGTCGACCTGGACATCGGGGTGGGTCTTGCCCTCGCGCACCAGCAGCGACACGGTCCGGAGTGACGCCGGCTCCTGCTTCTGCAGGTGGTCGACCAGGTAGGCCATCGTCAGACCCGAGTCGATGATGTCCTCGACGACGATGACGTGCTTGTCGTGCACGGTGGTGTCGAGGTCCTTGAGGATGCGGACGATGCCGCTCGACTTGGTCTCGTCGCCATAGGACGAGACCGCCATGTAGTCGATCTCGACCGGGCCCTCGATCGCCCGCATCAGGTCGGCGGCGAAGGGGATCGACCCCTTGAGGATCGCCACGAGCAGCAGGGGCTCGCCCCCGGTCGCTTCGGTGATCTCGCGCCCGAGCTCGGTGACCCGGCGCTGGATCTCATCGGCCGAGAAGAGGATCTCGCCGATCTCGTCGGCGGGGGGCCAGTCGGACGCTGCGGCGGTCATCGCCCGAGCCTACTTGCCGGTGAAGCTCGCCTTGCCGGGACCGTTCTCGAGGAAGCTGGTGATGCCGATCACCGAGTCGTCGGTCTGGAAGGCGCCGACGAACTCGCGCTTCTCGATGGCGATCGCCTCCTCGAGCGAGACGTGGAGGCCGTCCATGATCGCCTTCTTGCAGTTGGCGAGGGCGGCCGGCCCCTTGGCGTAGGTGGCGGCCAGCTCGACGGCCCGATCGAGCACGGCGTCGTCGGCGACGACCTCCGACACCAGGCCGATCTCGAGGGCCTCGGCGGCCTTCACCTGGCGGCCGGAGTAGTTGATCTCCTTGCTCTTGGTCACCCCGACCAGACGGGTCAGGCGCTGGGTGCCACCGGCGCCGGGGATGATGCCGAGCAGGATCTCGGGCTGGCCGAACACGGCGCCTTCGCCGGCGATGCGGAAGTCGGTCGACATCGACAGCTCGCAGCCGCCACCCAGCGCGTAGCCGTTGACGGCGGCGATGGTGATCTGGGGGAGGTTCTCGATGGCGAAGTTGGCCTCGTTGAGCACGTCGACCTGGGGCGACGGATCACGGTTCTCGCCCTCGATCGGGAACTCGCCGATGTCGGCGCCGGCGGCGAAGATCTTCGGCCCACCCCAGAGCACGACGCCGCGGACGTCGTCACGGGTGGCCAGCTCGTTGGCGGCGGCCAGCAGCTCGGCGCCGACGGCGGCGTTGAGGGCGTTGACCTTGGGTCGCTCGAGGCGGATGATCGCCACGTTCTCGACCGACGACGCTTCGATGTTGACGAACTCACCCATGACGATTCCCCTTGGTGGTGGCGGCCGCCGGTGCGGCCCG
>JAWSVN010000125.1:0-43523 GCA_033851875.1 Acidimicrobiales bacterium
CGACATCGTGCCCGACGGCGCGGTCCATGCCGTGTTCGTCCGCTCGATCGAGGCCCACGGGACGATTCTGTCGATCGACACCGACGAGGCCCTCGCCGCCGACGGCGTGGTGGCCGTCTACACCGCGGCAGACCTCGGCCTCGAGGCGAAGCCGCCGGCGATGCCGGCCCTCAACCAGCAGATGCTGCGTTCGGCCTTGGCCGCCGACACGGTGCGCTACGTCGGCGAGCCGGTCGCCCTCGTCCTCGCCGAGACCGCACGCCAAGCGGTCGACGCCGCCGAACTCGTGATCGTCGACCTCGACCCGCTCCCGGCGGTCGCCGACCCGGCCGCCGGCCTCGCTGAGGGGGCGACGCTCGTCCACCCCGACGCGGGCACCAACGTCGTGTTCGCCCTGCCCAAGGCGGAGGACGACATCATGGCCGACTGCGAGGTGACCGTGGAGCTGACCTTCCGGAACCCCCGAATGAGCGGCGCCCCGATCGAGCCCCGAGCCGCCGTCGCCGAGTGGGACGGCGACCGCCTGACGCAGTCTCATCTCACACAGTGGTCGTCGACCCAGTTCCCCCACACTGCTCGCGACGCCCTCGCCAACGGCTGCGGCGTGTCCACCGACCAGGTCCGCGTCATCACGCCCGAGGTCGGGGGTGGCTTCGGCGCAAAGTCGGGCTCGTACCCGGAGGACATCGTCGTCGCCCTCGCCGCCCGCCAGGCCGGCCGGCCGGTGAGCTGGGTCGAGACCCGCACCGAGTGCATGCTCAATCTGGCCCACGGTCGGGCCCAGGACTTCACCGCCACCCTCGGCGGTGACCGTGACGGCAACATCACGGCGTATCGGCTCCACATCGTCCAGGACGCCGGCGCCTACCCGCTCACCGGGGCGATCCTGCCGATGATCGGCCGCATGATGGCGACCGGGGTCTACGACATCCCGACGATCGACATCTCGGCGTTCTCGGTCGCCACCAACACCACCCCCGTCGGCGCCTACCGCGGCGCCGGCCGCCCCGAGGCCGCCCACGCCATCGAGCGCATGATGGATCTCTACGCCAACGAGATCGGCATGGACCCGGCCGAACTCCGGCGGCGCAACTTCATCCCCGAAGCGTCGTTCCCGTTCACCACTCCGTCGGGTCTCACCTACGACACCGGCCGCTACGCCGATGCCCTCGACAAGGTGCTCGAGGCCATCGACGTCGACGCCCTCCGGGCCGACCAGGCCCGCCGGCGCGCCGAGGGTGGCCCACTCCTCGGCATCGGCTGGTCGGCCTATGTCGAGATCGCCAACCCGATGGGCACGGGTGAGTTCGGGAGCGTCGAGGTGCGGCCCGACGGTTCCGCCGTCGTCCTCACCGGCTCCTCCGCCCACGGGCAGGGCCACCACACCACGTTCGCGCAGATCGCCGCCGACACCCTCGGCATCGACTTCGACAAGATCGAGGTTCGCCACGGCGACACCTCCGAGGTGCTCCGGGGCGGTGGCACCGGCGGCTCCCGGTCGCTCCAGGCCGGCGGGTCGGCGGTCCTGCAGGCCAGCGAGGCCGTGGTCGACACGGCGAAGGCGCTCGCCGCCTCGATGCTCGAGGCCAACCCGGCCGACGTCGTCCTCGATGCCGGCACCGGACGGTTCTCGGTGGTCGGCACGCCCGCTGTCAGCCTGGGCTGGGCCGAGGTGGCGGCCGAAGCCGACGGCCGCTCCGAACAACTCCTGTCGGAGATCGACTTCGACCCGCCCGGGGCGACGTTCCCCTTCGGTGTCCACGCCAGCGTCGTCGAGGTCGACGCCGACACCGGTCAGGTGAAGGTCGTGCGCCACGTCGCCTGTGACGACGCCGGGATCATCGTCAACCCGCTGATCGTCGACGGTCAGGTGCATGGCGGCATCGCCGCCGGCATCGCCCAGGCGCTGATGGAGGAATTCCACTACTCCGACGACGCCACCCCGCTCACCGCCACCTTCATGGACTACGGGATCCTGTCGCCGACCGAGCTGCCGTCGTACGAGCGCATCGAGCAGGAGACCTCGACCGAGGTGAACCCGCTGGGTGCGAAAGGCATCGGCGAGGCCGGCACGATCGGGGCGACCCCCGCGGTGCAGAACGCCGTGGTCGACGCTCTCGCCCACCTCGGCGTGCGCCACGTCGACCTGCCGGTGACGGCCGAGCGGGTGTGGCGAGCGATCGCCGACGCCTGAGCCTCCGTGGTGGAGTGGCCGATCAGGCCGCCGCGGCCCGGTGGTCCCGCGGGCTGCAGCCCCGCACGCGTTTGAAAGCGGCGCTCAACGCGAACCCGGTGCTGTAGCCGACCCGCCGAGCCACACCCTCGACCGTGGCCCCTGGCTCCAGCAGGAGGTCGGCGGCCAGCGCCAGTCGCCACTCCGTGAGGAACGCCATCGGGGGCTGGCCGACGAGCGCGCTGAACCGCTTCGCCAGTGCGGCTCGCGACGCACCGACCTCGGCGCCGAGGTCGCCGACCGTCCACGGATGCTCCGGGTTGTGTTGGAGGAGGCGGAGTGCCGGTCCGACGATCGGGTCAGAGGCGGCTCGCCACCATCCCGGTGCGTCGTCGGCGGCCTCGGTCAGCCAGGCTCGCAGGGTGGTCACCGTCAGCAGGTCGAGGAGCCGGTCGAGGACCACGCTCTGTCCAGGCACGTCGCGGGCCAGCTCGTCGGCGAGCAGTTCGACGACCGGAAGGTCGATGTCGGCGGCGTCGACGACCAGCGATGTGGGGAGCGCATCGAGCAGGAAGCGGCCGCTCTCGCCGAGGCGGCCGTACGTCCCGACGAGCACGATGTTCGGACCGTCGGGATCGTTGCCCCAGGTGCGCACGCCCCGCATGAACGGCTCCTCGAGGGAGCGGCCGAGGTGGTCGACGCAGCGCTGGTCCGGGAGGACCGTGATCGACGCCGGGGTCTCCGGCGCGTCGCCCATCCGGTAGGGCTCGGGGCCTCGCACGATGCCGATCTGCCCGGCGCCGAGCCGGACCGGCGCAGCGTCGCCGAGCGCAACCCAGGCGTGTCCGCCGACCACCGCAGCGATCGTGAGGGGCGCCTCGTCGACGACGTCGATCGCCCATGGAGCGGCCATGACCATCCTGAGGGTGAAGGCTCGTTCTGCCCGAGGGCCCGAGAGCAGGCCAGCGATCGCATCCACGTCGTCAGCCTACGCGTCGGACGACAAGTTGGACGCTCGCGTATGTCATCGAGCGTGTGGTCTATTCCGGCGCTCGCTGATCGGGTGTTGGCTGTGGCCATGACTTCAACCACTGCCACCCCAGCCACCCCAACCGTCCCCCATCGTCCCGATCCGGCGTCGGTCCTTCGAGCGATCGACAAGCGTTCCTATCTCACGCTCTCTACCGTCTCGGCGGCCGGTCACCCCCACGCCGCCGGCGTGCTCTACGAGCGGGTCGGCGACACGCTCTACGTGAACACGACTGCAACCAGCCGCAAGGCCCGCAACATCACGTCCTCGGGTCGGGCCGCCGTCGTGATCCCGGTGCGACGAATGCCGGTCGGGGCGCCTCCCTCCGGACTCCAGTTCCAGGCCCGGGCCGAGGTCCTGCCGGTCGACGACCGCCACATTCTCGACCTCGCCGAAGGCGGCGCCCTACGTTCGATCACCGGTCACGGCGAGCTCGAACTCCCGGGGAGTTGTTTCCTGGCGATCCGGATCCCGCGACGGGTCTTGACCTACGGGCTCGGCATGCCGCTCCTCGAGCTCGCCCGCGATCCACTCGGAGCGGCGGGCGCCGTCGAGCTCGACTGGTGAGCCGGGGTACGCTCCACCCGTGCCCGAGAACGAGACCGCCGATCTGACCGTCGACGAGCTCGCTCGAGGCGCCGGGATCCCGGTATCGACGGTGCGCCTCTACCAGAACCGCGGGATCCTGCCGCCGCCGGAGAAGCGCGGCCGAGTCGGCTACTACGGGCCGGGGCACGTGCAACGGCTCCGCCTGATCGCCGAACTCCAGGAACGCGGGTTCTCGTTGGCCGGGATCAAGGAAGCGCTCGACGCGTGGGGGAGTGGCCGCTCGCTCGGCGAGCTGCTCGGCGCCGGTGACGCCGACCGCGAGCCGGTGCGCCTGTCGCCCGCCGAACTCGCCGACCGGTTCGACGGTGTCGTCGTCTCCCAGGCCGACCTGCAGCGGGCCTCCCGGCTCGGGCTGATCGAACTCGACGGCGCCGACATCGTCGTGTCGCACCGCTCGTTCGCCGAGATCGGCCCCGCCGTCGCCCGCCTCGGGTTGCCGATCGGCGAGATCCTCGACGAGTACGAGGCGCTCCAAGCGGCGATGGCCGAGGTGGCGACGCGGTTCCGGGCGGTCTTCGACCGCCACTTGTGGCAGCCCTTCGTCGACGCCGGCCAGCCCGCCGATCGGGTCGCGACCCTTCCCGCCGACGCCGCCACGCTCGCGACGCTCGCCCAGTCGGTGGTGGCGACCGAGCTGTCGGACCGGTTCGACGCCTTCGTCGCCGGCTACGTGGAGCGCGCCGGCCTCGCCGAGTGAACACTGCTCGCATTTGTGCGCGGTCGGCCGGTTCCGTAGCGTCGCCGACCATGGCCATCAGGTTTCCCGAACTCGGCTTCTACACCCTCGCCGGCGCGCCCCAGTCGCCCCGCGAGCTGATCGACGAGGTCCGCGACGCCGAAGCGATGGGGCTCGGCGCTGCGTTCATCTCCGAACGGTTCAACATCAAGGAGGCGGCGACCCTCTGCGGGGCGGCCGGTGCGGTCAGCGAGGAGCTTCGGATCATCACGGGTGCCACCAACCACAACACGCGGCACCCGATCGTCACCGGCTCCTACGCATCCACGATGCACTTCCTCACCGGCGGTCGGTTCTGCCTCGGCATCGGCCGGGGCATCGCCCCGATGCAGGACGCCTTCGGGATGGGCCGCATCACCACCGCGCAGATGGAGGACTTCGCCCAGCTGATGCGTCGGCTGTGGAAGGGGGAGACGATCGTCGGACACGACGGCCCGGCCGGGTCGTGGCCGGTGCTGCGCCTCGACCGCACCTTCGACGAGGAGATCCCGCTCGGCCTGGTCGCCTTCGGCCCCAACTCGCTCGAACTCGGCGGCCGAGCCTTCGACGACGTCATCCTCCACACCTTCTTCACCGACGAGACCACCGAACGCTGTGTGCAGACCGTGAAGCGAGCGGCCGAGCAAGCCGGCCGTGATCCCGACGACGTCCGCGTCTGGTCGTGCTTTGCCACCATCGGCGATCACCTCCCCGAACCGCTGCGGCTCAAGAAGACCGTCGGCCGCCTCGCCACCTACCTCCAGGGGTACGGCGACCTGATGGTGTCGACCAACGGCTGGGACCCTGCGGTGCTCGCCGCGTTCCGAGCCGACGAGATGGTCGCCACGTTCCCGGGGGCGATCGACGACAAGGCGACGACCGAGCAGCTCGGGCACATCGCCACCCTCATCCCCGACGAATGGCTGGCGCCATCGGCGACCGGCTCGCCCCAGCAGTGTGTCGACGCGATCCGCCATCAGTTCGACCTCGGCGTCGACCGCATCATCCTCCACGGCGCCACCCCGACCCAGCTCGCCCCGATCGTCGACGCCTACGCCGCGGCCTGATCGGCCGGCGGCCCGATCAGCCGGCGAGCTGGCGGAGGGCGGCGCCGGCGACCTCGGCGTAGCGCGGGCGACAGGCGTCGAGCCACGCGGGATCCTCGTCGAGGAAGGCCTCTCGGACCTGGGCTCGGATGTGGGCGGCGTCGGGGGCCGTCGGATCCCGATGGCCGTGCAGCACGGCGTCGGCTCGGAGGCTTTGCAGCACCGTGATCGAGTCGACCGTGCCGTACTCGATCGCGATCGCCGTGATCTCGGCGGCCGGCACCATCGACCCGAGGTCGGCGATCCACTCGCCGACGAGCTCGGCCGACACGCTGCCCGCCTCGTGGAGGGAGATCACCCCGTCCCACCACGCCTTCTGGCGGCCGTAGGCGGTCGACCCTGGGTGTTCCGAGCTGATCAGCTCGCCGTGGCCTCGCGGGCCGAGCCCGGTGTGGAGGTCGATCACGGCGAGCCGCTCGACGCCGCCGAGGCGGTCGGCGCAGAACGACCGCAGCCAGTCGTTCGACCAGGTCGGCCCGGCACCGCCGTAGAAGAGGCCGGTCGGGTGGGCGAACTGCCCGCCGGAGATCGTCTGTTGGATCGACTCGAGGCTCGTCGCCTCGACCCGTTCGAGTAACGCGAGGAGGGTCCGCTCCTGCTCGTCCTCGGTCCACGAGGTCGGCACCAGGATGTCGGCGAGCTCGGCATAGGGCTCGTTGGTCGGAGGCGGGGCCTCCCAGTCGACGAAGTTCCGGTTGAGGTCGACGTTGTCCTCGTTGACCCGCCGCACCCACGAGAACCCGAACGGATTGAGGGCGTGCACGAAGACGACGGCCACGTCGTCCGGCCGATCGACGCCGTCGAGGACGCCGCGCAGATGGTCGATCTGCAGGGCCGAGCCGAGGTAGCCCTCCACGCCGTGGGTTCCCGATACCACCAGCAGTACGGCGCGCGCGTCGGCCGGGCCGAGCCAGGCGACGTCGACACCGAGGGCCTCGTCGTCGAGGCCCCGAAGGGGGTGAGGGGTGGTGTCGACCTCGGCTCCGGCAGCCGCCGCCGCGGCCAGGAAGGCAGCGCGGGCGTCGGGGTAGCGCCGGGCGAGGCATGCGGGCGAAGCAGGCGTGGCCACGTGACGGAGCGTAGTCGTCTGCCGGCCACGGTGAGTGGTCGCGGCCGTGAGTTGTGTCAGTCGGTGGGATAGTCGGCGTAGCTCGCCTTGAAGACGCCCTGGTGGAGCAGCACGGTGGCAGCGTGGCGTCCCGACGAGGCTTCGACGATCCGGCTCTCGGTCCAGTACGACTCGACCCGCCGGCTCTGGCCGACGCAGACGACGGTCTTGTCGACGAGGTAGGGCTCGTCGACGAAGAGCGGGCCGTCGACCGCCCGCACCTCGAGATCGACGAAGAGGCCCTTGGCGGGACCCCTCACGGCGTGAGCCGGGCCGGCCTTGTGGGCCAGCACGCTGTACATCTCGAAGGGGATGATCGGCCGCCCCCACGGGTTGTCGCTCGACTCGTACCACGGGCTCATCTCGGTGATCGTGTCGAGCTTGCGACGCAGCGAGAACGGGTAGAGGTTGCCGTTGTCGGTGTCCATGTCGAGGGTCCGGGGCCGGTCGTCACCCAGGGTCTCGCCGACCACGAGCTGATCGATGATGAACAGGTCGCCGGGGTCGCGCTGCTGCAGTTCGGCCAGGCGGGTGCGGAGCGTCGTCGGGGCGTCGGGGTCGACGGTGGCGGTGCCGGCGAGCACCGGGGTGCCGTCCGACTTGGCCGCTGCGATGTCGGCCGATCCGTCGCCGGTGCGGGTGAGCGTGGCGACGACCTCCTCGCCCTCGAGCACCATCGTCTGGAAGTGCGACGACATGCAGCCTCGCTCGAACCACGCCGGGCCGAACGCCTCGACGGCAAGGGGATCGAACTGGGAGAAGTGGGTGGGTCCCTCGATCGGGGCGCCCGGCAGCCCGAGCTTGTCGGCGGTGTCGGCGTCGTGGATGCTCGCTCCGCCGTCGTAGCTCTGATCGGCGAGGAGCTGGGCGGGGTGGCGGACCGGACCGGTGAGGGTGTCGCCCTCGGTGGTGATCGGGGTCACGAACGCTGAGGAGGTCATCGCCGGAGCGTAGTGACGATTGACAGCGCCATCGAATGCGCGTGACACTCATGCGTGACATCGGCATCGCAAAGGGGAACGCGGATGGGATACGAAACAGGGGGACGCGCAGGGCGACACGAACCACGGGTCCTCGAGCCGGGGGCGGTGTGGACGGCCGACGACCTCGCCGACGAGGCGACCTTCACCGAGCTCTTCGACGACGCCGAGCGGGCCGAACTCGACGGCGCCCTGCGTCACGCGCTCTCGATCTCAGAGGATGTCCTCGACATCGACCGTGAGCACTTCCCGCTCGCGACCCTCACGTCCCGCCTGGCTCGGATCGAGGACGAGCTGATCAACGGCCGCGGCGTCGTCCGGCTCCGAGGCGTCGATCGAGACGCCTACTCCCAGGCCGAGATGGAGATGCTCTACTGGGGCATCGGCCTCCACCTCGGATTGCCGTGGGCCCAGAACGCCAAGGGTCACCTGCTCGGCGACGTGATCGACCAGAACCGAGCGCCGAACGACCCGACCGCCAGGGGCAACGAACTCGGCGGGATCCCGCTGCCGTTCCACTGCGACGGCTCCGACCTCGTCGGTTTGCTGTGCCTCACCAACGGTCGGGAGGGTGGCCTGTCGTCGGTGGCCAACTCGGTGACGATCCACAACCGCCTGGTCGACGAGCGCCCCGACCTCGCCGCCGCCCTCTACGACGATTTCCCCTACGACTACCGGGGGGAGCAGGCCGACGGCGAGCGCCCCTACTACCTCGTGCCGGTGTTCACCGAGTGGGGCGACCGTCTGTTCGTGCGCGCGATCCCGCCCTACATCGAGGCGTCGCAGCGGCATCCGGAGGCGCCTCGGCTCACCCCGATCCAGCGAGAGGCCCTCGACCGCTTCGTCGAGCTCGCCAACGACCCGGCCAATCACGTCACGATGGCGCTCGAGCCGGGCGACATGCAGTTCATCAACAACTACCACGTGCTGCACGGGCGGACGGGCTACACCGACGACCGGGCCGCCGGGCACGTTCGCCACCTCAAGCGCCTGTGGCTCGAGACCGAGGTGCTCACCGACCGGCCGCCCCGGTTCCGCAACCACCGCACCCACTGGTCGGCCAACCGAACCGCCAGTCGACTCTCGGTCTGACCTCGGCCACCGGGGAGGTGGCGGCGGCGGGAGTGGCGTTCACGCTGCGACCGGCCACGGGTGCAAGCGATCGGCGGCGCTCGGCGGCGGAGGAACGGCCGGTTCGGTTCGTTCGATCACGGCGGCGGCCGCGAAGTGGCCACACCAGAGGACGGCCAGCGAGAACCACCCCGCTCGATGCTTCGGGGCGGCCAGGTCGGTGACGTGGGCCACCAGGACGTAGAGCGTCGCTGCGATCCCGACGAGCTCGGCGGCCACGCCGACTCGATAGACCCTGCCCAGCCGGACGAATCGGTTGCGTCGTGCGTCGTTCGCAGCGCTGCAGAGGATGTACCCGAGCATCCCGATCGGGAGCCCGACGCTTGCGAGCCAGAGCGAGAGGGTGAGCCCGAGAAGTGTTGGATTGCCACGAAGGATCTGACGTTCGCCCCTTGTCGATCCGTCGAACCGGGCGCACGGTTCGCGGGTAGGACCGTTTCCGTTCGACAAGAGGAGGTCGACCAATGCGCCCATCGCGCGTCGTCGCCCTGGTCGTCGGCTGTCTGCTCGTGCTCCCTGGCCTTGCGCTCCTGTTCGGCGCAACGGCTCTGGGGGTCGGCTACGCCGTGGCCCGGGACGATGACGGGTTCTTCACTGCCACCCTCGACGAAGTCGCCACCGCCTCGGCCGTCATCACGGCCGAAGACATCGACTTCTCGACCGACCCGGGCACCCCTGACGAGGTGTTCGATTGGCTCGGGATCGAGTTGCGCCAACGCGTGACATCGCTCGATTCCGACCAGCCCGTGTTCGTCGGGATCGCTGAACAGGCCGATCTCGACCGCTACCTCGACGGCGTCGCCCACGACGTCGTCGACTCCGCCGACGGCGACGACATCACCTACCGCCATGAAGCCGGCACCCTGGCCATCGCGGCGCCGACCTCCCAGGAGTTCTGGGATGCCGCCGCCTGGGGGACCGGGACCCAAGAGCTCGTGTGGGAGCCCCACGACGGCAACTGGGCCGTGGTCCTGATGAACGCCGACGGGTCGCCCGGCGTGGCGGCCGACGTCGAGGTCGGGGCCAAGGCCGACATCGCCCTCCCCGTCATCGTCGCGCTGGCAGCCCTCGGCGGTTTCGTCGCCGTCCTCGGCGTCGTGCTCGTCGCCATCGGGGTCGCGGGCGAACGCCGCATGGTGGTGCCCGCCACCCCGAGCGACGTCATGACCCGCGGCGTGCATCCCGTGCGGCTCGAGGCCGACGTCGACCCCGACGTCTCGCGCTGGCAGTGGCTGGTCAAGTGGCTGCTCGCCATCCCGCACGTGATCGCGCTCGCGTTCCTGTGGCCCACCTTCGTGGTGATCTCGGCGATCGCCGGGGTCGCCATCCTCGTCACGGGTCGCTACCCCCGCGGCCTGTTCGACGTCGCCGTCGGGATCCTTCGTTGGAACTGGCGGGTGAGCCACTACGCATCGGTCGGCGGTCTCGGCACCGACCGCTACCCGCCCTTCACCCTTCGTGCCGTCGACGGCGATCCCGCTCGCTTCGACGTCGCCTACCCCGACCACCTCTCCCGCAGCCTCGTGCTCGTGAAGTGGTGGCTGCTCGCCCTGCCCCACTACGTCCTGCTGGGACTCGTGATGGGTGAGGTGGGCTGGACTGGTCAGGACGTGCAGGTCGGGGTGAGCCTGATCGGGCTCCTGACCGGCATCACCGGCATGGTGCTCCTGGTGACCGGGCGCCATCCTCGGTCGCTGTTCGACCTCCTGGTGGGGATGAACCGTTGGTTCTACCGGGTCGTCGCCTACGCCGGCCTGATGACCGACGTCTATCCGCCGTTCCGCCTCGACCAGGGCGGCCGCGAACCCGGCCCGCCGCGTGAACCGGCCCCGCCGGTCCGGCCGGCCTCGACGATGAGTGACGGCAGCTGATCCGGCCCGGCTCGACGGGGTCACCGAAGCGGTACCCCGTCGAGCCGAGTGGTACCTTCGGTGAGGTCATCCCCCAGCTGCAGAGGTATCCCCGATGGCCTTCACCTCCTCCATGCGCACGCTCCACGACGACGTGCACGACGCCTTCCGCGAATCGTTCGCCAGTTGGGTCGACAAGGAGGTCGTGCCCCAGTACCTCGAGTGGGAGGACGCCGGGATCGCACCCCGCAGCTTCTACACCGACGCGGGCGAGCATGGCTTCCTCGGCATGCAGATCCCCGAGGAGTACGGGGGCGGCGGGTCCGACGACTTCCGCTTCAACCAGGTGATCGCCGAGGTGCTCGCCGACAAGGGCATCGGCGGCGCCGGGCTCGGCCTCACCCTCCACAACGACGTCACCAGCCCCTACTTCCTCGAGTTCTGCAACGACGAGCAGAAGCAGCGCTGGTTGCCCGGCATCGCCTCGGGCGAGCTGATCACCGCCGTCGCCATGACCGAACCCGGCACCGGCTCCGATCTGGCCTCGATCGCGGCGACGGCCGTGCGCGACGGCGACGAATACGTCCTCAACGGCTCGAAGACCTTCATCACCAACGGCATCAACGCCGACCTCGTGATCGTCGTGGCCAAGACCGACCCCACCCAGCGCCACTCCGGCATGTCGTTACTGATCGTCGAAGAGGGCATGGAGGGCTTCGAGCGGGGCCGCAACCTCGACAAGATCGGCATGCACTCCAACGACACCGCCGAGCTGTTCTTCACCGACGTCCGGGTGCCGGTCGCCAACCTGCTGGGGGAGGAGGGCGCGGGGTTCCGCTACCTCACCCACAACCTCGCGCAGGAGCGGCTCTCGATCGCCATCAGCGGTCTCGCCACCGCTCGGGCCGCCGTCGACTGGGCCCTCGAGTACGTGCAGGAGCGCGAGGCGTTCGGCACCACCGTCGGCGCCTTCCAGAACACCAAGTTCGTGCTGGCCGAGGTCGCCACCGAGGTCGACATCGTGCAGGCGTTCATCGACCAGTGCGTGGTCGCCCACAATGACCGCAAGCTGTCGGTGGCCGACGCCGCCAAGGCCAAATACTGGTGCACCGACCTCCAGAAGCGGGCTGTCGACCGCTGCCTCCAACTCTTCGGCGGCTACGGCTTCATGACCGAGTACCCGATCGCCCGGGCCTACGCCGATGCCCGGGTCACCTCGATCTACGGCGGCACCAACGAGGTGATGAAGACCATCATCGCCAAGTCGCTGGGTCTCTAGGCAGCACGGTCTCTAGAGCCGACCGTCTCTCGCCAGGAGCTGGCGGGCCTGGGCCGCCAGGGGTTCGTCGATCATCTGTCCCTCGAAGTCGATGGCGGCGACGCCGGCGGCCGCGGCCTCGCCGTAGGCGGCCAGCAGGCGGCGAGCCCGATCGACCTCGGCGGCGCTCGGCACGAACCCGGCATTGGCGAGCGGCACCTGGGCCGGGTGGACGCACAGCTTGCCGGCGTAGCCGAGGGCGCGGGCCTCCGCGGTCTCGCGCTCGAACCGGGTGTCGTCGCGGAAGTCGGTGACGACCTGATCGAGGACCGGCACCCCGGCGAGGCGACCGGCGAGGGCGACCGCCGAGCGAGCGAACGCCACCTCGTCGTTGCCGGCGGTTCGCACGCCGCCCATGTCGGCCACGAAGTCCTCGGCCCCGAAATAGCCACCGACGACGCGCGGGTGAGCGAGGAGTGGTCGAGCATCGGCGACGCCCAGGGCGGTCTCGAGTCCGGCGATCACGCCGAGACCGGCGAGCCCGGCGCTGCCGAGGGCAGTCTCCACCGTGTCGAGGTCGGCCCAGGTCTCGATCTTGGGTACGACCACGGCGGCGAGGCCCGGATCCAGGCCCTCGGCGATGTCGGCGGCGAACCACGGCGATGCCACGGCATTGACCCGGACGGTCACCGCGACGGCTTCGGCCAGGCCGGCTGCCACCTCCCGGGCCGTCGCCCGAGCCCCAGCCTTGGCACCGGGCGGCGTGGCGTCCTCACAATCGATCACCACGGCGTCGGCGCCGCGCCCGGCGAGCCTGGCGAGCATGTCGGGCCGGACCGCCGGGGCGAAGAGCAGGGAGCGGAGTCGACCGAGCGGTCGGGGGGCCGTCATGGAGGGCGAACCTACTCGCCCGTTAGGATCGCGGGCGATGGCCCGACCCAAACGACCCCGCCTGGCCGGCGGCCGCGTGACCCTCAAACCGTGCCCCAGCCGGGGCGACGACGAGTTCTGCGCCCCGCTCAATCACGTGATGCCCGACGGCGGCAAGGAGTGGTGGGCCTGCAGCTGCGGCCGCCGGTTCAGCCCGTCGGCGACCAAGCGCTACGTGAAGGACCATCCGGAGTTCGAGGCCCGATGAGCGACGCCCACCCTGAGGACCCCCAGCCCGAAGATTCTGCCGAGCTGGCGGCTCTGGCCGAGCACTTCGGGGCCCAGCCCTACCGGGCGTCGCCGTGGGCCGGTCACGGGGTCACCCCGTTCGGTGCCGACGTGCTCCACACCCCGACCCGCGCTGTCAGCGAGTTCGACGACCGACTGCGCGATCTCGGCGACTACATGATCGAGGTGATGCACGAGCGCGACGGCATCGGCCTCGCCGCCAACCAGATCGGTCTCGATCTCCGGCTCTTCGTCCACGGCCTGCCTCGCGTGGTCGACCCGGTGATCGTCAACCCGCGGATCACGGCCGTCCACGACGACACCTGGACCTACGAGGAAGGCTGCCTGTCGCTCAAGCTCGACGGCACCTATCGCACGGTCGTGCGCCCGAAGCGGATCCGGGTGGAGGCACAGAGGCTCGACGGATCGGCGATCACCATCGAGGCCGACGAACTGCTCTCGCGCGTGTTCCAGCACGAGATCGATCATCTCGACGGCCATGTGTTCGCCCAGCGGGTCACCGGCGACGGGCGATCGACGCTCTACCAACTCATGGAGTCGGCCGGGGTGCCGACCGAGCGACTCCCCGAGCTCCCGCTCCTCAGCGTGGTGAACGAGGGATGAGGACCGGGGTCCGGGCGACATAGTCGCGATAGGACGGGTCGTGGCCGAAGCGGCGTTCGGCCGAACGCTCGAGCATCGGCACGCCGCTGATCCGGGTGAGCAGTGCCCAGACGAACGCCGGTGAGATCAGCGCGACCCAGCGCCACCCCTCGAGGGTGGTGAGCGCGACCACGGCCATGCCGATCCACAACAGGATCTCGCCCGCGTAGTTGGGATGGCGCGACCAGGCCCAGAGGCCGTGGCGGATGAAGCCTCCCGGCCGCCCGGCGGCGTCGAACGCCCGCTTCTGCTCGTCGGCGACGACCTCGAGGGCGAACCCGGCCAACCACACGGCGGCGCCGATCAGGGCCACCAGATCGAAGCTCGCGTCGGGTGCCCCGGTGATCAGGGCGACGGCGGCGGCCGACGTGAACGTCACCCACAGCGCCTGGAGCGACCATGCCACGCCGAAGCGGACCGGATCGGTCTTGATGCGGTCGAAGCGGGTGTCGACGCCGGCGGCCCGCACCCGGCGGAACAGGAACGACCCGAGACGGATCGCCCAGATCGCCACCATCGTGGCCGCCACCGCAGCGCGCGGCCCGAGGTCGTCGACCGAGAGGACGGCCAACGCCGTGACGGTGAGGTAGGTGGCGGCGCCGGCGAGGTCGTAGAAGCGCTCGGTCCTGGCGATCGCCGAGGGCACGAACACCGCGGCGTTGACCCCGATCGCCGCCAGCGCGCACCACCCGGCCGCCGACCAGCCAGCCATCTGAGTGCCACCGTCGCCGATCGCGGCGCCGACGGCGAGGGCCACGACGAGCGCAGCGACGATCGAGGCGGCAGAGCGAGAACGAGCCATGGCGCCCGACCCTAGGGGCGAGGCCACGCCGGCGCCGGATCACGAGCTGGTGACCTGCTGGAGGTCGGGACGAATGGCCCTGCCGGTTCTGCAGGAGTGGGCGGAGGATGCAGGTGTCGGCGCGAGTCGACACGAGCTGCGAGCAAAGGGGATCCGGATGGCCGAGGACGGTCGGCCGCCGGCGGTCAAGGTCGGGCGACAGTGGTGCTTCCCGGACCGGCCCTCGACGCCATCGCGGCGCCGGCCGGAACCGCGAGCGCACAACGATCGAGCCCGTGACAACCCCTAACTCAGCGCCAAAGGAGCCTGATGTGAAGAGTCTTCTCATCCTCGGTGCCGGCACCGCCGGCACGATGGTCGCCAACAAGCTCCGGCCCCGCCTCGACGAGGCGGAGTGGACCATCACGGTCGTCGACCAGGACGACGACCACATCTACCAGCCCGGGCTGCTGTTCCTGCCGTTCGGCCACTACAGCCGCAAGGAGCTGACCAAGCCCCGTCGCCGATTCCTGCCCGAAGGCGTGCAGTCGATCATCGGCGAGGTCGACGTCATCAAGGCCGCCGACAGCACGGTGACGCTCACCGACGGTCGGTCCCTTGCCTACGACCAGCTCGTGATCGCCTCGGGCACCCACCCGACCCCGGAGGAGACGCCGGGCCTCGGCGCCGGCGAGCCCGGCTGGTACGAGACCGTCTTCGACTTCTACTCGATGGACGGCGCCGAGGCGCTGCGGGATGCCCTCGCCCGCTTCGAGGGCGGCAAGGTGGTGGTCAACATCACCGAGCTGCCGATCAAGTGCCCGGTCGCGCCCCTCGAGTTCACCTTCCTCGCCGACTCCTTCTTCGCCGACAACGGGATGCGCGACAAGGTCGACCTGACCTTCGTCACGCCGCTCCCCGGGGCGTTCACCAAGCCGGTCGCCTCCAAGCAGCTCGGCACCATGCTCGAGGAGCGAGACATCGCCCTCGAGGCCGATTTCTTCCTCGAGCGCGTCGACGGCGGGGACGGCAAGATCGTCAGCTACGACGAGCGGGAGATCGACTTCGATCTTCTCGTGACGGTGCCGGTCAACATGGGCGCTGCGTTCGTCGGTCGCTCCGGGCTCGGCGACGAGCTCCGTCACGTGCCGGTCGACAAGCACACCTTCCTGTCGACCCAGTACGACAACGTGTTCGCCATCGGTGACGCCGCCAACCTGCCCACTTCCAAGGCCGGCTCGGTCGCCCACTTCGCCGTCGACGTGTTCGTCGACAACTTCCTCGACCACATCGGGGGGCGGCCGATGACCGAGTCGTTCGACGGCCACGCCAACTGCTTCATCGAGTCAGGCTCGGGCAAGGGCCTGCTCATCGACTTCAACTACGACACCGAACCCCTCACCGGCTCGTTCCCACTCCCGGTCGTCGGCCCGATGTCACTGCTGAAGGAGACCCGACTCAACCACCTCGGCAAGCTCGCCTTCCGCTGGATCTATTGGCACCTCCTGCTCCGCGGCAGGCCGCTGCCCGTGCCCACCCACATGTCGATGACCGGCAAGCAGCTCGCCGTCCTCGACTGACGATCGAAGCGACCACCCGACCGCAATCACCGCAACGATTCAAGAGAGAAGGAGCCGATCATGCCCACCGCGACGCTCGCCGGCATCGAGGTCCACGTCAACGACGAGGGCTTCATGACCGAGTACGACGAATGGAACGAGGAGGTGGCCAAGGCGCTCGCCGCCAACATCGGCATCGAGCTGACCGACGCCCACTGGCCCGTCATCACGTTCCTCCGCGACGACTTCCTCGCCCAAGGCGAGACACCCATGCTGCGTCGGGTCGCCAGCGTCAGCGGCGTCCCCACCAAGCACCTGTTCCAGCTGTTCCCGAAGAAGCCGGCCAAGAAGATGTCGTACATCGCCGGCGTCCCGAAGCCCCACGGCTGCATCTGACCGTCGCACACCACAAGAAAGGACACTCCGATGACCGACACAGCGACCGCCCCGGCGGCCCCGATCGTCCCGGACTTCGGCGACGACGACGCCGAGCGCAAGATGTGCTTCATCGCCTCCAAGGGCACGCTCGACATGATCTACCCCTCGCTGATCATGGCGAACGCCGCCCTGATGGAGGGTGTGGAGACCCACATCTTCTTCACCTTCTGGGGGATGGACGCCATCGCCAAGAAGCACATGGACGACCTCCAGTTCACCTGGATGGGCAACACCGCCATGCACCCTCCCGGCGGCTCCAAGGTCCACATGCCCCAGGGCATGGCCGGCCTGCCCGGCATGACCCATCTAGCGACCCGGATGATGAGGAAACAGATCGCCGACCTCGAGATCCCCGAGGTCCCCGAACTGCTGCAGATGATCCAGGACGCCGGCGGGCAGCTCTGGGCCTGCAAATTGTCGGCCGACATGATGGGCTACACCGAGGACGACCTGATGGACGACGTGCCGATCATCACCGCCGCCGACTTCATCGAGCTCTCCGCCGACGGGCAAGTCATTTTCACGTGAGCAGCATCTTCACCTGAACCGCGTCGTCACCTCGGGATTGCAGGTGGTCCGCTACGGTCGCGACGGTGGAGTTCGTCTTCATCATCCTGTTCGGTCTCGGCGCCGTGGGGTTGGCCTACGGCCAACGGCGCCGGACGATCCAGTCCTGGGGCGCCGCCGCCCGGGAGTTCGGGTTCGAGTTCGCCGAACCCAGCATGTTCGGGCGACGTCCACGGATCAACGGTCGCTGGGGCAACCTTTCGGTCGAGGTCGAGGGCATTCGGACCCACAGCAACGACTCGTCGAACACCTACACCGTCTACCGAATCGGCTTCGCCCCGATCGGCCCGCCGATGCACCTGAGCCGTCAGACCAACCTCCCCGGTTTCCTCCAGCGTCTGCAGGGGAGTGACGTGGCGGTCGGCGACCAGACCTTCGACGATCGGGTCCACATCGTCAGCACCGCGCCGGCGGCGCTGGTCCCGTACCTGACGCCGGCTCGGCGCAACGTGGTGCTGCACCTGGTCGATCGCTACCGCGGGGTGCGGATCTCGGAGCGGATGATCGAATGCCGCATCGGCGGCCTCGTCCGCGACGCCGAGGCGTTGCGCCAGACGATCCGCCACCTCGCCGACGCGGCGTCGGTCCTCGCCGAACCGTCGTCGGTCGACATCGCCCTCGGCCATCAGGCCCACGGCGACCTCCAGGCGGCCGTCGACGGCTTCGCGGCGGCTCCGCCGTCGCCGGCTGGTCCGCCGAACCAGCTCGTGGAACAGCTCGAACAGGAGGCTCGCCAGGTGGCCGGGCGACCGGACCGCCCGGCTCCGCCGGTGATGCCCGAGCGCCCGGCTCCGCCGGTGATGCCCGCGAGCTCAGCGCTGGGTCAGGACGCCATCATCGACGATCTGTTCCACACCGATCGTCCGTCCTACGAGGCCCAGGACCACTTCGACGCGACCTACCTCGACCAGGTGGCCGAATGGACCGGCACGGTCAAGCGGGTGCGAGAGTTCCACTACGACATGGTGTTCGCCGGCACCGGCCAACGAGCCGTGGTCACCGTCGGACAGGCCGGGGCCGGGCTGATGGCGACCGACATCGATGCCATCGTGCAGCTCGACGCCCACGCCGTCGTCGACGAGGGCGACACGATCCGGTTCACCGGTCGCCTGGTCCGCCTCGACCGCTACCTCCACAACGTCTTCGTCGCCGACGCCCGGCTGGTCTGACGTCGCCGCTCAGGTCGACGGGCGGACGCCGCACCGCACCGCTCCCCAGCGTCGACCCGCGATGACGAGGGGGGCCGACAGGTCGTGCATGACCTCTCCGGTGTCTCGCTTGTAGGTCTGGAGCAGGAAGGGACGGTCATTGGCCCCGATCCGGGTGGCGGTCCGGTCGTCGTAGACGCGCTTGGTCCGGTTGCCGACCAGGTCGCGGTCGTAGTCGCCGGTCAGGGGCTGGCAGTAGGCATCGTTGTGGGTGGGGATGTAGCCGTGTCGATCGCAGACGGCGGCGAAGGCCACCTCGGCGTGCCGAGCGACGAACGGTTCCTGCAGGGGTGGCAGGACGCGGTCGGTGAAGCCGTCGAACCCGGTCGAGAACTTGGGTGGCTCGGTTCCAGGGACGGGCACGAACTCGCTGTCGAACAGGTCGCGCTCGGAGAGTTCACCCGAACGCAGCGCCTCCTCGAACACCGCCACGACGGCGTTGCGCAGCTCGAAGAGGTCGACCAGCACCCGCTGCAGTTCCGGCGGCAGACCCTCGCTGCCGAGTGCGGCGAAGATCGACTCGGCCTGGTCGGCGGCGGCCTCGGCCTGCCGGGCGACCTGGTCGACATCGGCCGCAGTCGCCTCCACGCCGGCGAGGAGGGAGGCGATCGACGTCGCGATGTCGGCCCCGTCGTGATCGGCGGCGCCGGCCACCCGGGCCACCAGGGAACGCATCGACGCGCCGGCCTCGGCGGTGGCGGTGTTGATCTCGCTGGCGAGGGCGCTGATCAGCTCGCTGGATCGGGCGGTCTCGCCGGCCAACGAGCGGACCTCGTCGGCCACGACGGCGAAGCCCTTTCCGGCCGAGCCGGCTCGAGCGGCCTCGATCGTGGCGTTGAGGGCCAGGAGGTTGGTCTGCGAGGCAATCCGGTTGATGGCCGCCGTGATGTCGGCGATCTCGGACGCCCGGCGCTCGAGGTTCGCGATGACGTCCTCGGTGATCCGGATCTCGGCGCTGACCGAGGTCGAGAGGTCCTCCACTCGACGGGCCTCGGCGACCTGGTCGTCGACCGATCGTTTCAGCGTGCCGCTGGTGTGGGACAGCTCGGCCGAAGCGATCGCGATCGCGTTGGAGGATCGTCCGATCGCGACCTGATCGATCGAGGAGCCCGCCGACGGGGCAGGCATCGGCGCATCCGCCGAACGGCCGTCGCGACCCGATCCATTCTCGTCGGTCACCGGCCCGGCAGCCGGGCGACGCAGGCGGAGCAGTCGGAACACGCTCCGAGCATCGAGCGATGGCCCGTCACCATGAGCCACTACGGTGTCGCCCGTGTCGTCGAGACGATTGCGAGCGGGGGTCGTGGCCATGGCCGGCGCGCTCGCTGCGTGTTCCGGCGGCGGGGAGGATCCCGAGGTCCTCGTGTTCGCGGCAGCCTCGTTGACCGACGCCTTCGGCGATCTCGCGGCGGCGTTCGAGGCCACACACCCGGGGGTCGACGTGGCGTTGAACCTGGCGGGCAGTTCGCGGCTCCGTGAACAGCTCCTCGCCGGCGCCCCGGCCGACGTCTTCGCCGCCGCCGACCTCTCGACGATGGCGGCGGTCATCGACGCGGGACTGGCCGAGGACTCGGTCGTTTTCGCCGAGAACCGGCTCGCGCTCGCGGTCCCGGTCGACAACCCGGGCCAGGTCGCAGGGCTGGATGATCTGGAGCGACCCGAGCTGCTCGTCGGACTGTGCGCAGCCGGCGTCCCGTGCGGCGATTTCGCTCGCGAGGCCCTGTCCCAAGCCGGGGTCGAGGCCTCGGTCGACACCGACGAGCCCGACGTGCGGGCCCTGCTCACGAAGCTCGCGGCCGGGGAGCTCGACGCCGGCATCGTCTACGCCACCGACGTTGCGGCGTCCGACGACGTGGTGTCGATGCCGCTGCCGCCGTCGGTCGACGTGGTCGCCGCCTATCCGATCACCGTGCTCGCCGACGCCCCTGCCGGCGATGACGCGGTCGACTTCGTCGCCTTCGTGACCTCCGCCGAGGGGCAGGCCATCCTCGCCGCCCACGGGTTCGAGACCCCGTGACGTCCGGCCGTCGCCTCCGTCCCTCGGTGCCGTGGCCGATCGCCGTCCTCGGTGCCGTCGGCGCCCTGGTCTTCGTCGTTCCCCTCCTCGGCCTGGTGTCACGCACGCCCTGGAGTCGCCTCGGGAGCCTGGTCACAGGCCCCGTCGTGGGCGACGCCCTGCGGTTGTCGGTGATCACGTCGACGGCGGCCGCCATCGCGTCGCTCGTGTTCGGTGTGCCGCTGGCCTGGTTGCTCGCACGGTCCGAGTGGCCGGGCCGGGGACTCGTCCGAGCCGTCGTGACCCTGCCGATGGTGCTGCCGCCCGTCGTCGGCGGCGCCGCCCTGCTCTTCGCCCTCGGTCGGCGGGGCCTGGTGGGGGAGCCGCTCGAAGCGACCACCGGGTTCCTGCTGCCCTTCTCGATCTGGGGCGTGATCGTGGCCAACACGTTCGTGGCGATGCCCTTCCTGGTCGTCAGCGTCGAGAGTGCCCTCGACGCAATGGATCCGGGACCGGAGGAGGCGGCCGCCACCCTCGGAGCCTCGCCCCTGACCGTCTTCCGCCGCGTGACCCTGCCCCAGCTCGCCCCCGCTCTCCGAGCCGGCGTGCTCCTCGCCTGGGCCCGAGCCCTCGGCGAATTCGGCGCCACGGTCACCTTCGCCGGCAACCTGCAGGGCCGGACCCAGACCCTGCCGCTGGCGGTGTTCGTCGCCCTCGAATCCGACCGTGACACCGCCGTCGCCATCAGCCTCGTGCTGGTTGCCGTCTCGCTCGTCGTCCTGGTCAGCACCAGGGAACGGTGGTGGCGCCGATGACCGGCCACCTTGAACGAAAGCGCCTCGACGCTCGCCTCGTGGTCGAACACGGCGACGGGTTCCGACTCGATCTCGCACTCGACCTCGAACCCGGCGTGACCACGGCGCTGCTCGGCCCCAACGGCGCCGGCAAGTCGACCACCGTCCGAGCGCTCGCCGGACTGCGGGGCCTCGACGCCGGCCACATCCAATTGGGGGATCGGGTGCTCGACGACCCGGAGAACGGGGTGTTCGTGCCGCCGCACCGTCGCCGCATCGGCGTCGTGTTCCAGCAGCACCAGCTGTTCGATCACCTCGACGTCGTCGACAACGTCGCCTTCGGCCCGGCGTCGCTCGGCCTCGGTCGTCGGGCCGCACGGAGCGTCGCCGACGACTGGATCGAACGGTTCGGGTTGCGCCCGTTGGCCGGGCGCCGGCCGGCCGAACTCTCGGGCGGTCAGGCCCAACAGGTGGCGCTGGCCCGCACCCTGGCCGCCGACCCCGAGGCCGTCCTGCTCGACGAGCCGTTGGCGGCCCTCGACGTGGCCACCCGCGCCCGCTTCCGGCGACTGCTCGCCGATCACCTGGGCGACGTGGGCGGGCCGCGGGTCCTGATCACCCACGACCCGACCGACGCCTTCCTCCTCGCCGACCACCTGGTGGTCATCGAGGACGGTCGGGTGCGCCAGCAGGGGACCGGCGACGAGATCCGCCGCCACCCGACGACGCCCTACGTCGCGGCCCTCGCCGGCCGCAACCTGGTGCCCGGCACGGTCCGCGACGGACAACTCCAGCTCGACGCCGAGCCGACGTTCTCGCTCCAGGTCGCCGGGTCGGCGACCTCGGGCCGGGTGCTGGCCACGATCCACCCGAACGCGGTGGCGCTCCACGCCCGTGCCCCGGAGGGGAGCCCGCGCAACGTGTGGCGGACCCGGATCGCCGCCTCGGAGCCGTTGGGTGACACGGTGCGGGTCTCCCTCGAGGGTCCGCTCCCGCTCGGCGTCGACGTGACCGTCGAGTCGCATGAGCGCCTCGGCCTGGGGGTGGGCATGGAGGTCTGGGCGTCGGTGAAGGCGACCGAGATCATGGTCGCGCCGGCCTGAGCGAGGGGACAGGCGGCCGGCCTCGCTAGGTTGCGGGGCGTGACGGGCATCGACGATCCACTGCGACCCGTCGTGCCTGCCCCGGGGTCCCACGGCGGCGACGCGTGGGCGGTCGCCGAGGCCCTCGGGCTCGACCCGACCGAGGTCGTCGACCTGTCGCAGACCTTGAACCCGTTCGCCGCCGACCCGGCCCCGATCGTCGGTCGCCATCTCGACGCCCTCGCCCGCTACCCGGACCCGGGTCACGCCACGGCGGCGCTGGCCGAGGCGATCGGCGTCGCCCCCGATCGGCTGCTGCTGACCAACGGCGGCAGCGAGGCCATCCGGCTGGTCGCCGCCGAACTCGGCGGCCGCCCGATCGCCGAACCGGAGTTCGGTCTCCACCCGCGGCTCCCCGACGGTCCGGCCTGGCGGAGCGACCCCCACAACCCGACCGGGGCACTCTGGGAGTCGACTGGGGAACTGGACACCGCCGGCCCGACCGTGTGGGACGAGGCCTTCTACGCGCTCGCGACGGGCCGGTGGACCGCCGACCGTCCGGAGGTCACCGTCGGCAGCCTCACCAAGACCTTCGCCTGCCCCGGCCTCCGCCTCGGCTACCTGATCGCCGACGACGTCGACCGCTTCGCCCGGCATCAACCGCACTGGGCGGTGTCGTCGGTGGCGCTGGCGGCGCTGCCCGATCTCCTCGACACCGCCGACCTTCCCGGTTGGCAGCGGTCGATCGCCGCTCGCCGCCGGGAACTGGTCGACCTCCTCGCGAGCGTCGGCCTGACCTCGACCGCCGCCGACGCCCCCTGGGTGTTGGTCGACGCGCCCGGGTTGCGGGACCGACTGGCTGGCGACGGGGTGGTCGTGCGTGACTGCGCCAGCTTCGGGCTGCCGGGCGTGGCCCGGGTCGCGGTCCCCGACGAGCGTGGCTTCGAGCGACTCAGCGCCGCACTGGCGGCGCGATGGTGATGCCGTTGGTCGCTCCCACCCTCACGACCGGTCCGCCCGACACGCGAGGGGTGCTCGTGTGGCGTTTCGACGGCGCCCGCGAGGTGCTGTCGTCGGCCTCGGTGCGCGGCGGTCGCCGACAGAGCGAGTGGCTGATCAACGCCGGCGTCGCCCTCGCCTACGGCCGGACCGATCTCGCCGCCCACGTCGACGAGATCGGCGCGTCGCTCGCTCTCGACGGCGACGGCGTCGGCTTGTTGACCGCCGCCGATGTCCGCAAGCTCCGGACCGCCGAGGTCGCCGACGTGCGGGTCGACACCACCGTCGGCATCTCGAAGCCGACGTGGGCCGCCGACCCCGACGGCGGCTGGAACCCCTGGCAGCCCGGCACGATCAACATCGTCGTGCAGCTCCCGGTGGGCCTCGACGAGGGGGCCGCCGTCAACGCCGTCATCACCGCCACCGAGGCGAAGACCCAGGCGTTGATCGAACGGGGCGTCCCCGGCACCGGAACGGCCAGCGACGCCGTCGCCATCGTGTGGCCTGGCGACGCGTCAGCCGACCGAACGGCCGCCTTCGGCGGACCACGTTCGCCTTGGGGCGACCGGGTGGCCCGCGCCGTGCATGCCACCGTCCTCGAAGGCGTCGACGGCTTCCTCGATGACTGGGGCGCCGAATGACGACCCGAATGACGACCCGACCGATGACCATCCTCGTGCTCGGCGGCACCCGCAGCGGGAAGTCCGGGGTCGCCGAACGGCTGACCGACGAGGCCGCGACCGGCGGCGCCGTCACCTATGTCGCCACGGCCTTCGTCGATGACGCCGACCCCGACCACGTGGCCCGCATCGTCGCCCACCAGACCCGGCGGCCGGCGGCGTGGCACACCGTCGAGTGCGGGCCGAGCGTCGACCTGGTCGACGCCCTCGTCTCGATCGATCACACCGTCATCGTCGACTCCCTCGGGACCTGGCTGACCCAGTTCGACGACCTCACCCCGCCGGTCGATCGCCTCGTCGCCGCCGTGGCAGCACGGGAGGCCCGAGCGCTCGCCACCGTGCTCGTCTCGGAGGAGGTGGGTCTGGCCGTGCACCCGCCGAGCGAGCTCGGCCGCCGCTATGTCGACGCGATGGGCACGCTCAACCAGCGGGTTGCGGCCGTGGCCGACCGTTGCCTGCTCGTCGTCGCTGGACGGACCCTCGAACTGTCGTGAGGAGTGCCCTCGCCTTCCTCACCGTCGTCGGCGGTCACCGCGCCCCCGGCCCGACCACCCTGCGTTGGTTCCCGATCGTCGGCGCCGCGATCGGCGCCGCCATCGCCGGCGGCCATGCCGGCGCCCATGAGATCTGGACACCCCTCCTCGCCGGCGCCGTCGTCCTCGCCCTCGATCTGGCCCTCACCGGCGCCCTCCATGTCGATGGGTTGCTCGACACCGCCGACGGCGTGCTGCCCCACCTGCCCCGGGAGCGGCGCCTGGCCGTGATGGCCGACCCGAACGTCGGTGCCTTCGCCGCCGCTGTCCTGTGCGCCACCGTCGCCCTGCGTTGGGGCGCTCTCAGCGACCCCGACCTCCCCCTCGTCACCCTCGGGTTGCTGTGGGCGACGGCCCGCACGACGGCCGCCATCGTGCCGGCCGTTGTCGACTACGCCCGGCCGGGTGGGTTGGCGTCGCCGTTCCTCGCCGGCGCCCGCCGGCTCGACGCTGCGTGGCTGGTGGCGTTCGCTGTTGCGGCCGGCGTGGTCGACGGCCCCGAGATGGTGGTCCCCGTCGTCGCTGCGGTCGTCGCCGGCACCGGGCTCGTGGCCTTGGCCAGTCGCCGTCTCGGCGGGTTCACCGGCGACGTGCTCGGCGCCACCATCGTGGTCAGCGAGACCGTCGGCGTCGTCGCCCTCGGAGCCGTGGCGTGAGCTCACACTCGTCGGTGACCCAGCGGCTCGGCGCCGTCGCCGTCGGGCTCCTCGTCGAGCGGCTGGTGCCCGAGCCGCCCACGCCGTGGCATCCGGTGGCCTGGTTCGGGACCGCGATGGGGCGGCTCGAGGAGCGAGTCTGGGCCGATGCCAGGGTGCCGGGCGGTCTCTACGCCGCCGCCGGGGTCGGGCTCGGCCTCGCCGCCGGCGCTGCGCTGCCGCTCCCGGTCGCCGTGGTGCTCAGCGTCGCCGGTCGGCAGCTCCGAACCGTCGGGTCCGAGATCGGCGACCTGGCCGCCGCCGGTGACCTCGACGAGGCTCGAGCCCGTCTCCCGTGGCTGGTCGGTCGCGACCCCAGCGAACTCGACGCCGACGGCATCGCCGCCGCGGTCGTGGAGTCGGTGGCCGAGAACCACGTCGACGCGATGGCCGCCCCGGTCTGGTGGGCCGTCGTCGCCGGCAGCCCCGGCGTGATGGTGCACCGCGCCCTCAACACGATGGACGCGATGGTCGGCCACCGTTCCGAGCGCTATCGCCACTTCGGCACGGTCGCGGCCTGGCTCGACGACGTCGCCAACTACGTGCCGGCTCGTCTCTTCGCCGCCGCGGTCGCCGTCGCGGCCACCGCACCCGTCGTGTTGCGAGACGCCGTGGCGGACGGCCGGCCGCATCCGTCGCCGAACGCGGGCGTCGCCGAGGCGTCGGTGGCCCGAGCCCTCGGCATCTCGATCGGCGGGCCGCTTCGTTACGGCGACCGACTCGAGCAACGGCCCACCCTCGGGGTCGGCCGGGCGGCCACCCCGGGCGACGTGGTCGACGCCGTGGCCCTGTGCTCTCGCGCCCAACACGTCCTCACCGTCGCCGCCGGCCTCGGCTGGCTCGCACTCAGAACCAGGAGTTCCGACCCGTGACCACGATTCCCCCGACCACTCCGCCGACCAGCCCCAGCCTCGACCAGGCAGCGATGTCCGCCGCCGCGGACCGTTGGGCGACCCGGGCCAAGCCGCCCGGCTCGCTGGGCCGTCTCGAAGCGCTCGCCGTGCACCTCGCCGGTGTCACCGGCGAGGTGCCGCCGGCGGTGCCGCAGCACCCCGCCCTCGCCGTGTTCGCTGGCGACCACGGTGTGGTCGCCGACGGGGCCAGTGCCTGGCCGTCGGAGATCACCGCCGCCATGGTGGCGACGATCGCCGCCGGGGGAGCGGCCGTCAACGCCTTCGCCCGCACGGTCGGCGCATCGGTGACCGTCGTCGACGTCGGGGTCGCCAGCCCGCTCGACGGCATCGTCGGCGTGGAGGACCGCCGGGTGCGGCCGGGCACCGACTCGATCGCCTCGGGACCGGCGATGACCCTCGACGACGCCGAGGCGGCGATCGCCGCCGGCCGGACGACGGCCGCGGGCCTGATCGACGGTGGCGCCGATCTGCTCCTGGGCGGCGAGATGGGGATCGGCAACACGACGCCGTCGGCGGCGGTGATCGCCGTGGTCACCAGGCGCCCCGTCCGTGACCTGACCGGGCCCGGTGCCGGCCTCGCCTCCGACGCCCTCGACCACAAGGCCACCCTGATCCAACGAGCCGTGGACCGGGCCACCGACGGCGGGGGACCCCCGCCGGGCGGGGCTGCGCTGCTCGCCGAGGTCGGCGGCCTCGAGCTCGGTGCCCTCGCCGGGCTCTACGTCGAGGCGGCGGCGAGACGGGTGCCCTTCGTCGTCGACGGTGTGATCGCCGCGGCGTCCCTGTTGATCGCCGAGGGGGTCGTACCAGGGACGGCGTCGTTCGCCATCGCCGGCCACCGCTCCAGCGAGCCCGCCGCGTCGGCCGCGCTGGATCACCTCGGGCTGACCGCGTTGCTCGACCTCGACCTGCGCCTCGGGGAGGGCACCGGCGCCGTGCTCGCCGTGCCCCTCGTGCAGGCTGCGGCGACCGCCTTGCGGGACATGGCGGCCCTGCCCGAGGGCTGAGTCGGCGGGCGGTCGTAGGAGCAGCCGGCCGCCCCCTCCCGGTTGCGGGCGGCGGGTCACCCAACCCAGCGTCGCAACCGGTCGATTGACGGGTTGGGAAGCCGTTGGGCGAACTCCGCTCGGTGTTGGGCGAACGCGGTTAAACCCAGCGTCGGGACCTTTCGATGTGACGGCAGGCCACGGAACTCCGAGGCAGACCCTCCAGCAGAAAGCCATCCCCATGACCGACGATCTCCACACCCCGGGACCCGCAACCAGCCCCACCCCGGACGACGGGGAACGCCGCCGCCGAGGCGCCGGCGCCCTTCTGGGCGTCACCAGCTCCTTCGTGTTCTCGTTCCTCGCCGTCGGGGCGTTGGTCTTCCAGCACTCGTCGGCGGCCTTCACCGACACCACCGAGTCGACGGGTTCGTCGCTCGGTGCCGGCACGGTCGTGTTGTCCGACGACGACGCCGCCTCGGCGATGTTCAGCGTGGGTGCGATGGTGCCGGGCCAGAGCGAGGTCGAGTGCATCGAAGTGACCTACTCGGGCACGATCGCCGACCCGGCCGGCGTGAAGCTCTACTCGGCCGGCTATGTCGACTCCGACGCCCTGGCCTCCCACCTCCTGCTCACGATCGAGGAGGGCACCGGCGGCAGCTTCGGTGACTGCACCGGCTTCACCCCGGCGTACTCGATCGAGTCGGGCGGCTCCCTCGCCGACTTCGACGCGGCCCACACCGACTACGCGACCGGCGCCGGCGGGTGGGATCCCTCGACCACCCCGGTCACCCGCACCTACCGGGTCACCCTGCAGCTGTCGCCGACCGTCCCCGATTCCCAGCAGGGCGACTCGGTGACCAGCCTCGGCTTCACCTGGGAAGTCCAGAGCTGACGTCCTGACCGCCGTTCGGACCCGACCGACCAGCGAGGAAGCCCGTGAGCCGCCGCCCCCCGAGAGCCGAAGAGCCGTGCGGACCGTTCGACGTCATCGCCGGCGTCCTCGGTCTGACCGTGCTCGCGGCTTGCCTGTGGGCGTTGGTGTGGGCCACGGTGGTCCCGCTGGCGCTCGGCTGGCGGTCGGTCGTGCTCACGAGTGGATCGATGGCGCCGGTACTCGGCGCTGGTGACGTGGTGCTGGCCTCGCCGCCGCCCGAGTCCGGCGACGAGATCCTCGGCGCCGGCTCGGTGATCGTGTTCGAGTCGGGTCCCGACCGCCTCGTCACTCACCGCGTCGTCGACCACACCCCGGGAGGCGACTACGTCACCAAGGGCGACGCGAACGAGCGCATCGACTCGAGCCCGGTGCCCGCCGAGCGAGTGGTCGGTACCGCTCGCCTGATCGTTCCCTACGTCGGCCGCCCGTCGCTGTGGGTGGCCGAGGGTCGGTTCATCGAACTCGGGCTGCTGAGCGCCGTGCTCGGCGCAAGCGCCTGGGCAGCGATGCGACTCCGCCAGCGCACGTTCGTCACGAGCACGTTCGCCCCAACCACCGTCGACGATCGACTCCAGCGACCGACGCCGGTCTCGTTCGCCGCTGCGAGCGCCCTCGTGCTCGCCCTCTTCCTTGTCATCAGCGTCTCCAGCGTCGCGGCGTTCACGGCCTCGACCGAGGGAACAGGGTCGCTCGCCGCCGACACCCTCGACGCACCGGCCTCCCTCACCGCCACCCCCGGGGCCGGCTCGGCGGTCGACCTGGCGTGGACCGCCAGCGCCGACACCTATGCCGATGGGTATCGCATCCTGCGCTCGGACACCTCGGGCAGCGGCTACACCCTCGTCGGCACCGTCTCCGGTCAGGCCACCACCTCCTTCACCGACGACCCCTGCGGCGGCAGTTGCGACCCGACCTTCCGTGCCGCCGGCGCCCCCGCCATCGCCAACTCGGCGACCAACTCGCTCGCGGTCTCGTTGCCCGCCGGCGTCGCCGAGGGCGACCTCCTCCTCGCCCACCTCGCGATCGACGACGACGCGCCGACGTTCACGCCCCCCGCCGGGTGGACCGAGCTGCTCGCCGTCGACTCGGGCGGCTTCACTCCGGTCACCAGCGCCACGTTCTGGCGGATCGCCGGGGCCTCGGAGCCGGCGAACGTGACGTTCTCGTGGTCCGGCGGCGCCGAGAAGGGCGTCGGCGGGATCGTCGCCTACGCCAATGTTGCAGACTCGTGGCTCGGCGCCGGCGCCTACTCGTGGGGCAGCGGCTCGACCGGCACCGCCCCCGATGTCACCAGCCCGAGCGACGACACGATCGTGATCCGGCTGCTCGCCTCGGAGGACACGAACCTTGGCGGCGGCACGGCGCCACCTGGCCACACGATCCGCTTCGAGGGGGCGACCTCGACGATCGGCGACGTGACCTCGATGATCGTCGACGCTCCACAGAACAGCGGCCCTACCGGCGAGGCCGACTTCGACCTGACCCTCCTCGACGACTGGGTGGCGACCACCTTGGTGCTCAACCCGGCCAACGCCACCTACTACTACGTGGTCGAGACCACCGCCGGTGACTGGACCAGCGTCGCCTCCAACGAGGCGTCGTAGCTCAATCCGGCACTCGCACGACGGGCTCGCTGTCGATCGAGCCGTCGGCCACCAGGCGGTCGAACGTCGCCTGGTCGACCCCACAACGCTCGAGCAGCACCTCCGCGTTGTGCTCGCCCAGGAACGGCGCCTCGAGGTCGAGCGGTTCAGGAAACGCTGAGAACCGCAGGGGGAATCCCGGCACGTCGAACTCCCCGATCGCCCGGTCGCTCACGGTGCGGATCGTTCCCCGCTGGCGCATGTGAGGGTGGGCGACCATCTCGGCCACCGACAGCACCGGTGCGCACGGGATCCGTTGCGACTCGAGGGTCTCGATCGCGGCATCGGCCGACGGGATCGTCGCCAGCCACGAGGTGATCGCCTCGTTCACCTCGGCCTGGTGTTCGCAACGCACGGTGTTGTCGACGTAGCGGGGATCGTCGACCATGTCGGCCCGCCCCATCAGCCCGCACAGCCGCCCCCACTGGTCGGGCGAGACGAGGCAGATCACGACCGAGCCGCCGCCGTTCGCCGGGTCGCCGACCGGGAACACCCCGAACGGACACACGGCGAAGTGGTGCGACCCGGGCCGCGTGGGTTCGATGTCGCCGCCGCTGATCGAGTGGGCCTGCACGTTGATCTCGTGGCAGCCGACGTAGGAGTCGAGCAGCGACACCTCGACGTGTTGGCCTTCGCCGGTGCGTTCACGATGGAACAGCGCCGCCATCACGGCGCCGAAGCCGTGGACCCCGGTCATCACGTCACCGATCGCGGCCGCCACGATCGGGGGCGGCTTGTCGGGTTCCCCGATCATCGACATGATCCCGGAGTAGGCCTGAGCGATGTTGTCGTAGCCGGGCTTGCGAGCCAGCGGGCCCTCCTGCCCGAACGCCGAGATCGACACCATCACCGCCGACGGATTGAGTTCGTGCACCGTGTCCCAGCCGAAGCCGAGGCGGTCGATCGTGCCGGGGCTGAAGCTCTCGACCACCACGTCGGCCTCGGCGACGAGCTGCCGCACGGCGTCCGCGGCCTCGGGCACCCTCGGATCGAGGCAGATGCTCCGCTTCCCGCGGTTCTGCTGCACGTAGTAGGCGCTGCGTCCGGTGTCGGGATGGTGATGAGGCAGGGCCCGGGAGCTGTCGCCGGCCGGCGGCAGTTCGATCTTGATCACCTCGGCCCCGAGTTCGACCATGAACCGGGTCAAGGTCGGTCCGGCCAGTACCTGGCTGAAGTCGACCACCTGCACGCCGTCGAGAATGTGTCGCACGTCACGAGCCTGCTCGCCCGATCACGACCTGGCAATTCGGTCGGTCGCCCGGCCGGCGGGCCGATACAACGGAGCGGTGCCTCCCACCGCTGAGACTCCGACCGACCTGCCCCGCATTGAGTTGCGGAGCGACAACGCCGCCGCCGTCGCCCCCGAGATCATGGAGTCGATCGTCGAAGCCAACACCGGCTCGGCGCTCGGCTACGGCGGCGACGACGTGTCGGCCGACCTCACGGCCAAGATTCGTGAGGTCTTCGAGCACCCCGAGGCCGAGGTGTTCTGCGTGGCATCCGGGACCGCCGCCAACGCCCTCGGGCTTTCGGCGCTGGTGCCGCCGTGGGGATCGGTCGTGTGCCACGAAACCGCCCACATCCTGGTCAACGAGCCGGGCTCGACCACGCTGTTCTCGGCTGGTGCCGTGTTGCAGAGCGTCGGCGGCGCCGACGGCAAGGTCGACCCCGACGTACTCCAGGCGTTCCTCGACGGGGCCAACTGGGGCGACCCCCATGCCTCCCAGCCGTCGGCCCTCTCGCTGACGGTTCCGAGCGACCTCGGCACCGTGCTCGACCCCGACGAGATCGGTCGCTTGACCTCGCTCGCCCGAGCGCGAGGTCTGCGCTGCCATCTCGACGGTGCCCGCTTCGCCAACGCCGTCGCCGGCCTCGGAGTGACCCCGGCTGCCATGAGCTGGCAGGCCGGCATCGACGTGCTCTCCCTCGGTGCCATCAAGAACGGGGCGATGAGCACTGACGCCATCGTCTGCTTCGACCCGGAGCTGGCCGACGGCTTCCGCTATCGCACGAAGCGGGCCGGTCACACCGCGTCGAAGATGCGGTTCCAGTCGGTCCAGCTGCTGCGCTACCTCACCGACGGGCTCTGGCTCGAGCTCGCCGGTCGCGCCAACGCCGCGATGGCCAGACTGACGGCCGGCCTGACGCTTGGCGGCCTGCCAGCGATGTTCCCGGTCGACGCCAACATGGCGTTCTTCGAGGTGCCCGACGAGACGGCGACGGCGATGGCCGAGGCCGGCCTCGACTTCTACCGGATCCGGCCCGGTGTCATCCGCTTCGTGACCAGCTTCGCCACGACCTTCGACGAGGTCGACCGGGCGATCGCCATCGTCGGCGAGGTGGCTGGCGACGTCGCCTAGCGGAGCAGCGTGATCAGGCCGGTCAGCGTGGCGATGCTGGCCAGCGTCGAGGTGATCACCGCCCGGGTGACGAAGTCGGACGTGAGCTTGAACTCCGCCGCGATGATCGTGGTGAACACCGCGGTCGGCATCGCGCCGACGACGATCAGCACGTCGCGCTCGAGGCCGTCGAGACCGATCACCATCGTCGAGGCCCACACGACCAGCGGGGCGACCAGGAGCCGGCCGGCGGCGCTGGCGCCGAGGTCGAGTGCCCCCTCGGTCGTCGCGACGTTCTTCAGCTGCAGGCCGAGGACCACCAGCATGATGGGGATCGCCGCGCCCGCCAGCGACGCCGCCGGCGCGGTGACGACCGTCGGGAGCTCGACGTCGGCCGCCCGGACCAGCACCGCGGCCACCCCGGCGTAGAGGAACGGGTAGCTGAAAGGGGCCCGCAGGGCCCGCCGGAGGTCGCCGTCGGCCATCGAAGCCACCGCGATGCCGGCGGTGTTGGCGATCAGGGTGCTGCCGACCAGGTGGACCACCCCCACCTCCTGACCGACCTGCCCGAACGCCAAGGCGGCCACCGGCAGGCCCATGTTGCCGGCGTTGGGGGCCACGACCGTCAGCAGGAACGCCGCTCGGCCGTTGCGGTCGAGACGCCGGCCACCGGCCCAGCCGCCGGCCAGCGCCAACAGCCCGAGGGTGGTGAGGGCGATCACGGCGAAGATCTCGGCCCCCTCACGGAACGACAGGTCGGTGGTCGACAGCGAGTCGAAGACGAGGGCCGGGCTGAACAGATAGAAGCTCAGGGCCGACAGGGGCGGCACGGTCACGCCCCGCCAGCGACCGACGGCACCGCCGAGCACGGCGACGACCGCCACCGGCAGGATCACCTCGAGAAAGACGCTCAGCACCGGCCCCATGGTGCCCGCCTCACCACCGAACGCGACCCATCACGGTGCGTGTGAGCGTTCTCACGCTCTGTCCCCCTGCGAATGCTGGCGCGAACACTTCGGGCACAAGGTCACTTGACGGTGACGATGTTAACGATAACATTGCCGTCACATCGCATGGTGATTCAGTCGTGCGGGGAGAAACGCAGGGGAGCAACAGGACCGTGCCGTCCGTATCAACAGGCCTGCCTTCGGGCTTCGCCGGCAAGCAGATCTGGTTCCTCACCGGGAGCCAGGGGCTCTACGGGCCCGAGACCCTCGACCAGGTCGCCGCCCAGTCGCAGGCCGTCGCCGCCACCCTCGACGCCTCCGATGAGGTGCCGGTGCCGGTGGTGTGGAAGCCCGTGCTCACCGACTCCGACGCGATCAAGGCCACGATGTTGGCCGCCAACGCCGACCCCGACTGCGTCGGCGTGATCACGTGGATGCACACCTTCAGCCCGGCGAAGATGTGGATCCAGGGCCTCGACGCCCTCCGCCAGCCGATGCTCCACCTCCACACGCAGGCCGATGCCGCGTTGCCGTGGTCGAGCATCGACATGGACTTCATGAACCTCAACCAGGCCGCCCACGGCGACCGCGAGTTCGGCTACCTCGTCGCCCGCCTCGGCGTCGCCCGCAAGATCGTGGTCGGTCACGTGTCCAACCCCGAGGTCCCCCGCAAGGTCGGTGTGTGGGCCCGTGCCGCTGCCGGCTGGAACGCCACCCGGCGCCTCAAGCTCGCCCGCTTCGGGGACAACATGCGCAACGTCGCCGTCACCGAAGGCGACAAGACCGAGGCCGAGCTGGTGTTCGGCGTGTCGGTCAACACCTGGGGCGTGAACGACCTCGCCGACGCCGTCGCCGCAGTCGACGAGGCCGCGATCGACGCCCTCGTCGCCGAATACGCAGACCTCTACGACGTGGTCGCCGAGCTACTGCCCGGCGGCGACCGTCACGAGTCGCTCCGCTACGGGGCACGCCAGGAACTCGCCCTGCTCGCCTTCCTCGACGAGGTCGGCGCCTCGGCCTTCACCACCAACTTCGAGGACCTCGGCGCCCTGCGCCAGCTCCCCGGCCTGGCGGTGCAGCGCCTGATGGCGAAGGGCTACGGCTTCGGCGCCGAAGGCGACTGGAAGACCGCGGTGTTGGTGCGGGCCGCCAAGGTGATGGGCGAAGGCCTGCCCGGCGGCGCCTCGCTGATGGAGGACTACACCTACCACCTCGTCCCGGGCGAGGAGAAGGTCCTCGGCGCCCACATGCTCGAGATCTGCCCGTCGCTCACGACGAGCCGACCCACGCTCGAGATCCACCCGCTCGGTATCGGGGACCGCGAGGACCCGGTCCGCCTGGTGTTCGACACCGACCCCGGCGACGCCGTGGTGATCTCGCTGTCCGACGTGCGGACCCGCTTCCGCCTCACCGCGAACGTCGTCGACGTCGTCCCGCCCGACGAGCCGCTGCCCAAGTTGCCGGTCGCCCGGGCGGTGTGGGAACCCCGTCCCGATTTCTACTCCTCCGCCGAGTCGTGGTTGCTCGCCGGAGGCGCCCACCACACGGCGATGACCACCGCCGTGGGGATCGAACACTGGCACGACTACGCGGAGATGGCCCGCACGGAACTGCTCGTGATCGACGAGACCACCACCCCCGCATCATTCGCTCAGGCTGTCCGCTGGAACGACGCCTACTACCACCTCGCTCGCGGTCTCTAGGAGGACCGCGCAACCGATCGCTGTCGCCTCCCGGCGGCAACGAGTGCAATTCAATTTCATCTCTTAAGGGGAGACACATGAGATTCAAGAGAATCGTCACGCTGCTCGTCGCAGCATTGTTCGCCGCGTCGCTGGCCGCCTGTGGCGGCAGCGACTCCGAGGGCGCTTCGTCCGAGGGCGAGAGCTCCGGTGAGAGCACCGGCGAAGGCGGTCTGATCGGCGTGTCGATGCCGACCCAGACCTCCGAGCGCTGGATCGCGGATGGCAACAGCGTGAAGGAAGGCCTCGAAGCCCTCGGCTACGAGGTCGACCTCCAGTTCGCCAACGACGACATCCCGACGCAGAGCCAGCAGATCGAGGCCATGATCACCCAGGGCGCCGACGCCCTGATCATCGCCGCGATCGACGGCACGGCCCTCACCAGCCAGCTGGCCAGCGCGGCCGCCGAGGGGATCCCGGTGATCTCCTACGACCGCCTGATCCGCGACTCCGCCGACGTCGACTTCTACGTGACCTTCGACAACTACGAGGTGGGCGTCCAGCAGGCGACCTCTCTGCTCGTCGGTCTCGGTGTGCTCAACGCCGACGGTTCCGCCGGCGACGCCGACGGTCCGTTCAACGTGGAGCTGTTCGCCGGGTCGCCCGACGACAACAACGCCACGTTCTTCTGGAACGGCGCCATCGACACCCTGCAGCCCTACCTCGACGACGGCACTCTCGTGGTGCCCTCGGGCCAGACCGGCTTCGAGCAGGCGGCCATCCTCCGCTGGGCCCAGGAGACGGCGCAGCGCCGCATGGAGGACCTGCTCACCCAGGCCTACAGCGACGGCACCGAACTCCACGGTGTGCTCTCGCCCTACGACGGCCTCAGCCGTGGCATCATCACCGCCCTCCAGGGCACCGGTGGCATGAGCGGCACGGTCGCCGACGGGTTCCCGGTCGTCAGCGGCCAGGACGCCGAGATCGCCTCGGTGAAGCTCATCGACGACGGCGTGCAGTACGCCACGATCTTCAAGGACACCCGTCTGCTCGCCGAGCAGGCCGTCGTCGCCGTCCAGGCCTACCTCGAAGGTGGCGAACCGGAGGCGAACGACACCGAGACCTACGACAATGGCACCAAGGTCGTGCCGTCGTACCTCCTCGCCTCGGAGATCATCTACGCCGACAACATCCAGTCGAGTCTCGTCGACTCCGGCTATTGGACCGCCGAAGAGGTCGAGTCCGGCCAGGTCGACGGCTGAGCCTCCCCCAAGGCCCCGGTCCGGTCGTTGCTGGAACGACCGGACCGGGTTGGGGTCAGCTCAGCGAACGGTCAGCGACCGAAGGGGAGGAAGATCCGAGATGAGCGATGTCATCCTCGAGATGCGCGACATCACCAAGACGTTCCCGGGCGTGAAGGCCCTGGAGGACGTCAACCTCACCGTGGAGCGAGGCGAGATCCACGCCATCTGCGGTGAGAACGGGGCCGGCAAGTCGACCCTGATGAAGGTGCTCTCCGGTGTGCATCCGGCGGGCTCCTACACCGGCGAGATCCACTACGACGGCGCCAACGCCGCCTACCGCTCGATCAACGAGAGCGAGGCCGACGGCATCGTCATCATCCACCAGGAGCTCGCTCTGGTGCCCCACCTTTCGGTGGCGGAGAACATCTTCCTCGGCAACGAACGTCGTGGCCGGGGCGGCCTGGTCGACTGGAACCGGGCCAACGCGGAGGCCGCCGAGCTGCTCGAGCGGGTCGGGCTCCACGAGAACCCCACCACCCCGGTCGGCTACCTCGGCGTCGGCAAGCAGCAGCTGATCGAGATCGCCAAGGCGCTCTCGAAGGAAGTTCGGCTCCTCATCCTCGACGAGCCGACCGCGGCCCTCAACGACGCCGACTCCGAACACCTGCTCCGCCTGTTGCGTCAGCTCCGAGAGCAGGGCATCACGAGCATCATCATCTCGCACAAGCTCAACGAGATCGCCGACATCGCCGATCGCACCACGATCATCCGCGACGGCAAGACGATCGAGACGATCGACATGTCCGAGCCCGAGTCGACCCAGGACCGCATCATCCGCGGCATGGTCGGCCGCGATCTCGAACATCGCTACCCCGAACGTGTCCCCGCCATCGGCGAGGAGCTGTTCCGGGTGGAGAACTGGACGGTCCACCATCCGACCCAGGCCGGGCGGGTCGTCGTCGACGACGCCTCGTTCGAGTTGCACCGTGGAGAGGTGGTCGGGATCGCCGGCCTGATGGGCGCCGGGCGCACCGAGCTGGCGATGAGCATCTTCGGCCGCACCTACGGACGCGACATTCGGGGCCAGCTCTTCAAGAGTGGCCAGCCGATCCAGGTGCCCGACGTCGCCTCGGCGATCGACCACGGCATCGCGTATGCCACCGAGGACCGCAAGAAGTACGGGCTCAACCTGATCGACACGATCGCCCGCAACATCTCGGCCGCCGGGCTGCACAAGCTGTCGGCCACGGCCGGGTGGGTCAACAGCCTCGAGGAACTCGAGGTGGCCGAGCGCTACCGGGCCGAGGTCAACATCAAGACTCCGAGCGTGCTCCACCCCGTGGGCAAGCTCTCGGGCGGCAACCAACAGAAGGTCGTGCTGTCGAAGTGGATCTACACCGACGCCGACGTCCTCATCCTCGACGAGCCCACCCGCGGCATCGACGTCGGGGCGAAGTACGAGATCTACACGATCATCAATGCCATGCTCGAACAGGGCAAGGGCGTGATCGTGATCTCCTCCGAACTGCCCGAGCTGCTCGGGATCTGTGACCGGATCTACACCCTCGCCGAGGGCCGGATCACCGGGGTGGTGCCCGCTGCGGGTGCCACTCAGGAACAACTGATGGAACTGATGACCATGGAAAGGGGGGCCGTGGCATGACCACGACCGAACCCGTGCGCGGAGACCTCCGCGACGACGACCAGGGCGACGCCGGCCTCGCCGACTCGCCCGCCGCTGCCGTGAAGGCCCCCTCCGGTGGGCTCGGCGACATCAAGGAGCTGCTGACGGCCAACCTGCGTCAGAGCGGCATCGGCATCGCCTTCGTGGCGATCGTGCTGTTGTTCTCGGTGCTGAACGAGAACTTCCTCAGCCCCGGCAATCTCACCAACATCGTCCTGCAGTACAGCTACATCCTGATCCTGGCGATCGGCATGTCGCTCGTGATCATCGGCGGCCACATCGACCTGTCGGTCGGTTCGGTCGTCGCCCTGACCGGGGCGGTGTCGGCCCTGACGGTGATCCGCTGGGAGCAACCCTGGTACATGGGCGTGCTGGCCGCCCTCGCCGTCGGCTTCTTGGTCGGGGTGTGGCAGGGGTTCTGGGTGGCGTTCCTCGAGATCCCGGCCTTCATCGTGACCCTGGCCGGCATGTTGTTGTTCCGGGGCCTCACGTTCCGGGTGCTCGACAACATCTCGCTCTCGCCCTTCGGCGGCACCTACTACGAGATCGCCAACGGCTTCCAGAAGGACCTGCTCGGCGGGGGCAGCTTCGACGTGTTCACCGTGTTGATCTTCGCCATCGCCGTCGCCGGCTACGCCGTGGCGATGTGGCGGGCCCGTCAGGCTCGCATGGCCTACAACCAGAGCGTCGAGAGCATCGGCCTGTTCGCAGCGAAGATCGTCGCCGTGGGCGCCGTGGTGCTGTGGTTCGGCTACCAGCTGGCCCAGAGCCGCGGTCTCCCGAACGTGTTGATCCTCCTCGCCCTGCTGATCATCGCCTACAGCGTGGTGGCCCAGCGGACGGTGTTCGGCCGGCACATCTATGCGATCGGCGGCAACCTCAGCGCTGCGCAGTTGTCGGGCGTGAAGGTGCGCCGGGTCAACTTCGGCGTGATGATCAACATGGGGTTGCTCTCGGCCGTGGCCGGCATCGTGTTCTCGAGCCGCATGAACGGCGCCCAGCCGGCCGCCGGCAACATGTTCGAGCTCGACGCCATCGCCGCCTGCTTCATCGGCGGTGCCTCGACCACTGGCGGTGTCGGTCGGGTCGGCGGTGCGATGGTCGGCGGCCTGATCATGGCCGTGATGTCCAACGGGATGCAGCTGATGGGCATCGAGCAGTCGGTCCAACAGGTGGTGAAGGGCCTCGTGCTCCTGATCGCCGTCGCCTTCGACGTCTACAACAAGCGTCGGGCCTCTACCGCCAGCTGAGTCAGCTCGACGAGGTCGGCCAGCTGGCGTGGGCGGCGCCAGCGGTCGACTCCCGGACCACCAACGTGCACCGCAGCGACTCGGCGGTCACCGGGCGGGTCGGGTCCTCCGACTGGGCCAGCACGGTGCGGACCGCGGAGCGTCCGAGATGGTTGAGGGGCTGGCGGACCGAGGTGAGCGACGGGGTCGACCACTGTGCCTCGTGGATGTCGTCGAAACCGGTGACGGCGACGTCGTCGGGCACCGATCGACCATGCTTGTCGAGCACATACAGGGCGCCGAACGCCATCCGGTCGTTGGCCACGACGACGGCATCGAGGTCGGGCACGCGCTCCAGCAGGGCCTCCATGCCCCGGGCGCCGGACTCGGCCGACCAATCGCCCTCGGCGAGGAGGAGGTCGTCGGCGTCGAGGCCGTGATGGGCGAGCCGATCCTTCCAGGCGAGCGAGCGGGCCCGAGCCTCACGCCACCCCAAGGGGCCGGCGAGGTGGGCGATCCGTCGGCGCCCGAGACCCACCAGGTGGTCGACCACCTGATGGATGGCCGAGGTGTTGTCGATCGTCACGCCGGAGAAGCCGCTGAACTCGTCGGCCCGCACGAGCACGATCGGCACGGGCACGTGGGCCAGCTCGGCGGCGATCCGCTCGACGGTCTCGCCGACCTCGGGCACCGACATCACGATGCCGTCGACCCGATGCTCGAGCAGCGACTCGATCGCCGCCGACGGGTCGAAGTCGTCGAAGCCGGGCAGCTCGGCGATCAGCACGGTCAGGCCCTGAGTGCCGCACTCGTCGGTGATGCCGACGAGGGTCTCGGCCGGACCCGTGTACTCGAGGCCGGCCAATAGCACGCCGATCGTGTTCGACCGGTTCGACTGCAGCCCACGGGCCAGGGCCGAAGGCCGATAGTTGAGCTCGGCGATCGCGGCTTGGATGCGTTTGCGGGTAGCCGGCGCGACCCGTGGGTGGTTGTTGATCACCCGCGACACGGTCTGGGCCGAGACGTCGCAACGGGCCGCCACATCCTTGATCGTGGCTCGTTTGCCAGAGGTCGACGCGCCCATCAGCGTGAACGTTAACATGGGCCGTGATCAGGGGCAATCGGCAACCGGTCGAGTCAACCACAGGGAGACGGTGATGTCCATCACAGCAGGTCCCGAGATCGAGGAACTGCGGGAGCGGGTGCTCGAACAGAACCTCCGGCTGCCGGCCGAGGGACTGGTCACCCTCACCTGGGGCAACGTGTCGGGCCGATCCGACGACGGCGAACTGGTGGCGATCAAGCCCAGCGGCGTCGCCTACGACACGATGACGGCCGACGACATCGTCGTGCTGACCCTCGACGGCGAGGTCGTCGCCGGCGACAAGCGGCCCTCGACCGACACGCCGAGCCACCTGGCCCTCTACCGCGCCTTCGACGGGGTGAACGGCATCGTGCACGTCCACAGCGTGCACGCCACCGCCTTCGCCCAGGCCCGCCGGCCGCTGCCGTGTTACGGCACCACCCACGCCGATCACTTCAACGGCCCGGTGCCGGTGACCCGCCCCCTCACCGAGGCCGAGGTGGCCGAGGCCTACGAGGCCAACACCGGCACGGTCGTCATCGACCACTTCGCCGAGGCCGGCATCGATCCCCTCCACGTGCCGGGCGTTCTCGTCGCCGGGCACGCCCCGTTCGTCTGGGGGCCGTCGGTCACCAAGGCGGTCGACAACGCCGTCGCCATCGAAGAGATCGCTCGCATGGCGATCCTCACCGAGCAGGTGGCGCTGCACCGCGACCAGGTCTCGGCCCGGTCGGCGCCCGAACTCGAGGCCCACGTGTTGCGGGTCCACCACGAACGCAAGCACGGCCCGGCCGCCTACTACGGCCAGGGCTGACGTTCAGCAGACCGCTTCGGTGAAGCGGCTCGTCGCCATGTGCGACCCGTCGATCGACTGCTCGGCCCAGCGCCACGCAGCGTCGTTCACCGCCGCGTAGGCCGCGGCCGCGACGTCGAACGCCTCGTCGCCGGCCCACGGGCTCGGCAGGAGTTCGCTCGGCAGTTCGGGGTCGCGCAGGCGGAGTCGCCGGAACTCGTGAACCAGCAGCGTCCGCAGGGCGAACGCCTCGGCCGGCGTCATCGTGTCGAGCACAGCGTCGGCCACCGGGCCGAACGCCTCGCAGAACCTCCAGTAGTCCTCCACCAGGCCGCCGAGATCGAACCCGTCGGTGAGCCGATCCTCGGCAGCGAGGACCGACACGTCGGCGAAGGTGGCGTCGGCGATCGGGTGGCGGCCGCCGAGGCCGAGTCGCTCGACGACGCGGCGGTGGCGACCGTCGGGGTCGTGGGGGAGGGCGTGCACCCCCGGGGCCAGGCGGGCGAACCCGTTCCACCGGAGTTCGTCGACCACCGCATCGCCGTCGGGCACCAGCACCAGTGTCCAGGTGCCCGTCCACGCCCGCCGTGACCGGTGATAGATGCGCTGCTCGGCCTCCTCGGTGGCGCGCTGCGCCCCCTCGGTCAGGCGGTAGCGGCTGCGACGCCCATCCCGAACGCTCACACACCAGTCGTCGGCGACGAGGCGCGAGAGCGACGTCCGCACCAGCCGCTCGCTGTAGTCGAACGGCGCCATCAACTCGAACAGGTCGCTGAGCCACACCTCGCCGCCGAGGGGGGCGATCGTGTCGCCGAAGACCGTGACCAACACCGACCGGGCCGACCGGTCGACGCGGTCGGTCAGGCGGGCGACGAGGTCGGCGGCGCTCGGGCTGGGCCGTCGGGTCACGAGGCGCGCACGACGCGCTGGGCCTTGCCGGCCGAGCGCGGCACCTCACCGGGGGCGACGACGTCGATCGTCGCGGTGACCCCGATGTGGACCTTGATCTTGTGGGCCAGGGCCCGAGCGGCGTCGTCGCCGGCCGCGGCGGTCACGCCGTCGCCCCGCTCCACCCGCACGGCGAGCGACGTCATGTTGCCGGAGTCGTCGATCACGAGCTGGTAGTGGGGGCTCAGGTCGTCGACGGTGAGGATTTGGGTCTCGACCTGGGACGGGAACACGTTGACGCCCCGGATGATCAGCATGTCGTCGGTGCGGCCCCCGACCCGCTGCATGCGTCGCATCGTGCGGGCCGTGCCTGGCAGGAGGCGGCTGCGGTCGCGGGTCCGGTAGCGGATCACCGGCATCGCCTCCTTGGTGAGCGAGGTGAACACCAGCTCGCCCTCCTCGCCGTCGGGCAACACCTCGCCGCTCTCCGGGTCGATGATCTCGGGGTAGAAGTGGTCCTCCCACACCGTCGGCCCGTCCTTGGTCTCCACGCACTCCTGGGAGACGCCCGGCCCGATCACCTCCGACAGGCCGTAGATGTCGACGGCGTCGATGCCGAGCCGGTCCTCGATCTCGCTCCGCAGCTCCTCGCTCCACGGTTCGGCGCCGAACACGCCGATCTCGAGGCTGGTCGAGCGAGGGTCGACGCCCACCCGCTCGAGTTCGTCGATCAGGTTGAGGCAGTACGACGGGGTCACCATGATCACGCGGGGCTCGAAGTCGCGGATCAGCTGGATCTGCTTCTCCGTCTGGCCGCCCGACATCGGCACCACGGTGCAGCCGAGGGCCTCGGCCCCGTAGTGGGCGCCGAGGCCGCCGGTGAACAGGCCATAGCCGTAGGCCACGTGCACGATGTCGCCGGGCCCCACGCCGGCCGCGCTCAGCGAGCGGGCCACGACCTGGGCCCACATGTCGATGTCGGCCGCCGTGTAGCCGACCACGGTCGGCTTGCCCGTCGTGCCCGACGAGGCGTGCACCCGCACCACGTCGGTGCGGGGCACGGCGAACATGCCGAAGGGGTAGTTGGCCCGCAGGTCGTCCTTGGTGAGGAAGGGCAGCTTGGCCAGGTCGGCGAGGGTCTCGATGTCGCCGGGGCCGACACCGGCTGCGTCGAACGCTCGGCGGTAGTGGTCGACGTTGGCGTAGGCGTGGGCCACGCTCCACTGCAGGCGCTGCAGCTGGAGGGCGCGCAGCTCCTCGATCGGAGCCGTCTCGATGGGGTGCAGTGCCGGCATGGGCTCTCCCTCTTCTCTGTGGCCGACTTCTCTGTGACCGTGGCCACAATAACGTGACACACATGAATTGACGAGTCGGTCTGTGCCCGTATCATGTGAGGCATGAGTGGGACCGCCCGAACGTTCGACGAGCTGATCGAGGCCGACGAGTTCGTCGAACCGACCGACGACATGCCCGATGACTACCGGCGAACCCTGATCCGCCAGATCGCCCAGCACGCCCACTCCGAGATCATCGGCATGCAGCCCGAGGGCAACTGGATCACCCGAGCGCCGTCGCTGCATCGCAAGGCGATCCTGCTGGCCAAGGTCCAGGACGAGGCCGGCCACGGCCTCTACCTCTACGGGGCGGCCGAGACGCTCGGCATGGACCGGGCCGAGATGCTCGACCGTCTCCACACCGGCCGCCAGAAGTACTCCTCGATCTTCACCTACCCGACCCTCACATGGGCCGACGTCGGCGCCATCGGCTGGCTGGTCGACGGCGCCGCCATCATGAACCAGGTGCCGCTGTGCCGGTGTTCCTACGGGCCCTACGCACGGGCGATGGTGCGCATCTGCAAGGAGGAGAGCTTCCACCAGCGGCAGGGCTATTCGATCATGCTCGAGCTGGCGAAGGGCACCGAGGGGCAGAAGGCGATGGCCCAGGACGCCCTCGATCGGTGGTGGTGGCCCTCGATCATGATGTTCGGGCCGCCCGACGCCGAGTCGCCCAACTCCGAACAGTCGATGGCGTGGGGCATCA
>JAWSVN010000126.1:0-13827 GCA_033851875.1 Acidimicrobiales bacterium
ACGTTGGATCAGCTGATCGGCGAGATCGGGCGCAGCTGAGCCGAACGGCCCCTTCACCGGTCACCACCCGCCAGGTACGTTCGGAACATGGCGGCGAGTCATGGTCAGCAGCCGACCTCCGAGGAGGCCGCTCCGCCCGGCTGGTACCCCGACCCGGAGGGTCGTCGTGGGGTCGAGCGGTTCTGGGACGGCAAGACCTGGGGACCCACGCGCGACGCTCCGTTGACCGGGGGCTCCTGGGTCTCGGCCCGCTGGCGGCAGACGCGTGGTCGGATCCTCGGCGGTCTCGCGCTCGCGCTGGTCCTCGCCGTCGTCCGTGGCCAGTTCGGTGGTGGCCTCGAGGAGTCGATGAATCGAACCACCACGCCGACGACGGCGCCCCGGTTCTCCGACCGGCAGTGTTTCGCCGCCGCCCTCGATCTGCTCGAACTCGTCCACGCCGAGGCCGAAGCCCCGCAGCTGGGTGAGTGGAGTCCATCGGCCGATGCCAACCCCCTCGTGGCGGCCGACCGGCGAGCCAACGAGGTGTGCTGGGAAGCCGATGCCGAGGGCTTCGATTGGCGCATCGTGCACGAGGACTACCAGGCCGTTCGCGACCACTACCTCCGAGGCGACCCCATGCCGACGATCGACCAGCTCACGCCGTTGGACGAGGTCGAGAGCCTCCTCGGCTGAGGTCGCTGAACGAGTCGCCGAGCAGGTAGCGGGGGCCGGCCCCGAACGCGGTGGCGGCGTCGTCGGGGTTGTAGAGGGCACAGCGCTCGAGCGAGAGGCAGCCACAGCCGATGCAGCTCGACAGCTGATCCCGCAGGCTGATCAGCCCGGCGATGCGTTCGTCGAGGTCGGCCCGGAACCCGGTCGCCAGCTGTTCCCAGTCGTCGTCGGTCGGCGTGCGGCCCTCGGGGAGCGCTGCCAACCGTTCGCCGATCTCGCCGAGCGAATAGCCCAACCGTTGACACGCCACGATGAACGAGATCCGCCGGATCGCCGACCGCCGGAACCGTCGATGGCCGGCCTCGGACCGCTCGACCTCGACCAACCCCTGGTCGGCGTAGAACCGCACCGCGGAGACCGCCAGCCCCGTCCGCTCCGCCACGGCCCCGATCGAGAGGAGTGGATCGCTTGACCTCGCTGCGTTGACCTCAACAATACTTGAGATTGTAGACAGGTCTGCATGATCGCCTCGCTCGTCCAGGAAGTCGCCGCTCGTCTTGCCGTTCCCCGGGCCGACCCGGCCGACTCGTTCGTGCTGCATGCGCCCCTCGAGTTGCTCGCCCGCCGTCGGCTGCTCGACTGGGTCGCCGACGTCGACCGGTCGACCGCCGAGAAGCACACGGCGCACCACGTCGCCGCCATCGGGGAGGCCTGGGATGCCTGCTCCGCGCCGGCCCCGGCCGCGGAGTGGCCCGACGTCGCCGACCTCGACGTCGCCGGTCTGGCTCCCGCCATCGCCGCCCGCACCGGGGCCGCCGCCCACGCCCCGATCTTCCTGGCGTCGATCCGAGCCGAAGCGCAGCTCGGCAACGACACCGCCGGGCTCTGGCCGATGCTCGGCCCCTTGGTCCGCGAACTCGACCGACACCCTGACTGGCGAATCAGCTGGTCGGACCGAACCCCGCCCACCGGCCCCGGCGACCCAGCGGCGCTCGCCGACGTGCTCGCCGACCCGCCGCGCCTGGGTCGAGGCGAGTCGACGTTCATCCATCCGATGATCGATCGCGCCGAGAGGGTGGCCGCCGAGCGTCTCGCCCCGGTGCTGCCGGCCGACGGCGATCCGGCGGTGTGGACGCCCGTCATCCTCCGGACCGCTACCGCCTCGATGCTGCTCGACGACCCCGAACGGGCTCCCTACGGCTGGACCCACTGCCTCACCCTGCCGCTCGCCGTGCTCCAGCTGGCCGACCTGATCGGCCCGCCGGCGATCTGGGTGGCGGCGACCCACGTCCACGCGCTGCGCTGCAGCCTGGCAGCCACCCCGGTCGTGCCGGACCAGGTCGCCGACCTGGCCCGTCCCGCTGGCGACCTCGACCGCCGGGTGGCCGACCTCGCCCTGGCGGCCACCCGACGCCACGACGCCCACGTGGTCAAGTACTCGCTGGCGGTCATCGATGCTGCCAGCCTCGACCCCGACGCGTCCGATCTCTACCTCGCCGCCGGCGAACGGCTGCTCGAATGGTGGGACGAGCGCGGCGATGGGGCACTCGACACCTGAAGTGTGAGCGCTCGCGCCGGTACGGGAGATCTGGTGCTCAGGGGAATCCGAGGGCATCGAGCCAGGTCTTCCATCGGTGGCACGGTCGGCACAAGGGTTGCCCGTTGGCCGTCTCGGTGGGTCCGCCGTCGGTGTGGGGGACGATGTGGTCGATCTCGCACTCATGCGACGGTCGATCGCAGCCCGGCATCGCGCAGTGGCGATCTCGGAGCTGGACCGCTCGCCGCTTGAGGCCCCGGAACGTTCGGTCGGCGACCGACATGTCGACGTGGGCGTCGGCGGCCCCGAGCACCACTCGACGGAGGCTTCCGCTGAGGGCGGCGGCGAGCGCGATCGCCGGGTTGTAGGTCGTGCCCTCGAGCGTCTCGCAGGCCCGTCGCTCGGCGACGGCGAGCGCGTGCTCGAGGTCGAGCGGCTCGGGCGTGACACCGCACGCTCGAGCCGCCTCGCGCTCGAGGGTTTCGAGGTCGACGACCACGTCGACGTTGAACGCGGCGCCGGGGTCGTTGGCGGTGGCGCCCGCCCGGACGACCTGGAGCAGTGCGTCGTGAAGCCGCTGGGGGTCGGTGCGGTGGACGTGGGCCCAGGTGGCCTCGTCGCCGAACGCCTCTCGGGCTTCGGCAAAGTCGCCGTCGCGCATCGCGTCGACGAGCGGGGCGATGGCGCTGTAGATCTGGTGCTTCGCTTCGGTGCTGGTGTCGATGACGATCTGGGAGCGCCCGTCGAAGTCGGTGCTCGTGATGCCCCGCTTGTCGGCGATCTGCAGCGCCTTGTCGGCTGGGTCGTCGGTGTCCATCGCCTCGACGAGGGCCTCGATCCGCTTGGCGAAGTCGGGCCACTCGTGGGCGGCCGCCCACCGGCACAGCGTCGCCTGGGCGTCGACGACGTGGTCGCCCATGTGGGGCTGGCGATGGGCCCACGCGATCTTGTCGACGTGGGCCTCGCTCAGGCGGCCCCCGAGGAGTGCGGCATGCACGGTCGGCAGGTCGGCCAGGGCCTCGGCTCGACGAACCACCCGACCGCACGAGCTCGAACGCTCGCGGGTCTCGGCCGCCAGCCAGAGAGTGCTCGTCCGGTGTCGCAGCGGATTGGAGGTCGGCGCATCGTGCCAGATGCCGGCACTGGCCGGCGTCGTGTGCGAGCGCCGGTACTCGAGCTCCGCGAGGAGGGCTGCCTCACGCCCGGCCACGGCCGATCGCTCACGGCGCAGCCGCAACAGTTCCGCGGCCAGGGCCTGATCGTCGAGCTGCTCTGCGGTCCGCTGTTCATCCCGGAGAGGTGCCGGGATGGAGGTGTCGAGATCCCGGATGGTTGCCGCCATGAAGACAATCTATCGAACATACGTTCGATAGGCAACACGAAAGAGGGGGAAATTGGCGGAGTTGTCGCGGTGAAGGGCCGACGCTGGGCCCGCCGTCGGCGTGGCAGACTTGGGAACATGGTCAGCCGGAGCACCCACCTGGTCCGCCGGGGTGCCATCGCGGCGGAGCGGTGGTGGGACGACCGACGGCGGGAGAAGCGGGCCGAGCACCGCCCCGACTTCCTGCGCATCATCCCGCACCACGGCCATGCCGGCGCCGGGGGCCTCGTCGTCCGGGCGCGGGTACTCGACGACTCCGAGCCCCCCGAGGCCGTGCCGGGGGAGGGGGCGCTCACCGCGTTGCGTCGCACCGCGTCGAGCTTCCTCACCGACGAGCTCCCCGACGTGCCGCTGTCGGTCACCATCGGGGCCCACCACGAGCAGATCGCCAGCGACGCCGAGGGCTACATCGAACTGCGGATCCCGTGGGTCGAGGAGCCGGCACCCGGCGGTTGGGTCGAGGCCACGATCGAGCTGGCCGACACCTATCGAGGCGTCGACCCGCCGCGTACCGCCACCGCCCTCGTGCGCACGCCGCCCGCCGACGCCCGCTTCGGGGTGATCTCCGACATCGACGACACGATCCTGCACACCGGTGTGCAGCGCACCTGGGAGATGGTCCGCCTGACCGTCACCGGGTCCGAGCACTCCCGGGCCCCGTTCGCCGGTGCGCCCGAGCTCTACCGGGCCCTCGCCACGGGCATCGACGGCACGCCCGACCGCCACCCGTTCTTCTACGTCTCGTCGAGTCCGTGGAACCTCCACGGCTTCCTGTGGGCGTTCCTCCAACACCACGAGCTGCCTCTCGGCCCGCTGATGCTGCGCGACTTCCTCGGCAAAGACCCGAGCCGCGGCCACGGCGACACCAAACACAAGGCGATCGACGAGATCCTCACCAGTCACCCCGAGCTCGAGTTCGTCCTCATCGGCGACTCGGGTCAGCACGACCCCGAGATCTACGCCGAGGTGGTCCGCCGACACCCCGGCCGCATCAAGGCCGTCTACATCCGCGAGGTCCGGCTGGACCCTGGTGACGGTCGCGTCGAGGCGGTCGCCGACGCCTGGAATCACGACATCCCGCTCCTGCTTGCCTCCGATTCGGCGGCGGTCGCCTACCACGCCCAACGCGCTGGCCTGCTGAGTGCCGAGGAGGCGATGAGCGTGGTCGAGGCGGTGGAACGCGACCTGCTCCGCCGGGCCGAGGGCTACGGCTGAGCCCCATGGCCGCTATCAGCGGCGTGCATGGAGCGAGGGAGGTTCGCGCCGGCGTCGCGTCGTAGCATCGGCCACATGACCGACGTCACGTCCGACCCGACCGTCGACACCACCATCCCGCTCTGGACGCCGTCGCCCGAGCGTGTCGCGGCGACTCGGATGGACCGGTTCCGTCGGGAGGCGATCGAACCGATCGCCGAGTCGATGAGGCGCGGCCCGGTCGCCGACAGCGACGCCCTGTGGCAATGGTCGGTCGACCACCCCGGCGAGTTCTGGAAGGCCGTCTGGGACTGGTGCGACGTGATCGGCGACCCCGGTGATCGCCTCGTCGAAGAAGGCGCCGAGTTCTGGCGGTGGCGCTTCCTGCCCGACGCCACCCTCAACTTCGCCGAGAACCTCCTGGCCGACCGCTCGGGCGCCGGAGCCGTCGACCCCGCAATCATCGCCTGGCGTGAGGACGGCGACGAGCGCTTCGTCGACTGGGGCCAGCTCCGCGCCGAGACCGCCGCGATGGCAGCGTGGATGCGGTCGGTCGGGGTCGAGCCCGGCGACCGGGTGGCGGCATGGATGCCCCACGTGCCCGAGACGATCATCGCCTTCCTGGCCGCCGCCTCGATCGGCGCCGTGTTCACCTCGACCTCGGCCGACTTCGGCACCAGCGGCGTCACCGACCGCTTCGGCCAGACCACGCCCAAGGTCCTCGTCGCCGCCGATGGCTACCACTACAACGGCAAGACGTTCGACTGCCTCGGCCGGCTCGGCGACATCCGTGACGACCTGCCCTCGGTCGAACACGTCCTCGTCGTCCCCTACGTCACCGCCGATCCCGACATCTCCGGGGTCGCCGACGCCCTCCGGTGGGACGCCGTGCTCGCCGAGCACCTCGGGGCCGAGCCCGACTACGCACAGCTGCCCACCGACCACCCCCTCTACATCCTCTACTCGAGCGGCACGACCGGGAAGCCGAAGTGCATCGTGCACCGCACCGGCGGGGTCCTGCTCAAGCACCTCACCGAACAACAACTCGCGTCCGACATCGGCCCGGGCGATCAGGTCTTCTACTTCACGACGTGTGGCTGGATGATGTGGAACTGGCTCGTGTCGTGCCTCGGATCGGGCGCCACGATCATCTGTTACGACGGCAACCCGGCCTTCCCCGGGCCGACCGCGATGTTCGACCTCGCCGACCGCTACGGCGTGACCCTGCTCGGCGTGTCGGCCAAGTTCCTCGACTCCTCGATGAAGGGTGGGCTCCACCCGGCCGAGACGCATGACCTGTCGAGCGTGAAGACGATCTGTTCGACCGGTTCGCCGCTCTCACACGAGGGGTTCGCCTGGGTCTACGACGCGATCAAGGCCGACGCCCACCTGCAGTCGATGTCGGGCGGCACCGACCTGTGCGGCTGCCTCGTCGGCGGCGACCCGACCCGACCGGTGTTCGCCGGCGAGATCCAGACCCGCTCGCTGGGCATGGCCGTCGAGGTGTTCGACGACGCCGCCGAACCGCTCGGCGCCGGTGTGCAGGGCGAGCTGGTGTGCACCACGCCGTTCCCGTCGATGCCGCTCGAGTTCTGGGGCGACGACGACGGCTCTCGCTACCGCAGCGCCTACTTCGAGGCGTTCGACAACACCTGGACCCACGGCGACTACGCCTCGTGGACCCCGAACGGCGGCATGGTCATCCACGGTCGCAGCGACGCCACCCTCAACGCGTCGGGTGTGCGGATCGGGACCGCCGAGATCTACCGCGTGGTCGAACAGCTCGACGAGGTGGTCGAGGCGATCGCGGTCGGCCAGCAGTGGGACGGCGACACCCGGATCGTGTTGTTCGTCCGCCTGGCCGACGGGGTCGCGCTCGACGAGGCCCTCGAGCGCACGATCCGCTCGGAGCTGCGCTCGAAGTGCTCGCCCCGCCACGTGCCGGCCGTCATCAAGGCCGTGGCCGACATCCCCCGGACCCGCTCGGGCAAGATCGTCGAGCTCGCCGTCACCGAGGTCCTCCACGGCCGCCCGGTCAAGAACATGGAGGCCCTCGCCAACCCCGAGGCCCTCGAGCTGTTCAGCCTCTAGTCGGCCCGAGGGTCAGGGGCGGCCGGCGACGAGATCGCCGTAGTCGGCGTTGGTCTCGATGAACTCGGCCACGAACCAGCAGGCGGGCTGCACCAGGCGGCCCGCAGCGCGGGTGTCGTCGAGGGCGAACCGCACCACTTCCGCCGCCAGGCCCCGTCCCCGGAAGACCGGGTCGGTGACCGTGTGGGGGAACACCCTCACGCCGTCAGCCGTGTCGGTGAAGTCGGCGAAGCTGGCGACCGTCCCGTCGATCACGAGCTCGTAGCGGCCGGCCTCGTCGTTGCGGATCAGCCGTTCGGTGCCAGTGTCCATGCCGGGACGCTACCCGCAACGACGACCTCGGTACCCAGGGGAGCGTTCCTCAAGGCGCTGGGAGGTTGCGACGATTCGAGATCATGACCTTCCGGATCGGTTACCTCGCGGTGCGGTACCCGGCCTTCGGTGCGGTGTTGGCGGCGCTGTTGGCGGCGCTCACCAGCTACGGGTGGCACGTCGGACGGAGCGACCCCGGGGAACCCGGGGTCTCCGGCGGCCTCCCGCTCGTGCTCTGGGCCGGGGCAGCAGGTTTCACCGGCGCGGCGATCTACCGGCGGGACCCGGTGCGCTTCAGCCGCCCGCTCGACGAGTCGAGCTTTGCCCCGATCCCTGCGGACGCTGACGTCGTGTCGGTCGCCCGAATCGGTGAGGCCGGCGGCGCGAAGCTCATCATCTTCGTGGTCTCCAACGGTCAGTTCCGGGTCTGGAAGCTCCGAGCCGGGCGAGGTCTGCGTGTCCAGAGGGCGTTGGACGCGGGCCGGGTGCCCGGTCACGACCCTCGGCCGGTGCTCGATCTCCCCGTGGGGAGCGTCCAGCGAATGGTCCGGATCACGGAGTCGACCCTGGCCATCGTGCACACGGACGCCGGGGGCGATCAGACGCTGACGACCGTCGACGTGTTCGCCGACGCCGGTCAGGTCCTCTCCGAGCTCTCGGCGGCCGGATGGTCGGCTGCCACGGACCATGAGAGTGACGACCTCCGGCGCTGGAAGCAACGACGAGGTGGGTGGCTCGGTCTCGCTGTCGGGGCCCTCGCCGCGGCGGTCGCCGCTGCGGTGCTGTTGCCCAGTTGGTGGGCGGCGGGGGTGGCAATCGTCATCCTCGTCGTGGTGCAGGGAGGTGCACAGCTGATCGCTCGTTCCGGGTCTCGGCGAGCTGATCTCGTCGTTCCGCCGCACCGCTGAGCGGGTCATGCGAGTGGTGTTGCGTCGGGCGCTGCCGCGCCCGACGCGACCCAGCCGTACCGGTCGTCGACGTCCGGGGTCGAGAAGGAGAGCGACGGTGGCGAGGGCCATGTTCCCAGGAGCGGTGCCGGCACTTCCAAGCGGCGCACGGTTTCTGGCCAGCCGGCATGGAAGGCGACCACCGCAGAGGGCTCGCCGTCGGGCCGGGCCGGTGTGAAGGGCATCGCGTCGGCCAGCTCGACGAGGGCGTTGCGGGTCCGCAACAAGGACAGCCGAGCGCGTCGGGCGACACGAGGTGCGGTGGGTGCGGCCGTCACGAGTTGGGCTGCAGCCGCCGCAGCGAAGAACCCCGTCGCGTAGTCGAGTGCCTGCACCGGGAGCGAGGTCGGCCCCTCGGCTCGAGCTGCCTCCTGGCCAGCGTGGGCGATCCCCGTGGTCGTCTGCACGATCGAGTCGAAGCCGCGTCGACCGGCCCATGGGCCGACCCAGTCGAAGGCCGACACCTGCACGGTCGCCTTGCCGGCCCGGTTGTCGGCGATCCAGGCGTCGTCGAAGCCGAAGCCGGCCAGTGCGTCGGGTCGGTAGGAGTCGATCCAGAGGTCGGCGGTGCGGGCCAGCTCGGCGAAGCGGGCGAGTTCGTCGGCCTGCCGGAGGTCGAGATGCAGGTTCCGTTTGCCGGCACCGGTGGCGAGCAACCCGATCTCGATCGTCGGGAGGTGGGCGGCTCCGACCCGGATCACGTCGGCGCCGGCGGCGGCGAAGACCTGTGAGGCCACCGGGCCGGCGAGGACGCGGGTCGTGTCGAGCACCCGGAGTCGTCGGCCCCCGTCGCCGAGCGGAGAGCTCCGGCGGGACCGCGCCGCGGGCGTGAGGTCGTCGACGGAGACGATCGGGAGGTCTCGGGTGGCCAGTGCGTGCGGGTGTCGCGACCACTCGTCGATCGAACGCATGGCTGCGGCGATCATGCCGTCGCGGATCAGCGCGGTCTCGAGCTCCTCGGCCTGCCACCCCAGCACCGCCGCCTCGACCGAGGCACGGTCCGGGGCACACCCGAGTCGTTCGACGATCCCGGCTGCGTGGTGGGGAAAGTTGGCGTGGAACTGGATCCACCGGTCGTCGCCGGTCCGGTACATACCCGACAGGTCGGCCCATGTCGGAGGGGGAGTGCCGTCGACGGCGACCTGGGTTGCGAAGGTTGCACGCACGACGGCTGGATCCAGTCGGTCGGGCATCGGCGTGCCGGTGGCGTGAGCGACGGCGCCGACGGCCGCCCGGGTCGAGGCGTCGGCCAGTGCGTCGACGTCGAACGCCGATGCGAAGCCGAGACGTTCGTTGGGCGCCGGTAGCCGTGGGCGTGCACCCGGCAACTCGGCGAAGAACCGGTCGAGGAGTGTCTCGCTGCTCATGCCCGGATCGTGGCACCGACCGGGGGTTGATCGGCTCAACCGTGCTGCCTCAACCGNNTGCCTCAACCGTGCTGCCTCAATCGTGTGGCGTCGCCTACCAGCGGATCGGGAGGCGGGTGAGCCCGTGGAGCACGAAGCTGTCGTTGCGAACGGGTTCGCCGTCGAGGGCGAGGCCGGGCAGCCGAGCGAGGAGACGCTCGAAGGCGATGCGGGTCTCGAGCCGGGCCAGCGGCGCCCCGATGCAAAGGTGCACGCCCCACCCGAAGGCGACGTGGCGCGAGAGCTCTCGATGGTCGCGCTCGATGTCGAACTCGTCGGGTCGTTCGAACGCCGACTCGTCACGGTTGGCCGCGCCGAACAACAGCTGGACCTTGGTGTCGGGATCGAGGGCGTGGCCGTGGACCTCGGCCGCTCGGTCGTTGGTGCGGAACAGGCCGGCGACGGGGGCATCGAAGCGCAGCCCCTCCTCGATGGCCTGGGGGATCAGCGACGGGTCGGTCCGCAGCCGTTCGAGCAACGCCGGCCGCTCCAGCAGCCGGTAGAGGAGGAGGCCGAGCAGGCTCGTCGTGGTCTCGTGGCCGGCGACCAGGAGCTGGTAGCCGAGGTAGCGGGCCTCGGCGAGGTCGAGGGTCCCGTTGCGCAACGCCACAGCCAGGCGGGCGAGCACGTCGTCGGGCAGCACCGAGCCCACCACGTCGTCGGCCTGGAGTGAGCCATCGGGCGAGGCCTCGTCGAGCAGGCGCAGCCGTTCGTTGACGCCGGCCTCGATGGAGTCCTCGAGCACCCCGCGCGCCCGGTGGTACTCGTCGACGTCACCACCCGTCAGGGCAGCGACAGCAAGGGTGCTCCACCGCCCGAACTCGTCGCGGTCCTCGCCGGGCACGCCGAGCAGCTCGGCGATGGCCAGCGCCGGCAGTGGGGCGGCGAACGCTTCGACGAACTCGCACGAGCCCTCGTCGATGAAGGCGTCGATCAGTTCGTCGGTCAGGGCGACGAGGCGCTCCTCGAGGGACCGGATCTGCCGCGGGCGGAACGCCGGCAGGAGCACCCGTCGATGCCGCGCGTGATCGGGGTCGTCGGCGCTGCCGAGCACCCCCTGGTCCTGATGGAAGACGCCGGGTCCTCGGTGGTTGCGCCACTGCGCCGGGTCCTTGAGGGCTTCGAGCACGTCGTCGAACCGGCTCAGTACGTAGAACGGTGGATCGTGGTCGGCCTCGTGGTGCATCGGGCACTCGGCCCTCAACCGGGCGTAGTGCCCAGCGGTCTCGAACGCTCGCCCACGCTCGGCGTGGGCGATCCCTTCGGTCTCGTTCGTCGTCATCGACGACACCCCCTCATGCTGTGTCGTTCGTGTCCGGTGTCGNNGTCGCCGCGGTCCCACACGGTGACGCCCTCACCTTCACAGGTTTCTGGAGGGTGGGTCAAGTATCTCGCAGCTCGTGTCGCTCGAGGTGGTCGGCCGGATCGGTTGGTCCTCGGTTGCACCGCCGTGGCCTACCCTGCGGCGGGTGACCGTGGTGTCCGCTCCCGCCTCCTCCGCCAACCTCGGGCCCGGGTTCGACGTGCTCGGCCTCGCCCTCGACCTCCGGGTCCGCGTGGCCGACGAGCCGTTCGCTCCGGAGTCATCCGCCCAGGCGTCACCCCAGCCGTCACCCCAACGGTTACCCCAACAATCGTGCGGCCCGGACCACATCGCCCGGATCGCCTACGAGGCCGCCGGTGGCGACGGCCCGATCTGGTTCGACTTCGACGTGCCCGCTGGTCGCGGGCTCGGGTTCTCGGCCGCCGCACGCGCCGCCGGTGCCGCCCTGGCGTTGGCCCAGTCCGGCGAGACCCACGACGAGATGCAGCGGCGGGCCTACGACGTGGTCTTCGATCTCGAGGGGCACGGCGACAACGCGGCGCCGGCCGTCTTCGGTGGCATCCATGTGATCGCCGGCGACGTCCACCATCGCTTGGACGCGACGTTCCCCGCCGACCTGGTCGTGTGGGTGCCCCACGAGGCCACGACGAGCACCGACAAGAGCCGGTCGGCGATGGGCGACACCGTCGGGCTCGACGACGCCGTGTTCAATCTCGGCCGTGTCGCCCTACTCGTCGCCGCCATCCACGAACAGCGGCCCGAGCTGCTCCGTCACGCCACCGCCGACCGGCTCCATCAGCCCGGTCGACTCGCCGTCGCCACCGAGTCGGCGGCCACCCTCGAAGCCGGCCTCGCCGCCGGTGCTCTCGCCGGCTGGCTGAGCGGTTCCGGCCCGTCGATCGCGTTCGCCGTGGAGTCGGCGTGCGTCGGCGAAGTGATCGAGGCACTGCCCGAGAGCGGCGACATCTACCCCCTGCCGGTCGATCAGCGAGGCGCCGTCGTCGAGACGGACTGAGCGCGGGCCGCAGTCGATCGAGGCTCAGTCGACAGCGACCGTCGCCACCCACGCAACCTCGCCGGCGGCGCCGACCTCGGCGTCGGCGGCGGCGTCGGCCACGACGGCCAGGGTGCGGGTCTCGCCATCGGCGATGGCGACCGTGGCGCCACCAGCGGCGGAGCCATCGGCGACCGCCAGGACCTCGGTCCACGAGCCGGGCAATCCGCCGACGGTGCCGCCGCTCGGGTCCTCGACGAGGAGGCGGAGCACGACGCTCGCCGGCACGGTCGGTTCACCACTCGGGGCGAAGGCGACGGCGATCGAGCCACCGCAGTCGTTGCCCAGCGAGACCGCGTCGGCGTAGACGACCCGATCGCCGGCCATCGCCGTGGCCGACAGCCGTTGTTCGACGAGGGCGACGCCCGAGTCCGGGTCGGTGACCGTCGCCGTGGCGTCGAAGGTGAACAACGTCGACTCGGCGTCGGAGCCGGCGGCGGCGACGAAGCACGAGTCGGCGACCTCGACGTCGCCCCGAAACAGGTTCTCGATCAACACCGCGGCTGCGGCCGGCACGGCGAAGACCAGCGCGACGACAATCGTGACGATCCACGGGGTCGACAGCCGGCTGCCCCCGTCCTCGGCGGCGGGCGGTGTGGGCTCGGTGGGCAAGGGCTCGGTCATGGCGTCACCTCGAAGAAGCGCACGGCGGTCGGGCCGCCCGTGCCGTGGTCGGCAAGCAGTTGGAGTGGGCCGGTCGTCGGGCCGCCGACGACGGCGAGGGTCGAGCCCGGACCGACGGCCACCGCCGTGGCGCCATCGGTGGTCTCGTCGATCGGGGATCCGTCGAGGGCCACGAGCCCCCAGCCGGCCGGGCCGATCAGCCGGATGGTCGTGGCCGTGGCGTCGGCGGTGAGCGAGACCCGGAGCGCGACGCCGGCGTCGGCGGTGACGGTCGCGCCACTGGTCAGGGCGGCGACGTCCGACGGGGCCGTGGCGACGAGGTCGTGGCCGATCGTGATCGAGCGCACGATCGGGGCCGACCGACGATCGTCGCTGACCAGTTCGACGTCGGCGACGAGTGCCGCGGCGCCATCGAGGGCGGGCGGAAGCGGCTGGTCGAGCAGGACCGAGCCGGGCGAGCCGGGGTCGGGCACGAGTTCGAAGGCCGTCGCCGGCGTGCCGTCCGGGCCGACCGCCGGATCGATCCCGTTCCCGACCCGGATGCGCACGGCGGTGTCGGCCGGCACGATCGCTTCGGCTTGCAGCGATCCGACCAGGCCCCCCGAGGTTGCGATCGCCGGGGCGGTCCAGGTGCTCGTCTCGTCGAGCAGTCCTTCGGCGACGAGTCCGGAGCGCTCGGGTTCGGGCCACCGGCTCGGGCGGGCGTCGCTGGCCGACGCCAGCGGAGCCGTCGCGCCGTCGACCGTGACGGCCAACCGGATGGCGGCCCCCTGGGTGGTGGCCGTGACCGCCACCTCGGAGCCCGCCGCGATCGGGCCCTCGACGACGCGGGTGATCGGGCCGAGGGCATCGGGGTCGTCGCCGCACGGCGTCGAGACCGAGACGGCGGTCGGGTCGGCGTCGAGGGGTGCGACGACGTCGATCTCGACGGTCGGGGTCGCGCACGTGATCTCGACGGCGTCGGCGTCGATCGGCACCACGAATCGCTCGCCGGCCGACGAGGAGGGGGTGAGAGCGGCGCGGTCGTGATCGACGACGACCGGGCGCGTGGCGGTGATCTCCAGGGTCGAGGCTCCGCCCGGCTCGGCAGGACCCGGGTCGGTCCACACCTCGACGGGCAGGGGTTCGCCCTCGACCGGAGCCGCCACGGTGACGGTCGCGAGCGTGACGCCGTCACGGGTGATCGTGACCTCGGCCGAACCGAAGGGGGCCGCCACGGCTACTCGGTCGCCGGCCTCGGAGACCGCGACCGTGTGAGTGGTCGATGCGGACGACACCGGCACCAGGGCCAGGTCGCCGGTGG
>JAWSVN010000127.1:0-265 GCA_033851875.1 Acidimicrobiales bacterium
CGGCATGGAAGCCGATCCCCGCCCGGGGGCGGGCCACGACGTGGAACGAGCGCACGAAACCGACGCGCTCGGCACGGTCGATCACGACGGCCTCCCACCAGACGCCGTGAGCGCCGCCATCGATGGTCGGTGGGGCCTCGACCGGAATCGCGAACTCGACGGATCCCGAGCCTGTCCCTGACGGCCGTTCGGTTCCGGGGTCGGTGTCGATCCCTTGCCACGACTCCCACAGGGTCGCCCCGCGGAGGCCGCCGCCTCGGCGACA
>JAWSVN010000127.1:275-34761 GCA_033851875.1 Acidimicrobiales bacterium
GCGGTGCCGGTCTCGGCGACGATCGGGACGCACAGGTGTTCGACGGCGGGCGCCGTCGTGCCCTCCGCGACCGCGCCGCGAATCCTGCGGCACGCGGCGACGGCGAGCCAGGCCGCAGCGCCGAGGAGTGTGAGTCCGGCGATCGACCAACCCCAGGCGAACGAGCAGATGGCCAGGAGCACGCAGACCAGGGCCCGACCCAGCGTGTTGAAACTGGTGAGGAAGGAGCCGCCAACCCGGCCGAGGGGAACGGCACGGCCGTAGGGTGCCTGCGCCGCCTCGAGCTTCGCCCGAGTCCTGGGCGGCAACCGATCGGGCAACGGCGTGCTCGGAGGCGGCGGTTCGATCGAGACCGGCATCCGGGTGGTCTGTCCGAGCACCTCGGTGGCACCGACGACGAGCTCCCAGCGGACGTGGCCGACCGTGGTGATGATCGACGGCAGCACCCAGGCCGGGACCGCGAGCCGAAAGGCCTGGCGCTGGCCCCGTTCGATCGGGCCGCCGAACTCGACGGTCGTGTCGATCGCGTGGACCCGATGGCGGTTGCGCTGGTTGCGGCACCGGAGGCTGACGTCGATTCGGTCGAGCTCGGTCGACTGGCGCGCCACCAGCACGCCCGTCACGACGCTGCCGGCACGGACGGTGCTCGGGAACTCGATCGAAAACGGCGACGCCACGTCAAGGTTCTCGGATGCTGCGGTCGCCTCCTTGAGGAAGCCGTGACGCACTGTCCGGTCGGTGGTGACCTATGGTCGCCGGCATGTCCCTGCTCGCTCGGTGGGCCGAGGCCCGGCAACGCAGCCTCGATCGGCGACGCGCCGACGACGAGTCGGCGACCGAGGCGCGACGTGCGAGCTTCCGAACGCTCGCGGCCGATGCCGGCGTCGACGAACCGGTGGCCGGGTCGTTCCTGGGGTCCGGGTTCGATCCGACCCTCGCGCTGTTCGCCACGGTCGCCGGGTCCTTGGTGGGCCCGTTGCACGTCGTGGGACTCGCCATCGTCGGCCTGGTCGCGGCCGGGTGGCTGTTGCGCCGGCCGCGGCTGGGACGCTTCACGGTGGTCGTCACCGACCACCACCTCCTCGTCTGCGATGCGAAGGGCTCGAAGGTCGAGCAGGTGGTCCCCCGCCGACCCGGCATGGTCTGCCAAGGCGGTCTCAGCGCCACGGTCGAGCTCGGCGAGGAGAAGGTCTACGTCATCGGGCCCCAGCGCGACACAGCGGTCCGTCTGCTGGGCCGGGCGACCTCGGCGACGACTTGAGTCGCCGGTCACATCGGGCCAGCATTCCTCCCATGATCACCTCGACGATGCAGGACTTCCCGCTCACCATCACCCACCTGCTGCGGCACGGGCGGACCGTGCACCACGACGCCGAGGTGATGACCTACGACGGACCCGACGCCGGCCTGCGCTCGGCGACGTTCGCCGCGGTCGCCGACCGGGCCGACCAGCTCGCGGCCGCCCTCGCCCGCCTCGGGGTCGGCGAGGGGGATCGGGTCGGCACGTTCATGTGGAACAACCAGGGCCACATGGAGGCCTATCTCGCCGTGCCGTGCATGGGGGCCGTGCTCCACACCCTCAACATTCGGCTGTTCCCCGAGCAGCTCGTCTACGTGGTCAACCACGCCGAGGACAAGGTGATCATCGTCGACGAGTCGCTGATCCCCCTGCTCGGGCGGGTGCGCGACCAGTTCACGACCGTCGAACACATCATCGTGTGCCACGACGGTGAGGTGACGACCCACGAGACCCTCGGCGACACGCTCGACTACGACACCCTCCTCGCCGCTGAAGAGCCCGGCTACGACTACCCCGAGCTCGACGAACGAGCTGCGGCAGCGATGTGTTACACCTCGGGCACCACCGGCAACCCGAAGGGTGTCGCCTACTCGCACCGCTCGGCGTTCCTCCACTCGATGGCGGCGCTCGGGCAGCCGACGATGCAGCTGGGCGCCGACGACCGGGTGTTGATGATCGTGCCCCAGTTCCACGCCAACGCCTGGGGCATGCCCTACGCAGCCTTCGCCGCCGGCGCCGACATGGTGATGCCCCAGCAGTATCTGCAGTCCGGGCCGCTCACCGAGATCATCGCCGCCACCCAGCCGACGATCTCGGGCGCGGTGCCGACCGTGCTCAACGACATCCTCCAGAACGCCCCCGACGCCGACCTGTCGTCGCTGCGTTATGTGCTGTGTGGTGGATCCGCCGTTCCCAGGGGCCTCATCGAGGGGTTCCGCTCGACCTTCGGGGTCGACATCGTGCAGGCCTGGGGTATGACCGAGACCTCTCCCCTGGCGGCGTTCGGGTGGCCGCCCCGCGGCGTCGACTACGACGACGACATCGACTACCGGGTCCGCACCGGCCGGGTCGTCCCCGGCGTCGAGATCCGGATCTGCGACGACGACGGCGAGGTGTTGCCGTGGGACGGCGAGGCCCAGGGTGAGATCGAGATCCGTGGCCCGTGGATCACCGGCTCGTACTACCTCGACCCGACCGAGGAGAAGTTCCACGACGGCTGGCTTCGCACCGGCGACGTGGCCGTGATCGAACCCAACGGGTTCCTCACGATCAAGGACCGGGCCAAGGACGTGATCAAGTCGGGCGGCGAGTGGATCAGCTCGGTCGACCTGGAGAACACCCTGATGGGCCACCCTGCGGTCACCGAGGCCGCCGTGGTCGGCATCCCCGACGACCGCTGGGACGAGCGGCCGCTCGCCTGTGTCGTCGTCAAGGCCGGCGAGACGGTCACCCCCGCCGAGCTCAAGGACTACCTGTCCACTCGGGTGGCGAAGTGGTGGATCCCCGAGCGCTGGACCTTCATCGACGAGGTGCCCAAGACCAGTGTCGGCAAGTTCTCCAAGAAGGACCTGCGGGCCCAGTACGCCGAAGGTGAGCTGCAGGTCACCGCGACCGACGCCTGATCCGCCGGTCGTCGGGCACGGCGCGCCTAGCCTTGGCCGCCGTGTCCACCCCACCTGCTGTGTCGCCATCCGCTGCGGGCGACGAGCCGGCGTCGGCTCGTCGCGTCAACGCTGCGGCCCGACTGTTGTGTGGCCGCCCCGACGACGCGGTTCGGGTGGTCGATCGACTCGACGACGATCAGCTCGCCAACCTCGGCGAGGTCGTGCTCCAGCTCCAACGTGAGCGGGCGATGGCCCGAGGCGACCTCGACGCCCTGATCGCCAACGCCTTCGAGGTCGGCTTCGGGCGCGACGGGCTCGGGGTGCAGCCCTGGGTCGACGGCAACGTGATCGTGTGTCCCGGTGCGATCGTTTCGAAGTCGCGGAGCAGCCACCGGTGCCGCTTCATCTCGGTCGACGACACCTGGATCTGGGAGTCGGGTGAGCTGATCCGGGAGGACAAGCGCTCGAGCCCCGGCGTCGACGACGGCTTCCGCGCCGTCGGCCTGGTGCCGGTCCTCAACGGGCTGACCCTCGACGTCGTCACCGGCAAGGCCCGCGCCGGGCAACACTCGGTCGACCAAGTGACGTCCTACGAGGTCCGCAAGGGCGACCTCACGGAGGTGTCTCAGCGCCGGGTCAGCGCTGCTGGGATGCAGTAGCCAACCTCATCGGACCGTTCAGCCGGGCACGGTCCAGAGATGGGCGACGGTCAGTGCGTCGTCGGCGACGATCGGAAGCGAGCGATCGGGCGACAGGTTCGGCTGCAACGGCAGCTGCTCGTGCACGACGATGCGAGCGCCCGGGCGACCCGCTCGGAGGCATCGCTCGACGACACCGCCGACGAGATGGCTCGGGAGGAAGGCGAACAGCACGGTGCCGTCGCCCAACGCCGCGGTCTGGACTGGGCCCTCCCGGATCTCGACCACGTCGTCGAGCGCGGCGGCCTCGACGTTGGCCCGGGCTCGAGCCGCCAATTCCTCCACGACCTCGACGCCGATGGCCCGGCAGCCGAAGGTCTGCGCCGCGTCGATGACGACGCGGCCGTCACCACACCCGAGGTCCATCACCACATCGTCTGGGCCGACCCCGGCGGCGGTGAGCAGGGGTCGCAGCAGTGACTGCGGCGTGCCGAGGAAGTCGTTCTCGGCCAGTGGCGGCTGGGTAGCACCGAGGCGTTGACCGACCGAGCGGGCCACCCGGTCGGCGACGAGTCTCCAGAGCGGGGCGTCACGGCTCGCGATGTCGAGGGCGGTCGGCCGGACGATCGACGGCAGGCGCCGTGGCGCCGGTTCGCCGAAGACCACGGTGAGGCGCGTGGTATGCCCGTCGAAGCGATGGAACCGGAGTGACGGCCGAACCGCAGCGACGGCGGCCAGTCGCCCTTCGGTCGGTTCGAACGGTGGCGTGAGTCCGCGCTCGGAGAGGACACGGACGGCCGTGCCGAGGTGGCGGCGGTCGATGGTGAGGCTGCCGGCGTGGAACTGGCGGGGTCGGCGGTGGTCCGGTTCGGGGGTCGCCTCGATGCCGAGCGTCGAGAGCTCTTCGACGAGTCGCTCGAGTTCCTCGGCGATCTCGGTGCCGATCCGAACGCAGGCCGTCTTCGCCTCGACGAACGCTGCGGTGTCGGGCAGCGAGGAAACCCGCTGCTCGTGGATCGCGGCGATGAGCTGGGCCGATACGTCGTCGCTGGGCACGGACGTAGTGTGACACGTCGCCTTTGGCCCGACGCAGACCCGGAGCCTCGGTCCGCGAGCGTCCGCTCAGGAGCGTCGGCCGGCGGCCTCGGCGTGACGGTCGGCCAGGCTGCGACGACGGGGAGCGGCATCGACGACCGGCGGCGTGGGCTCGGGGCCGGCCTTGGCCCGCTCGAGGGTGGCCGCTCGGCGAGCTCGCTTGCCCTGGGCCAGCCGATGAGCGCCCAACCGGACGGCGGTGAGGCCGACGATCAGGGAACACATCACGACGGCCATCAGCTGGAACGCCAGGTTCGACCAGTCGGTGCCGGCCGTCGCCGCGTGGACGGTCACGGTGATCGCGACCAGGTAGGACAGCAGATGGGTGCCGTGCCACACCTTCTTGGGGATGTGGTTCTTCAGCAGCGACGACGCCTGTACGACCGCCATCGCCCAGAACGCGACCACGCCGAACGCCACCGCTGTGGTGTCCCACGACGACGCCCCCGGGATCAGCAGGTCGACCAGGTCGAACTCGATGAAGTCGTGGACCCACAAGGTGCCCATGTGGAGGAGGGCGAAGCCGACGGCGAGGCCGCTGGTGAAGCGATGCAGGTCGAGGAGCCAGGGGAAGCCGGGACGCCGGCCCATCATCTTCGACGACAGGAGCAACCCGAGGACGATCGAGGCGAGGGCCATCCACCACGACACCAGGGCGGCCGCCCGGGTCAGGTACCACCAGATGTCATCACTCATGTGGCGCTCACCTCCATCGATGGCCACGAACCGATCCGGCGGAGCCGCCCGTCGTGACGGCGCACGATGGCAGCGGCGCCGTGAGCACCGACGAGATGCTCCGTCGTGTCCTCATCGGCGATCAGCGCCACCTTCGTGAGCATCTCGGCCGTGATGGCGTTGCCGGCCGTGACCGCGACCTCGGATGCCCACCCTGACGCGGCGCAGCCCGAGCGAGGGTCGATCACGTGATGATGCCGCTCGCCCGCTCGCTGCCAGGTCCGACGCAGCGTCGACGACGAGCACACCGCACCGTCGAGCAGCGCGATCGGCTCGATGTCGGCGACGCTGGCGGCGACGGGCCACGGCTCGGCGCCGGGCCGACAGCGGACGCGGACGTCGCCCCCGATCGAGGCGCAGGCGCCCTCGGCGCCGGCCTCGACGAGCTGGGCGGTGATCAGATCGGCGGTAGCGCCCTTGGCGATGCCCCCGAGGTCGAGCCGACAGCCGCTCGGCAGCACGACCAAGCCGGTCGCCCGATCCCAGGCGATGTCGGCGCACCCGGACGGTGCGACCTGCGACGCCGGCGTTGCACGATCGAGGCCGAGATCGAAGGGGCGGTCGTAGCCGGCGGCCTCGAGGGCCGGCAGCACCGTGGGGTCGAACCAGCCGTCGCTCGCTCGCCACGCGTCGCATGCAACGGCCACCAAGTCGCAGGTGAGGGCGGAGACCACGACCGGGCCGTCGGCACGGTTGATCTGCGACAGCTCGGAGTCGGGAAGGAACCGACTCCACCGGCTCTCGAGGTCGTGGACCGTGGCGACCGCAAGGTCGAGGGCAGGCCCGAGATCGACGCCGGGGTCGGCGACCGCCGCCACCGTCACATCGGTTCCCATCGCCCGGAAACGGCGCCGATCCTGACCGGCCATGCCTGAGCCCCCCATGCCTGAGCTCAGCTCGGCTCGCTCATCGTCGTTGTCGTCGATGCCTGGGTGGTCGTCGTGGTGGCCGCGGTCGTGGTCGTCGTCGGCTGGGTGGTGGTCGTCGTCGCTGCGGCGGTCGTCGAGCTGGTCGACGCCGGGACCGAACTCGTCGTCGAGACGGCGGTGGTCGTTGACGATGAGGTCGTGGCGGTGGTCGGCGGCGTGCTGGTCACCGCGAACGTCGGGCCGGTCGTGGTCGCCGGCGCCGTCGAGGTGCTCGTCGTCGACGAGGACGAACCTGGCACGGTGCCGCTCGGCCGCTTGCCATTCGTCGATGACGGCGCCGACGGGGCCTGACCGGGTGTGGACGCCGGCGACCCGTCCGTCCCGGGCTCACCGTCGCTCGTGTCGGTGTCGGTCCCGGCCGCGTCGTCGCCGTCGGCGTTCGTTCCGTCGCCCGGTCCGAGCGGGTCGACCAGGGCCAGCGCCGGCGGCGCTGCGCTGCTGGTCGTGGTGTCATCGGTCACCGCATCGGGGGCGGTGGCTGCCACCTCGTTGCGTTCGGCGTGGTGAGCGAACCCGAGGGCGGTCGCCAGGCCGACGTAGCCGACGCCGGACGCGGCGCCCAGCATCCGCCGGGCGCGCCGAGCGGGATGGGGCCGCGCCCCGATCGTCGGGAGGCTGAGACTCGGCCGTGCTGGGCCGGGAATTCCGGGCATGTCCGATCATCGGCGCCGAACGGCGTTCGGCTTGAGTGGGTGATCTGCTGGTCTCCCGTTCCCTCCGCCGCTCGGGTAGCGTGGACCCCAATGGTTGCCCAGACCCGTGAGCGGGCCCCACAGTCCGCCGCCGACGCATTCATGGTGCGCCTCCTTCGGGTGCCGGCCGAGCCGGTCGGCACCGATGCCGAGGCACAGTCAGCGTTCCAGCAGTCGATCGTCATCTCGTCGATCCGCTGCCTCCTCACCTACATCGTCTTTCCGTTCGTGGCTCCGGCCGTCGGGGCGTTCAGCTCGGTGGGCCCGATCATCGGGATCGCGCTCAGCGCCGTCGCCGTGGTCTCGATCACGATCAGCGTCCGCCGGTTCTGGCGAGTCCGCCACGGGAAGCGCTGGCACTACACGGTGCTCGCGAGCCTGATGCTGGTGTTCATCGCCGTCCTGGTCACCCAGGACGTGCTCGATCTCACGAGCTGACCCGACATGCACGTCGTCATCATCGGTGCCGGCGAGGTTGGCTGGTACCTGGCGGATCGGCTTCAAGCCGAGAACCACGACGTCGTCGTCGTCGAACACGACCTCGGTCGGGCGTCGGCCATCAGCGAGCAGCTCGACGTGCAGGTGGTCACCGGCTCCGGCTCGGTCCCCTCCGTGCTGGTCGACGCCGGGGTCGACCACGCCGATTTTCTCGCCGCTGTCACCCAGAACGACGAGGTGAACCTCGTCGCGTGCCTCATGGCCAAGAAGCACGGCGTGCAAACGACGGTCGTGCGGCTCCAGGACCCCGAGCTCCGTGCTGCGGCCTCCGGCAGTCTGCTCGCAGCTGTCGGCGCCGACACGGTGATCGACCCCGACGCCGACACCGCGGATGAGATCCTGGAGCTGCTCCACCTCCAGGGAGCCGACGAGGTCTACCCGATGGCGGGAGGCGACCTGCTGGTCATCGGTGCCGTCATCGGCGACGACGCGCCGGTCGCCGGCCGGAACCTCGCCGACATCGCGCGCGACCACGAACCGAACTGGGAGTTCCTGTTCGGCGCCGTGACGCGGGGCGACGTCACCACGATCCCGCGCGGCGACCAGGAACTGCTGGCCGGCGATCACGTGCGGGTTCTCGTCACCCGCCACGCCCGTCAGCGCACCCTCGAGCTGCTCGGGGTGCCCGGCGGCTACGCCAAGCGGGTCATGATCCTGGGCGGCGGGGCGATCGGCTCGCAGCTCGCTCGCCAGCTCGAGGACGAGGGCGTCGAGATCGTGCTGATCGAGCGGGACCGCCAGCGGGCCACCCACCTGTCGGAGACGCTGCGGCGCTCCCTGGTGGTGGTCGGCGAGGTGACCGACACCGACCTGCTGACCGAGGAATCGGTCGGCCGGATGGACGCCGTGATCGCCACCACCGGTGAGGATGCGGCGAACGTGATGGCCTGTGCCTTTGCGTCGGCCGAGGGTGCCGGGTTCACCGTCGCGGTGCTCCACCGTCTCGCTCTCCTCCCCCTGATCCGACAGTTCGGCATCAACGCTGCGGTCAGCCCTCGGACGGCCTCGGCCAACACGGTCCTGCGTCAGCTCCGCGGCGGGATCGCCGCGGTCACGACCTTCCTCGAGAGCGACGCCGAGGTCGATCAGCTCGAGCTCGAGCCTGGCGCGAAGGCCGACGGCATCGTCGTCGCCGACCTCCACCTGCCGCCCGACGTGCTGCTCGGCGCCGTGGTGCGCGACGGCGAGGAAGGCGAGATCGTCCGGGGCTCGACCGTGCTCCACGCCGGCGACCACGTGATCGTGTTCGCCCGCCCCGACTCGCTGGCGGTCGCTCGCGGCTACTTCGCCTCGCCAGCCCGCAACGGTCGCTGACCTCGTGCCCCGGCTGCGGCGTCCCCTCCCCCATCTCGGGCTGCACATCGCCGGGCTCACGCTCGGCGTCGCCGGCGCAGGGTCGGCAGCCGCAGCTGCCGTCGACGCCGTCCACTCCGGACCCGACGTGGTGCCACTCCTGGCCGTCGGCGTCGCGCTGATCCTGCTCGGCGTCGGATTGTGGTGGCTGACCTCGGTGCCGGCCAGGATCGAGTTGATCGACGTGTTCGCGACCGTCGCCGTCGCCTGGGTGGTGATGGCCGCCGCCGGGTCGCTCCCCTATCTCGCCACCGGCACCCTGTCGTCGGTCGGCGACGCCGTGTTCGAATCGGTCTCGGGCTTCACGACCACGGGGGCCACCGTGCTCCGACCGATCGAGGGCAACTCGAAGGGCATTCTGTTCTGGCGCGCGCTCAGCCAGTGGATCGGTGGCATGGGCGTGATCGTCCTGGTGATCGCCGTCCTCCCGACGATCGGTTCGGGCGGCATGAACCTGCTCCAGGCCGAGGCCCCCGGCCCGACCGGCGAGCGGCTCACCCCGCGGGTGCGCCACACCGCTCGCAACCTGTGGGTCGTCTACCTCGGCTTCACGATCGTCGTCGGCGTCGCCTACCTGCTGGCGGGCATGGGGTTCTACGACGCCATCGTGCACTCGTTCACCACGGTCTCGACCGGCGGCTTCTCGCCCTACAACGCCTCGCTCGGCCACTTCGATTCGGCGGCGATCGAGTGGATCGCCATCGTGGCAATGTTCCTCGCCGGCGGCAGCTTCGCGCTGTGGTATCGAGCGGTTCGAGGACGGTTCGGCCCCATCGTCCAGTCGATCGAGCTGCGGCTCTACGTGGTGATGGTCCTCGGCGCCACCACCGCGATCGCCATCACCTCGGAGTCGGGGGCGACCGGCCACGATCTGATCCGCGACAGCGCGTTCAGCGTCGTCACGATCCTGTCGACGACCGGCTACGGCACCGCCGACTTCGGCTCCTGGAGCCAAGGCGCTCAGCTCATGTTGCTGCTGCTGATGCCGCTGGGCGGCATGGCCGGCTCGACCGCCGGTGGCGTCAAGATGATCCGGCTCCTGGCTGCGGCCAGCTTCGCCCACCGGGAGGCCCTGCGGCAGCTCCATCCCCGGATGCAGCGGCCGACACGGATCGGCTCGACGGTCCTGCCCGATGTGACCGCGAACAAGGTGATGGGCTTCCTCGTGCTCGCCCTCGCCACGTTCGGGTCGGTGGCCGTCATCATCGTGTTGACCGGCGTCGACATCGTCACCGCGTTCTCGGCGTCCGCCACCGCGTTCGGCAACGTCGGACCGGGACTCGGCGACATCGGCCCGACGAGCGATTTCCTCGCCCTCCCGGCCGAGGCCCGTGCCGTGTCGCTGGTGGCGATGCTGCTCGGTCGGCTCGAGATCTATCCGATCCTGCTCGCCCTGGTCGCCGTGCCGGGCAACCGCTTCGTCCGTCGCTACGTCCTGCGGACCCGCAACGCACTGCGCCTGTGAGTGCGCTTCCGGCTGCGCCGGTGAACTGAGTGGCCGTCCCGCCGTTCCACTTGAGCGACGGGCGACGCTGTCGGAGACTGCAGGCATGGCCGCCACCACCCCACCTCTCGATCAGGTCGACGTGCACATCGACCTGATGTGCCCCTACGCCTACCAGACCTCCAAGTGGCTCCGCGAGGTCCGTGATCGCCACGGCGTTCGACTCGACTGGCGCTTCTTCAGCCTCGAGGAGATCAATCTGCGCCCCGACCAGAAGCACCCGTGGGAGCGGCAATGGTCGTGGGGCTGGTCGATGATGCGGATCGGGGTGCTGCTCCGTCGAGAGTCGATGGCGCGCCTGGACCGCTGGTACGAGGTCGCCGGCCGCGCCCTCCACGAGGGCAGCGGGCACCCCCACCACCCGGACGGAGCGCGCGAGATCCTGGCGGAGATCGGTGAGGACCCGGACCTCGTCGACGCCGCCATGGCCGACCCGACCACGCACGACGAGATCAAGTCCGAACACGACAAGGTCGTCGCCGCCGAGGGGTTCGGCGTGCCGACGATGTTCTTCGGGGCCGGCACCGAGGCCGAGCAGTGCCTCTTCGGGCCCGTCCTGATCGATCCGCCGTCCGGCGACGCTGCGGACCGCCTGTGGACGGCGGTCTCGGCCTGGGTGGAGTTTCCGCACCTCTACGAACTCCAGCGGCCCAAGACGGCGGCCGACCACCAGGCGATCGCTCGCACCTTCGAGCCGTATCTGGCCAATCGCGACTGGGTGAGCATCAATCGGGGCAAAGAGGTGACGTTCGAAGGCGAAAAGCAAGCACACTGAGAGCCATGTCGAAGTTTCGCGACGCACTGGCCGCCTCTCGTCCCCTCCTCATCGACGGAGCGATGGGCACCGAGCTCTTCTCCCGTGGCCTCGAGTCGGGCAACTCGCCCGAGGCGTGGAACGTCGACGAACCCGATCGGGTCCGCTCGGTCTACGCGGCGTACGTCGACGCCGGCAGCGACATCTTCCTGACCAACACCTTCGGCGGCACCCACTTCCGGCTCAAGCTCCACGACCTCCACGAGCGCGTGGTCGAGCTCAACGCCGCCGGCGTCCGCATCGGCCGTGAGGTCGCCGACGCCGCGATGGCCGCCGACCCCGAGCGGACCGTCCTGGTCGCCGGCTCGATGGGACCGACCGGCGAGCTCCTCGAACCGATGGGCTCGATGACGATGGCGACCTGCGCCGACGCCTTCGCCGAGCAGGCCCAAGGGCTGCTCGAAGGCGGGGCCGATGTCTTGTGGATCGAGACGATGAGCTCCCTCGACGAGGTGCGAGCCGCGGTCGAAGGGGCTCGTCGAGCCGGTGGCGATGACGCGGCGATCGTGACGACGATGAGCTTCGACACCGCAGGACGTTCGATGATGGGCGTCACCGGCACCCAGCTCGCCGAACTCGGTGTCGAGCTCGGGGTGGACGCCGTCGGGGCCAACTGTGGCAACAACCTGCCGGACACCGAGGCTGCCCTCGTCCAGATGCAGGCGGCCGCCCCCGACCTGCCGCTGGTGTTCAAGGGCAACGCCGGCATGCCCGAGTGGCACGGCTCTGAGCTCCACTACAGCGGCACGCCCGAGCTGATGGGCGCCTACGCCGATCGGTGCCGAGAGCGGGGAATCAGGTTGATCGGTGCCTGTTGCGGTTCGAGCCCCGACCACATCCACACGATGCGCCAGGTGCTCGACGGCGCGATCCCGGTGCCCGAGGTGACCATCGAAGAAGCCGAGGAACGGCCCGACGCCGAGGCCGGCGGTCGGCGTCGCGGCAATCGTCGTCGTCGGGGTTGAGCCGCGCGCGGTGCCCGCGTTCGTGAACGGGGGTTGAATCCTGGCGTCGCGGACGCAGGCGGCGCCAGATTTGCCTAGCCTGAGAGGCGACCCGGTCACGAGGATCGGGTCGGAGTTCAGGGGCAGCCGCCAGCCGGCCGCCTCGCACGAAATGAGATATTGTGACCACAGGTACCGTGAAGTTCTTCAACGCAGAGAAGGGCTACGGCTTCATCTCCCGTGAGGGAGCGGAGGACGTCTTCGTCCACTACTCCAACATCACCGGTTCGGGCTACCGCTCGCTCGAGGAGGGCCAGCAGGTCGAGTTCGATCTCGGCGAGGGCCGAAAGGGCGAAGAAGCCAAGAACGTCCGGGCCATCTGAGCCCACGTCCTGCGGAGGCTTCACGGCTTCTGCGACATCGACGACTGTGTCGAGGCCGTCACCCCGGACCGGGGTGACGGCCTCGGCCGTTTTCGGGTCCGGCTACATCGTGAACCGCAGGCTCGTCGCGGCTCGACGTCCGAGATCGTGGTCGCCGCTCCACGACACCCGCCCCTCGGCGATCTCGGTCTCGGGGTCGATCCGGCCACACGCCAAGAGCGTGAAGGTCGCCGAGTCCGTGCGCAGGGTGGCCGTCGGGTCATCGACCGAGTCGACCACCTTGGCGCGACCGTCGACGGCGACCGGGATCGTGGTCTCGACCGGACCGGTCAGTTCGATCAGGAGGCTCTGCCCATCGGCCACGCCGATCTTCTTGCCCGCGATGTAGCCCATCGAACCGATCACCTCGGCCAGGGCCATCTCGGCGGCGGGTCCCCCGTCGTCGGTGGCGATCCCGGCCGGGCGGGCGATGTCGCGCACGTGGACCCAGACGTCGAACACCCGGATCGCCATGAAGCGTCCGTAGGTCTGCGGGCCGACCGGTGTCGGCGACGGGGTGCCGAAGGCGGCCTCGTCGAGGGCGGCCAGTTGCGCTGAGCGGCGGTCGACGATCTCGCGATGACGGGCCAGGAGTTCCTCGTTGGACCAGGCGGCGGCCTCGGTGCCGAATGCGGCGATCTGGTCGAACGGCAGTGGGGTGTCGACCCCCTCGGGGAACCAGCCGTCGAGGACCTGTTCCACGGCGGTGACGTGGGTGAGGGCGCCCCGCGCCGTCCAGTCGGGGCAGAGCGACTGGGTGGCCCAGCCGTCGTCGTCGAGCTGGGCGACGACCTCGTCGAGCTGGGCGAACGAGGTCGTGAGGTTGGCGATCGTCAAGGCGGCGCTGGTCATGTCCGGGGAGGCTAGGACAGGCCGCCCGGTCGAGCCATCCGACCGGCTGGGTGCAGGGAGCCTCCGGCGGCTACTCCTCGGCCTCGACCAGGTCGCCGGCTGCGGCCAGGGCCCCGGCCATCAGCACGGCACGCTGATACGCGACCTTGAGGTACTGGTCGGCGGCAGCCTCGTGGCCGTGCAGCGGCGCCTTGCCGAGGGAGGCGACGACCGCCGCCGGCTCGGCCGACGCGCGGATCCGCGGGACCTCGGCGGGCAGGGCGTCGAGATCGCCCCAGAACTCCTTGGCTGCCTTCGCGTTCGACTTGCGGCGTCGCTTCGCTCGCTTGCCGGCCTGCTTGGCGGACGACTTCGGCGGCTTGTTGGCCTGCTGCTTGTGCTGGGGCCGGTTCTGGCCCTGGCCCGACGGCTTCTTCTGCGACGCACGGCTCATGCGACATCCTCGGTCGTGGTGGCGGCGGTGGTGGGCTTCGGGGCCGTGATCTCGTCGTCGGCGATCAGGATCGCGTCGTCGAGCCCCAGGGCGGCCTGGATCTGGGCGGAGTCGAGGTCCTCGACCGACGACGACTTCGGGAGGACCAGGTCGGCGATCTGCCGCTTGCCGGCCACGACCTCCTCGACGCGCTCGTCGACGGTTCCCGGGCAGACGAGCCGGTGGCAGACGACCTTGTTCTTCTGGCCGATCCGCCACACTCGGTCGCGAGCCTGGTCCTCGACCGCCGGATTCCACCAGCGGTCGTAGAGCACGACGTGATTGGCGGCCGTGAGGTTGAGGCCGGTGCCTCCGGCCTTGAGCGAGAGCACCATGGCCCCCTTGCCCTCACGTTCCTGGAACTCGTCGACCATGCGGTCACGGGCCCCACGAGCGAGACCACCGTGATAGCAGCCGACCGGCACACCGGTCCGCTCGCTGAGGTAGTCGGCGAGCTTCTCGCCCCAGGACGCGAAGTGGGTGAAGATCAACACCTTCTCGTCGGCGGCGAAGACGTGGTCGACGATCTCGTTGACCCGGGCCAGCTTGCCCGAGCGGCCCTCGAGGCCCTGGACCTCGGCGTCGGGGTCGTCGTCGCGGTAGTTGACCGGGTGATTGCAGATCTGCTTGAGGGCCGTGATCGCCGCCAGGACGGCGCCCTTCTGACGAGGCGTGTCGTCGCCCTCGGCGGTCGCCTTGACCAGGTCGTCGAGCACGGCCTGGTAGAGGCCGATCTGCTCGGGGGTCATCGCACAGTGGTCGAGCTCGTCGATGCGGTCCGGCAGCTCGGCGGCGATCGCCGGTTCGGCCTTGGTTCGGCGGAACACGAGGATGCCGTTGAGCGCCTTGAGGGCGCTCTCGGCCACGGCCTTGCGGTCGCCGTTGCGGCGAACCGACAACTGGGAGACGAACGAGTTGCGGCTTCCCACCAGCCCGGGATTGGCCCAGTCGAGGATGGCCCACAGGTCGCCGAGGCCGTTCTCGATCGGGGTGCCGGTGAGGGCGACCTTGGAATGGGCCTCGAGTCGTCGAAGCGATTGGGCGGTCTCCGACGCCGGGTTCTTGATCGCCTGGGCCTCGTCGAGCACGACCCGGCCCCACGAGATGCGGCCCAGTTCGTTCATGTCGCGAACGGCGGTGCCGTAGGTGGTGATGATCACGTCGGTCCCGGCCGCCATGCGCTCGATCGCGTCGCGACCCTGGGCTCGGTTCGGACCATGGTGGACGCGCACACGGAGGCCGGGCACGAACTTGCGGGCCTCGGATGCCCAGTTGCCCACCACGGCGGGCGGGGCGATCACCAGGGACGGGGCCTCACCGGCGGTGAGCCCCAGGTGGGCGAGCATCGTCGGGGTCTTGCCGAGGCCCATGTCGAGCGCCAGGCAGCCACCGAGGCCGGCGGTGTCGAGGAAGCCGAGCCAGGCGAGGGCATCGGCCTGATAGCTGCGAAGCTCGCCGCGGAACCCGTCCGGCGTGGTCGGCAACTGGTCGGGGATGGTGCGGGCGCTGGCCAGCAGGTCGGCGGCCCAGCCCGAGCCGGCGATCGAGATGCCGCCGTCGAAGGGGGTGCCGTCGAGCCCGAGGGCGTGGCGCAGCATCTCGGCGCCGGTGAGCTGCTTGGTGTCGGCACGGTCGGCCAGGGCGGCGGCCGCCTTGGCCAGGTCAGCCTGGTCGAGCTCGACCCAGGCGCCGTTGGACTGGACGAGGGGGCGGGCCTGGGCGGCGAGCCGCTGGATCTCCTCGGCGGTGAGTTCCACGTCGCCGAACACCGCCGACCAGCGGACGTTGGCGAGCTGCTGGGCACCGACGGCGGTCTCGTCGGTGTCGGAGGTGAGGCGCAGCGAGGGGGCCGGTTTCTTGCGCGACAGGTTGGGGACCCGCACGTCGAACCCGGCGGTCTCGAGGATCGGGCCGGCCACCGTCATCAGCGTCCACGCCTCGTCTTGGCTGAGGATCACCTCACCGCGGCGGGCGGCGCCCGGCCGCAGCAGGGGTGGGAAGAGCCGCTCGAGGCGGGTGAGGTGGTCGCGAACCTCTTTGCGGCGGGTGTTGGAGGCGGTCACCAGACCGGCCTCGACCGGTTCGAGCTGGCCGTCGGGGGTGGGCGCCAGCACCTTGAGGTACCAGGTGTCGTCGGCGTCGGGCGGGTCGAGCTGCACGACGAGGGCAAACTTCTGAGCGGCGGTGACCGGACGGGCCCACTGATCGAGGCGGCGGGCGACGTCGTTGGCGGCCCGGCTCGGCGCCGGGAACGGCTCGCCGTCGAGGTGGGCGAGGAAGGCCTCGGCCACGTCGCTCTTGTTGCGGATCTGGGGTGGTGGCGCGGCGACGTCGAGTCGGGCGGTCGCCGTGGTGCACAGCACCTCGATGAGGTCGCCCAGGATGTTGATCGTGGCCGAGCGGGCGTCGGGCCGGTGGCCGAGGGCGGTCACCGAGTGGGGCAAGCACGACGACAGGCTGGCCAGCCCGTCGGCGTCGACGAGCGCAGGCTGCCAAGAGACCTGGTAGCTCGGACCGTCGTGGGACCCGTCGGTGCGGGACCGTCGAGCCTTGCGGAGCTGGGGCACCATGCGACCCTGGGCGACGAGGCCGACCGCGACCGAGGCCGCGTGGCCGAGCCAGACGGCGCCGGCGCCGAGGGCGGGGGCGTCGTCGTCGGCCGGTCGGGTGAGGTCGAGGAGCCAGCCGAGGACCGCTTCGGTCGAGGCGACGACCGTGTCGGCCTTCTGGCCGTTCGGCAGCTTGATCGACTGGAACGGCTCCCAGTCCTCGGGGGAGGCGCCGGCCTCGGCGAGCCGGGCGAGGACGCCTTCGGTGTCGTCGTTGGGAGCGTTGATCCCGCCGCCGAACGCGACGATCCGGCCCGGCAGCCAGCTGAGTTGTAGTGCCGCCTCACCCTCCGGCTCGGGGTCGGGCGCCGGTGCGGCCGGGGTCGGCGTCGCCGGCTTGGCCCCCGACGGCGGCCCGACCAAGGAGGTGAGCACGGCGTCGACCTCCTCGGCCTCGCGTTGGAGGTCGTTGACGACGAGGCGACGCTCGGCCCCGCTGAGCCGATTGCCGAGCCGATCGATCTGGTCGTCGAGTTCGTCGAGGAGCCAGTAGAGACGCTCGATCCAGCGGGGTCGCTCGGACTCGAGGGCTCGCAGCACGGGTGGTGACGCGTCGCCGTCGAGGTGGCGGTCGACGAGGTCGTTGAACTCGGTCAGGCCGCGCGGGGCGTCGCTGGGCGCAGGGACGGGGGTGACGGCATCGTCGACGAAGGGAAGCTGTGGCTCGTCCGTGGTCGGTCCGTCGGAGATGATCGTCATCGAGGGGAGATTCCTGGAACTCTCGGCGGGTTCGCCGGACAGGGAGCGGCACGAGGACCACTCCTGCGCTCGTCGCCAGGCCCCGCTCGGCGGGTGCCGCACGACACGGCGGGAGGGTGAACAGCGCTCGGTGTCGAGGCCGCCGCAGCATGAGGCAGAACCCGATCCGGGCGGCGTCGCACCGAGGGAACCGATCTCGGCGGTGGGTGCCGCCAGGCCGGTGCTCGCTGCAGGGAACACGTCGCCGAACCCCCGGCGACGTCAAAGCAGTGTAGTGCCTGTCGGCCGAAACCGGCGGATCTGGAGGGATTGGGTTAGCGTCGGGGTAGCGACGGGGTCGTCGTCTGCCGCACGACCGTGTCGTTCCGTGCCACAAGGGGGACCACATGACCATCACCAACGAGCCGACCGGATCCCTGCCGGTCGTGCCCCAGCGGACCAGCTTCAAGACGTTCGAGGAGTCGACCCGGGAGGACTGGGCGGTCATCGCCCCGCAGCTGGAGAACACCCAGGCCCACGTGGCCGACCGGATCATCGAGCAGCTCCGCCACCTCGAACACGATCACGGCGGCTTCCCGGTCACCCGCCTCGAGCACAGCTTGCAGACAGCGACGCGGGCCGAGCGCGACGGGCGTGACGACGAATACCTCGTCTGCGCACTGCTCCACGACATCGGCGACAACCTCGCTCCCTACAACCACCCCGACATCGCCGCCGCCCTGCTCAAGCCCCGCGTCTCGGAGGCCAACCACTGGATGGTGAAGCACCACGGCATCTTCCAGGGCTACTACTTCTGGGACTACCTCGGGATGGACGGCAACGCTCGGGAGGAGTTCCGGGGCCACGAGTTCTTCGAACACACCGAGGAGTTCTGCGCCAAGTACGACCAGACGGCGTTCGACGACAGCTACCGCTCGAACCCACTCGAGCACTACGAGCCGCTCCTGCGCGAGTTCTTCGCCCCAAAGGGGTCGATGACCTGAGGCAACGGCCGACGGGGAGGGCGTGACCGTCTCCGCCGCCCCCACGGCTCGACGCATCGAATTCGACTACGGCGACGACTTCGACGCCGACTGGCACCCACGGCTGCCCGAATTCGCAGCGGTCGCCAACGCCGTGTCGCTGCAGATGCCCGCGGTCGAGCCCTTCGTCGCGTTGGCGGTGCGGGCCCGTCTCGACGAGCTCGACGGCGCCGGCGAAGAGCCCGCTCTCGCCGACGCCGCGGCCGGCTACTGCGCCCAGGAGCTCGAGCACCACGCACAGCACCGGCGCCTCAACCAGCACCTCATCGCCGCCACCCCGGCCCTGGCGAGAGTGGAGGGGTGGCTGGCGTCCGCGATGGGACGGCTCGAGGCTCACCGCTCCGGCGATCTCGGGGTTGCGTTCGCGGTGGCCTTCGAGGCGATGGCCTACGCCGGAGCACGGTGGGTGGACGCCCGGCTGCGACGGCTCCTGGACGGGGCCGATCCGCTGGCCGCGACCCTTTTCGTGTGGCACCTCGCCGAGGAGGTCGAACACAAGTCGGTCGCCGACGACGTGGCCCGGGCCCTCGGCGTGCGGCGCCGCGACCGACTGTTGGGCGGCGTCCTCGCCTTCCTCGTCCTCTCGGTCTTCACCGTGCTGGGCCTCGTCCCGCAACTCTGGCGGACCCGCCGGTTGTGGCATCCGGTCGCCCTCGCCCGCCTCGTCGGGTGGGCCGTGTCGTTCGCCTTCGAGCTCCTTCCCGCACTGGTGTTGTCGGTCTTCGAAGCGCAGCGGCCAGCCGATCTCGCCGACCCGGCGTGGATGGAGCGGTGGCTCACCAGCCACGACCCGTCGACCCGGACCCTGCCCCTGTGGAACGAGCTCGCCTGAGCCTCGTGACCTGGAGTTACTGTGATCTGGGTTGCAGAAGCGGGGGGCGGTGGGCGGTAGGTTGCGCCGTGGGTCGACGACGGTCGTCGGCCCGCTGGAGGGAACCCCTGATGATTGCCGCTTCAGCCGCTGCGCGCCCCACCACCGGTGGTCGGGCTCGGGCACTGGCTGCACTGTTTGCTTCGACCCTGCTCATCGCCGCGTGCGGATCGAGCGACGCCTCGTCCGATGGAGCCGGCGAGGACGACACCACCGTGCTCACGAACGAGGCCCCGGAGTCGACCACGACGACCGAGGCGCCCGCCGACGAGGCCCCCGCGGCCAGTGAGGATGACGCCGACGAGATGGCGGACGAAGGCGCCGACGACATGGCGGACGACGGCGCCGTGGCCTCGCCTGCGGTGCGCCCGGAGATCGTGACCGCTCCCCTGTCGGCCGGTCCGCTCACCGTCACGCCCACCCACTGCGTCGTCGAGGGCACCGAGCTGGTCAGCACCGACAGCAGCGCCTCGTCGATCGCCTTCGCCGGCGAGCGCATGTTCGCCGCCACCGCGGCGGGCATCCTCGCCTTCACCGTCGACACCGCCTCGGGCTGCACGCTGAGCCTCGACACCGAGATCGGTGACGCCGGTGTGCTGCACCCCGACGAGTTCGACTCGCTGTCCGGCACGGCGGACGGCCGACTCGTGGCCGGCAACGTCTTCGGCATGACGGTGTTCGACATCGAGCCCGGCTACTCCTACGAGTGCGACGGTCCCAATGGGCGAGTGTCGATCTCGCCCGACGGCACCCAGGCCGTCGGGGTGTTCGCCACCAGTCCTCCCGAGCTGTGGACGCTCAACGACACGATCTGCACCAACCAGGGTGAGCTCTCGTTCGACCAGCTCGGCGACATCCGGTTCATCGCCTTCGACGGCGCCGACTACCTGATCGGGGCCAAGGGTCTCGACGACGTCACCTACGGCACTCGCTACAACGGCACGACCGAGGCGTGGCGGGTCGGGACCGACGAGATCGGTGCTCCGGCCTGGTTCGGTTGGGTCCACGGCATGGCGCCGTGTGGTGCCTACACGTGCATCGTCGACACCAACACCTTCCAGCTCGCCGTGGTCGGCGCCGACGGCAACCTGGCAGCCGGCTTCGACTTCGACGAAGCGATCGGCCTCCGCGGTTGGCTCGAGCCGATCATCGAGGGCCCCGACGGCGGCAACTACGTGCTGATCGGGACGACCTACGACGACGAGGCGACCGACGAGCGGACCTACTTCGGCGAGATCATCCGTCTCGACGTGACGGGCTGACGGTCGGGCTCGAGCGGGCGCCGAGCGAACGTGTCCGTCGCCCCCGTGGCGTCAGCCGGCGCGGACCTGGGCCACGAACTCCTGGCTCTCGCTGAATCCGACCATCATCGAACCGCGCGACACCCCGTTGCCGAGCTGGCCGGTCCAGAACGACCGTCCCTCGGCATCGGGGCTGCGGCCCATGACGTTCTCGTAGACCCGCTCGACGAAGGCCGCGTCGGACAGCGAACCATAGGTCTGCTGGAACTCGGTCGAGGTGGCGAACTCCTGGCTGATGCGCTCGAGGCTGTAGCCGGTCGACGACCAGAACTGGAGCCCGTCGGTGTCGGGGCTCCGCCGGAAGTAGGCGCGGTAGAGGCGGGCGACCGGGCCGGTGGTGTCGTAGGCGTCGATCTCGACCTGGGCGCTGGCCCGGTACTCGTCCGACTCGGAGAAGCCGACCATCATCGAGCCCCGGGTCACCCCCGACCGCAGCTGGCCGATCCAGAAGTCTCGGCCCGAGGCGTCGGGGCTGCGCCCCATCACGTTCTGGTAGACCCGCTCGACGAAGGCGGCGTCGGACAGCGAGCCGTAGCGCTGCTGGAACTCGCCCGACTGGGCGAAGGCCTCGGAGATCGTGGCGAGCGGCATGCCGGCTCGACGGTTGGCGACCCAGTGGTGCAGGCCGACGGTGTCGGGCTCGCGCAGGAAGTAGGCGAGGTAGAGCCGCATCACCTCGTTGCGCAGGTTGAGGCCGGTCGCCACCGAGATGGGGGGCGGCAGCGCCTCGGAGGCCGGGGCGGCGAGGAAGCCCATGTTGCCGTAGCCGGCGCCGAGGACCTGTCCGGGGTCGGCGTCGAGCCAGGTGTCGAGCACGGTGCTGTAGACCTCGCGGTAGTCGACCGTCGGCCGCAGGTTGCCGTTGTTGTCGAGGTTGGACAACGACGGCATCTGGCCGTGAAGACCGCCGACGACCTGGGAGCCGATCGCCAGGAACGTGGTGGCGGCGCCATGATCGGTGCCGCCGGACCGGTTGGCCCGCATGCGACGACCGAACTCGGTGGCGGTCAGCACGGTCACCTGATCGGCGTATCGCCGATCGAGGGCGGTGAAGAACGCGGCCAGGCCGGCGTTGAACTGGGCCAGGCCGTCGGCGTGGAGCTGGGCGTGGTTGGCGTGGCCGTCGAAGTCGCCCATCTCGAGATGGAGGACCCGGATCCCGAGATTGGCGTTGATCAGCCGGGCCGCCATCGTCATCTCGGCGACGAACTCGTCCTCGGGCAGCGTCGCCGCGTAGAGCGGCGCCAGCTGCGACCCGATGGCGACGGCGTCGGCGGCGGCATCGCCGAGGGTGTCGGCCAGGTCGCCGCGGCCGGTGGTCATCGAACCGAAGTTGGCCATCGTCTGGAGCTGGAGCCGTTCCCAGGGGTCGACCGAGCCGATGTCGTCCATGCCGGAGTAGTGGATCGAGATGCCGGTCGCTCGACGGGTGTTGCCCTGCACGACGAGGGGCACGTTGTGACCGAACGACACCGCGTGGAACGGGTCGGCGCCGCCCGCCAGGCCGTCGGTGTAGCGACCGAGCCAGCCCGACGTCATGGCCCCGTCGTTCGACTTGGCGGTCATGATGCGCGCCATGTGTTCGAAGTGACTGAGGGAGCCCGAGGTCGTGTTGCCGACGCCTTCGATGATGGCGACGTTGCCCTGATCCCAATGAGCCTTCACCTCGCCGAGGGCCGGGTGCAGACCACGGTCGTCGGTGAGCGGGATCGACGTGCCGGCGGTGAGTGCCAGGCCGCTACGCCGATCGTGGTAGGCGCCGTCGTGGATGGGGGCGCACAGGGTCACGCCGTCGAGGCCACCGTTGAAGGTGACGAGGACGAGGATGCCGTCGGTCGGCGAGACGGGCGTGGCCGCTGCCGCCATGTCGCTCATCCAGGTGGGCAGCGCCGTGGCGCCGGCGGTCACCGCCATCGCCTGCAGGAAGCGGCGACGGGCCAGGCCGGTGCCGCTGATGTCGAGGGGGCTGCCGAGGGCGTTTCGCAGCACGGGGGTGGGAAGGTCGATCGTCATCGGAGGCTCCTCACGCCAGCTGGAAGTCGGGGGTCAACGGCGTCAGGAGGATGAGGCCGGGCGTCCGGGACCACCGAGGCGGGTTGCCGCCTTCCAGCGGCTGCTGGGTGGCTTCGGCGAAGCGGATCAGTTCGTTGCGGGTGGCGGCGGTCGGCTGGTCGATGCCGAACTGGGCGAGGGCCCGATCGACGGCTTCCTCTGCCGAGGTCGCGCTGTCGAGCGACGCCTTCACGCCGCCCTCGATGTTGTAGATCCGCCAGCGGGCGCCCGAGGCGAGCGAGTGCCGTCCCCAGTGGGCGGTCGGCGAGATCCAGTACTCGTTGGGGCGCCACCCCGACACGTTCGGGGGATTGAACGGGGCCTGACCCATCCGGCTCAGGGTCCACTGCGGGTTGAGGTCCTCGCAGCCGAGGCCGAGGTGGCGCATGATGGCGACCGCATACTCGATCGGGCTGCGCACGAGCCCGTTTCGGGCACGCTCGGAGCGGAACTCAGGACGGTTGAAGAGGGCTCGCAGCACCTCGGTGATGTTGCGGTCCGAGGCAGTCCACACGTCGGCCAGTGCGTCGACGACGGCAGCCTCGGGGTCGGGGTAGGCGAAGAAGGTCCACAACTTGGTCACCATGAACTCGGCGGCGAGTCGGGCTCGCGGCCCCCGCAGGATGTGGCTGATGGTGGCCGGGCCGTCCCAGTTGCGGGTGTCGCCGAAGATCGTCTTGTTGCCGTAGTCGTGGCGGTCCGAATGGAACTGGTAGACCTCGGGATTGTTCTCGTTCTGCGGGCGATCGTTGAGCCCGTGACCGGTCCAGGCCCGAGCCAACTCACGCACGTCGTGCTCGGTGTAGCCATTGCCCGCACCGAGGGTGAAGAGCTCCATCAGCTCGCGCGCGAAGTTCTCGTTGGGTTCCTCGACGTCGTTCTGCCAGTTGTCGAGATACCAGAGCATCGCGGGCTGCAGCGACACCGCCTCGAGCAGCGTCTGGTAGTCGCCCATGCCGTGGTTGCGGAACAGCACATGCTGTTCGAACAGGTGACGATGGTCGTAGACCTTGTCGATGGCCGAGCACAGGTGACCGTGCCAGAACAACACCATCTTCTCTCGCACCACGTTGGGGCTCCGGCGTGCCCGCTCCAGCCAGTACCAGACCATGCCGGTGTAGCGCTCGCTCCAGCCCGACGTGTAGGGGTGGAGGTTCGGGGCAGAAGGGAGACCGCCCGGATCGGCCTTGGGCGCCAGCACCTCGTCGACCACATCGGACCACGCCAGTGGGGTGAGGGCTGCGATCTCGTTCGGCAGGCCACCAAAGCCCGCACGGCGCAGCAGGTGGGCGACGTCGTGGTAATCGGAGGGCATGTCCAGGCATCGGCAATCGGCCGAAATCTCTTGAGTCCCCCGTGGGCGAGTGTTGGGCGCCCGTAGCGTGACCGGGTGCCTTCGTTCCCGACTCGCCACGCCGTCCGGCTCACTCGCGACGCGCTCCGGCAGGTCCGAGGCGGGCATCCCTGGGTCTACGACGGCTCGATCACCAAGGGTCCCGCACTGGCCGACACCGCCGCCGGTGACCTCGCTGTCGTGTTCGACGACAAGCGTCGATTCGCTGCCATCGGCCTGTGGGATCCGAGCTCACCGCTGCGGGTGCGAGTGCTCCACGTCGGGTCGCCGACCGCGATCGACGACGACTTCCTTGGTCGACGAATCGACGCCGCCCTCGAGCGCCGCGCCTCGGTGCTCGACCCGGCTCGGCGCGAGGGCCCCGCGACCGGGTGGCGGGTCCTCCACGGCGAGAACGACGGCCTGCCCGGCCTTGTCGTCGATCGCTACGACACCGTGCTCGTCGTCCGTCTCGACACCGCGGCGTGGCTGCCCCACCTCGGCGGGATGCTCGACCTCGTCGTCGCCGCCCTGGCCGACCGGGGCCTGCCGACCGACGGCATCGTGGTGCGAAGCTCGCGGGTCGTCGGGCTGGAGCCGTTCCTCGAGCGGGGCACCGTCCCCGACGCGCCCGTCGTGTTCGTCGAGAACGGTCTGGTGTTCACCGCCGACGTCTGGCACGGTCAGAAGACGGGCCACTTCCTGGATCAGCGAGACAACCGGGCACTGGTGCGGTCGCTGGCAGGTGGGCGAACCGTGCTCGACGTCTTCAGCTGCACCGGCGGATTCTCGGTCCACGCCGCGGCCGGCGGCGCGCGGTCGCTCACCTCGATCGACCTGAGCCGACCGGCCCTCGAGGCCGTCGGCCGACATCTCGACCGCAATGATCTCGACGTACCGCTCACCACCCTCGACGGCGACGCCTTCGAGGTGATGGAGCGCCTGGCCGACGAGGGGCGCCGGTTCGGCCTCGTGATCGTCGATCCGCCGTCGTTCGCCTCGAAGGCCGCCGACCGGGACCGCGCCCTGCGGGCCTACGGCCGTCTCGCCACGCTGGCGGCGCAACTCGTCGAGCCCGGCGGGTTGCTCCTGCAGGCGTCGTGCTCGTCGCGCATCACCGGCGACGAACTCGAAGAACGCGTCCTCGCCGGCGTCGCCGCCGCCCGGCGGCGGGCACGGCACGAGGGGCGCACCGGTCACGCCGTCGACCACCCGGTCGGATTCGAACACGGCGCGTACCTCGACGCGGTGTTGCTCCGGCTGGACTGAATCCGGCGGTGTGATCCCGCGGGGGCCTGCGATACTGCCCGGATGTCTGCGAACCCCCGGCCGGCCCGCATCTTGATCGTGGTGGCCATGGAGGCCGAGGCCCGGCCGGTGCGGGCAGCACTCGGCCTCCACGCCGAACCGGCATCGCTACACCCGGCATTCCCGTCCGCGATGGTCGCCGACGGTCCGCTGGCGGTCGCCACCAACGGCACCGACCCTCGCTTCGAGATCGACGCGATCGCCAGCCAGCCGGCGGTCGTCACCACCCTGACGGCCGCCGAGTCCCACCGACCCGACCTCGTGATCTCGGCCGGCACCGCCGGTGGTTTCGAGGGCCGGGGCGGCGCCATCGGCGACGTCTTCGTGTCGACCGAGCCGGTCCGGTTCCACGACCGACGTGTCGACATTCCCGGGTGGGACGCCTACGGCGAGGGCAGCTACCCCGTCGCCGACCTCGGGCCGGAACGCGACGACCTCCTGTCGGCCATGGGCGCCAAGCCGGGCCGGATGACGACCGGCAACTCCCTCGACGCGCCCCCGGTCGACCTCGCCACGATGGATCGCTTCGGCGCCGACGCCAAGGACATGGAGGCGGCGGCGGTGGCGTGGGTGTGCGAGCACCTCGGCGTCGACTTCCTCGCCGTCAAGGCGATCACCGACCTCGTCGACCACCCCGAGGCGACCGCCGAACAGTTCCGCCGCAACCTGGGGCTGGCCACCGAGCGATTGGCCGCCGCCGTGGGCTCCCTCGTCGGCGCGCTGGGCGCGGCGTGAGCGACGCTGCGTCCAACGACGCCATCCACTACCCACCCGAGCTGCCGGTCTCCCAACGCCGGGAGGAACTGCTCGAGGTGATCCGCGACCACCAGGTCGTGATCGTCGCGGGCGAGACAGGCTCCGGCAAGAGCACCCAGCTGCCGAAGCTGTGCCTGGAACTGGGGCGCGGCCGCGACGGTTGGATCGGTCACACCCAACCGCGGCGCCTGGCGGCCCGATCGATCGCCGAGCGGGTCGCCGACGAGCTCGAGGAGGAGGTCGGCGGACGGGTCGGCTACGCGGTGCGGTTCACCGACAAGGTGTCGGCCCGGACCGAGGTGAAGCTGATGACCGACGGGATCCTGCTGGCCGAGATCCAGCGGGACCGAGAACTGCGTCGCTACGACACCCTGATCATCGACGAGGCTCACGAACGCAGCCTCAACATCGACTTCCTGCTCGGCTACCTGGCCCAGCTCCTCCCCCGCCGCCCCGATCTGAAGGTGATCGTCACCTCGGCGACGATCGATACCCAGCGGTTCAGCGAGCACTTCGGGGATGCCCCGATCGTCGAGGTCACCGGCCGCACCTACCCGGTGGAGGTTCGCTACCGTGATCCGGCCGATCCCGAGTCGCCGCTGGCGGGGGCCGACGACGGCCCGCTCGACCAGCCGGATGCCATCGCGGCGGCCGTGCGCGAGCTCTGGTTCGAGACCGACGGCGACATCCTGGTGTTCTGTTCCGGTGAGCGTGAGATCCGCGACGCCCAGGCCGCCGTCGAGGATCTCGGCTTCGCCGGCCTGGAGACGCTGCCCCTGTTCGCCCGACTCTCCGCGGCCGAACAGCACCGGGTGTTCGCTCGCCACTCGAAGCGTCGGGTGGTGATCGCCACCAACGTTGCCGAGACGTCGCTGACCGTGCCCGGGATCCGTTCGGTGATCGACACCGGCCTGGCCCGGATCTCGCGCTACTCGGTGCGCTCGAAGGTGCAGCGGCTGCCGATCGAGGCGATCTCCCAGGCCTCGGCCGATCAGCGCGCCGGCCGCTGTGGCCGTCTCGGCCCGGGCGTGTGCATCCGTCTCTACGCCGAGCACGACTACGACGGCCGACCCGAGTTCACCGAGCCCGAGATCCTGCGAACCAACCTGGCGTCGGTGATCCTGCAGATGGCGGCGATCGGCCTGGGCGACATCGAGGCGTTCCCCTTCGTCGAGCCGCCCGACCGGCGCTCGATCCGCGACGGCGTCGCCGTGCTCGAGGAGCTCGACGCCGTCGATCCCGACGAGGAGGGCACCCGACGCTGGCTCACCCCGCTCGGACGCCGGTTGGCGCGAATCCCCCTCGACCCGCGGCTCGGGGCGATGGTGCTCGAGGCCGACGAGCGCGACTGTGTGCACGACGTGATCGTGATCGCCGCCGCCCTGTCGATCCAGGATCCCCGCGAGCGGCCCGATGACGCTCGGGAGCAGGCCAACGAGGCCCATCGCCGCTTCACCGAGTCGGGGTCCGACTTCCTGGCGTGGCTCGATCTTTGGAACCATGTGCGTGGCCTCCAGCGCGAATTGTCGGGCAACGCCTTCCGGCGTCGCTGTCGGGCCGAGTTCCTCCATCATCAACGACTCCGGGAGTGGATGGATCTCGAGCGCCAGCTGCGCCGGGTCGTCAAGGACCTGGGCCTCCGGGTCGGACGGGGCCAGGTCGGCTCGTCGCACCCCGACGACGTGCACCGGGCCCTGCTCGTCGGCCTGCTGTCGCAGATCGGCCGCCGCGCCGACGACGACAAGCGGGCCCGGAACGCCAAGAACCAGGGCGGCCGGCGTCGCAACGGGCCGCCGCCCCGGCCCGAGTTCACCGGGGCCCGAGCCACCCAGTTCGCCCTGGCCCCCGGCACCGCCCTCGGCCGTGGCGGCGCACCGTGGGTGATGGTGGCCGAACTGGTCGAGACCAACCGGCTGTGGGGTCGCACGGCTGCCGCCATCGACCCGGCCTGGATCGAGGACGCCGCCGACCACCTCGTGGTCAGAAGCTACGAGTCACCCCGCTGGGCACCCGAGCGGGGCACGGCCGTGGTGACCGAGCGAGTGAAGCTCTGGGGCCTCCCCGTCGTCGCCGGACGAACGATCAATCTCTCTCGGGTCAACCCAGGCATGGCCCGTGAGCTCTTCATCCATCACGGTCTCGTCGAGCCGGAGTGGCCCGACGGGCACGAGTTCCCGAAACGCCGGTTCTTCGTCGCCAACCAGGCGATCCGCGACGATGTGGTCGACGACCTGACCCGTCGGCGCCGCGTCGATCACGAGGCGCTGCAGGAACGTCTGCGGGCGTTCTACGACGCGCGTGTCGGCGCCAACGTCACCTCGGTCGGCCACTTCAATCGCTGGTGGAAGCAGGCCGACGACGCCGAGGCGCTAAGGCTCGGCGCCGACGACCTGGTCGAGGCCGAAGTGGTCGACGCCGATGCGTTCCCTGCGATCTGGGAACCGGAGGGCTACGCACTCGACTACACCTTCGATCCGTCGAGTCCCCTCGACGGGATCGTCGTCACCGTCCCCCTGCTCGACCTGGCGGCCCTCGATCAGGCGCCGTTCACCTGGTTGGTGCCGGGGCTGCGAACCGAGCTCGTCACCGAGCTGCTGCGTTCGCTCCCGAAGGCCTTGCGGCGGCCGATGGTCCCACTGCCGGACACGGCCGCCGGGCTGGCCGCGGAGCTCGACAACGGCGAGGGCAGCCACGGCGAGGGCCGCAGTGAACAGGGCCGTGCGGCCGACCGGCCGACGATCGCGGCCGCGGTCGCCGAGCTCGTGCGGCGACGACACGGACTGACGGTCCACGCCGACAGCTTCGACCTCGCCGCCCTGCCGACCCATCTGCGTCCGGTCTTCCGCATCGTCGACGGCACCGGCGCCACCCTCGCCGCCGGTCCCGACCTGGAGCGTCTCCGGGCCCGCCTCGCCCCCGAGGTGGCCGCCTCGCTCCGCGGCGCCTTCGCCGACGAGGAGGTCGTCGGCCTCGCCGACTGGCCGGCCGAGGCGTTCGGCTCGGGAGACCTCCCCGAGCAGGTCGAGCGCATCGGGCTCGTCGGCTACCCGACGCTGGCGCCCGGGAGCTCCGACACCGACGTCGACCTGCGGGTGCTCGCCGATCCCGACGAGGCCGCGGAGGCCCACTGGCAGGGCGTGGCCCGCCTCGTGCGGGGTCGGATGCGGCAGCCCGCTCGGACCCTCGACCGTCACCTGGCACAACACACCAAGCTCCACTTGGCGGCGGCCCCGGTGCAACCGAAGGCGGAGTGGTACCGAGACGCGATCGAAGCCGTCGCCGACGAGCTCGTCGCTCGTGCCGGCGGTCCGCCCCGCCGCCACGACGCCTTCGAAGAGCTGGCCCGCTCCGCCCGCGACCAGGCGGGTCCCATGCTCGGGGAGATCGCCGCCCGCATCGACGCGCTGGTCGACGACCTCGCCGTCGTCGGCCGCCACCTCGACGACGATCGCCACCTCGCCGCCCGCACCGACGCCCGCCGCCACCTGGAGCGCCTGGTGGCCCCCGGCGTCCTGGCCCGGGTCGGTTGGGATCGACTCGACGACCTGGCTCGCCACCTCCGCGGTCTGCGGGTCCGTCTCGACCAACTCGAGGTCGACCCCGCACGCGACGCCGAACGATTGAGCGAGGTCGCGGCCCTCGAGGCCGAGGTGGCGCCGTCGCTCGGCCGTCTCGAACCCGACGACGCCGAGGCGGTCCGGTGGATGCTCGAGGACTATCGAACGGCGCAGCTGGCGCCGACGGTCGGCGCCGGCACCAAGGTGTCGGCCAAGCGGATCCGCCGCGCCGTGGCCAGAGGCGTGGCGTGATGGCGTCCCCGGCGGTGCCCAGCCCCACCTCTAGGCTTCGCGGCGTGGTGGCCACGAAACCGATCGGTCGGCGAGGGCTGCTGGCGGCCGTCGTCGCCAGCCTTGCCGCCGTCGTGCCGGCCTGCAGCGATGGCGAGTTGGCCGAACCGACGCCCGAGATCGCCGAGCAGCTGACGACGACGACCGAGGAACCGGCCGCCGATGTGATCCCCGGCGCCGGCGGTGGCGAGGCGACCACGACGACCCTGCCCGGTGACGGACGTACCGTCGTGGTGGCCACCGGCACCCGCCTTGGCGACGACGTGGTGGCGGCCCGGGTGGTCGAGCTCCTCGCCACGCTCGGCTACGAGGTCCTCGACCCGACCTCGTTCGTCTTCGACGAATGGGCAGCGAGTCGGGCGGTCGCCGAGGGCGACATCGACCTCTGGGTCGGGCGATGGTCGCCGCTCGACGACGGACTCGAACTGTCGACCAGCGATGGTTCGCCGGTGGCCGACGCGATCACCGAGCTCGTCGCCGTCGACGGCGCGGCGGTCGGCCTGCGCTGGGAGGGGCCCACGGTCGAGAACGACGACGACCCGCCGACGCCGTCGCTGTGGGCGCTGCTCACCGACCCGTCGGTCGCCCGCCGAGCCGACCACGACGGGGACGGCCGTCCCGAGATCTGGAACTGCGATCCCCGCTCGGCGTGCGCCGCCTGGTTGGCGACCCTCGACGACGTCCTGCCCTCCGAGCCCGGGGAGCGGGTGCGATTCGACGACGTGGTGCAACCGGTGCCCCTCGTCGGCGGTGAGGTCGACGTCGACCCCGCCGTCGGTCGAGTCGTGTTCGCTGCCGATCTCGCCACGTCGACCGACTGGCTGGCCGGCACGATCCCGGAGTCTTCCTCCCCCACCACCACGGCGCCGGTTGCGCCGGTCGTGCTGCCTCCCGGACCGTGGGAGACGAACCTGACCATCGTCGCCGGCTCGTCGTGGCTGACCGAGCAGCCCGAATCGGTGGTGGAGGCGTTGGAGGCCCTCGACGCTGACGCCGCCCTCGGCGATCTGGTGCGCGACGCGCTCGGCGGCTGAGCCGAGCCGAGCCTGCCAGGATCAGTTCTGGCGGCGGTCCTCGATGCCGTACTCCTCGCGGTAGTCCTCCATCGAGGCGCGCACGACTTCCTTGGCATGGTCGGCCCCGTAGGTGCCGATCACCTCGATCGGGTTGTCGCCGGTCATGATGTCCATCTTGTAGGTGCCGAAGTAGTGGACGAGTCGGTTGACGATCGACTTCGGCAGCTTCGAGAGGTCCTTGGCGTAGTCGAGCACGGTGTCGCTGGTGAGGATCGCGATGATCTTGTCGTCGGCCTCGCCGTCGTCGAGGATCTGGATGCCGCCGACGACGCGGGCGCTCATCACGATCTCGGCTCGGTCGATGCGCTGCTGGGAGAACACGCACACGTCGAGCGGGTCCTTGTCGCCGACCGTGGCATGCGGCGTCAGCGCCGCCACCCGGTCACCACACCACGTGCGAGGGACGAAGCCGTAGAGGGTCGGCGGCAGGGCCGAGCTGCCCTGGGGACGGTCGACCCGCAGGTAGCCGGTCTGCTTGTCGATCTCGTACTTGGTGGCGTCGAAGGGTGTGATCTCGATGTAGGCGTCGATCGTCGCCGGGGCGTGGGCACCGGCCGAGAGGCCGTGCCAGGGGTGGGCGCGGAAACGATCGAAGCTCATGGTCATGGTGGGCAGCGTAGGTTCTACGACGGCCGGAGTGAGTCCACCGAACGGACTATTTCGCCGCAGTCGACCGAGCCACGTGGACCACGAACTTGGGGTCGGCCGACACGGTGTCGACCTGGGCAAACAGACGCTTGAGGCGGGCGTGGTGGCCGAGGTGACGATTGCCCACCACGACGAGTCGTCCCGTCGGCCGCAACACCCGACGAGCGTCATGGAACATGTTCCACGCCACCTCGTCCCCGATCACCTGGTCCTGGTGGAACGGTGGGTTGCAGACCACCAGGTCGACGCTGCTGGCGGCGAGGGCGTGGAGCCGGTCGGCGGCGAGGGCGACGAAGCGGTTCGGGTCGAGCCCGTTGGCCTCGATGGTCGCCCTGGCCGAGGCAGTGGCGAGATGCGACTCGTCGACCATCGTGACGTGAACCTCCGGCAACAACAGCCCGACCGCTGCGCTCAGGACCCCGTTGCCACAGCCGAGGTCGACGACCGAGGCGGTCTCGTCGTCGGTGCCACCGAGGAGCGCCGGCAGGTAGCGCAGGAGCACCCGGGCGCCGGGGTCGAGGCGGTCGCGGCTGAACACGCCGGGCAGGCCCACCGTCGTGATCGCCGGGAGCCCGTCGACCGGTTCGGTCCGGTAGCCGGCCTCGGGCGCGTCGCCGACCGGCTCCAACGGGCCGGCCTCGAAGTGGACGATTCGGGCCTTGTGCCTGGCCAGTGAGACCGTCGCCGGCCCGAGCATCGGTTCGAGCCGTTCCACATGCGGGCGTCGCAGCTGTTTGGCCATCACGCCGAGCGCCACCGGCGTGCCGGGCGTGAGGTGCGGCACGACGAGCGCGAGTTGGTGGTCGAGCAGCGAGTGGCTGTGCGGGAAGCGTCCGATCACCGCCGTCGGCGTGCCGCTCGCCGCCATTGCGGCCTCGACCGCGCTGGCGAACGGCGCAACGCTGACGACTCGCTCCGTCGGGACGGCGTTCGCTGCGAGGTTCGACCGCAGCGCCTCGCGAGCCGTGATCGAATCGCTGAGCGAGACGACGGCTCCACCGGCGAGCACCGCTGCGCCGATCGTGAGCGCACCGAAACGGTCGTTCAGCACCCAGACCGGGCGGGCTCTCCCGCCTGAGGCGGCGTCGTCCTCCCCCACCGAGGCGTCGTCGGCCAGCCACTCGAGCAGGAGGCGGTCGGCGCCGTCCCACCCCTGCAGCGGGCTGTTGGCTCGCTGCGGACGCCGCTCGACGACGAGCTCACCGGTCGGGGACGGCAGCGGTCGAGGGTCCGCGGTCACGATGCCCCCTGTGACGGTGCCGCCTGGGCGAAGAAGCGACGCAGCGCCGTCTGGAGTCTGGTTTGGGCCGCCCCGTAGGTCGTTCGGAGCTCGGCGGCGTGCGTCCCGGCGTGCAGCGACGGCGGCAGCCAGGGCTCGGCCCGCAGGAAGCGGACCGCCGTGGCCGACGCGAGGAAGGCGTCCGCGATCGCCTCGGTCGGCAGTTCACCCTCGCCGCCCGGGGCGGTCGCAGTGCCGAGCGCCCGATCGAGTTCGGCGGCCCGTCGTTCGATCGCCGGCAGGTCCCACAGCGAGGACGCCAGCGTCGGCGCGTCGCCGATCGCCAAGGTGCCTCGGGTGACGATCACCTCGGTCGCCGCCAGGTCTGGGGCCGGCAGATTGGCGGGCCGGAGCCAGGTGTCGGGTCGGACCTCGCCGAAGCGGGCGGCGATCAGTGCGCGGCGGAACTGCCGTCGTTCGGCCAGCGGCCGCCCTTCGCCCACGGCGAGGACCGTCCACCACTCGTCGTTCTCGGTCGGCGGCTCGAGGCTGCGGTCCTGTTGGCCCTGCCGTTCGACGAGGGGCCCGGCGAGCGAGTATCGGCCGTCGTCGGCCGCGGCGTCGCCAGCTGCGACGAGGCGGGACAGCGCCGTCCGCATCGCCGAGGGTGCCACGCCGAACAGTTCGCCGAGGGCGATCAGCGCCGCGACCGGAAGCCTCGGCGGGTGGGTGCCGAGCAGGGCAGACAGGGCCAGCGATCGCGCGCTGAGGGTGTCGATCGAGCCGGTGAGGGCGTCGTCCGGAGCCGGGCTCATCGAGCGCTCTCGACGAGCGATGTGTTACACGACGTGAACGGAATGATCACACTGTGTATGATCGTCGCCATGGCCTCCGGAGTGAACACAGCGACCATGATGCCGCCCGCCGAGTCACTGCCCGACGTGTTGCCCACCGAGCGCCTCAACGAACGAGGCCTCGCCCGGCGTCCCCTGCGCGACGATCTGCGGCGGATCCCGAACGCCCGCAACGCGATCAGCGTGATCGGGGCGTGGCTGCAGTCGTTCGGCGTGGTCGGCCTCGCGGCGTGGGCCAACACGTGGTGGGGCTACCTGGCGGCCTTCGTGCTGATGACGCGGGGCCATGTCTGCCTCAACATCCTCGGCCACGAGGCAGCCCACCGGCTGCTGTTCTCCAACCGCAGGGCCAACGACCTCCTCGGTCGCTGGGTCCTGGGCTACCCCACCTTCCAGGCGATGCTGAGCTACCGGCGGGCCCACATCACCCACCACCGGGATGAGCTCGGACCCGAGGAGCCCGACCTCGCCCTCTACAGCGGGTACCCGGTGCCGCCCGACTCGTGGCGTCGCAAGCTCCGTCGGGACCTGCTCGGCATCAGTGCCTACAAGAACTTCCGAGGCCTGCTCCGGGCCGCTCGGGCCAATGTCGAGGCCCGTCAGGTCCTCGCCGTGCAGGCGGTGATGCTGGCCGGCTCGATCGCCGTCGGGCGGCCGCTCGCCTACCTGGTGTGGGTCGGGTCGTGGTCGACGCTGTGGAAGGTGTCGAACCGGTTGCGGTCCATCGCCGAGCACGGCGGCTGTGTCCGCAGCGACGACAAGCGCCTCACCACCCACGTGATCCGCCAAGGGCCGGTCGCCCGGTTCTGGATGGTGCCCTACAACACCGGCTGGCACCTGGCCCACCACGTCGACATGGGCGTGCCATGGCGCAACCTGCCCCGGTACCACCGCGAGCTCGTCGCCTCGGGATGGGTCAGCGAGGAGCTCGAGTACCCGAGCTACCGGGCGTTCTGGAAGGCGTGTTCGTCGGGCACCGTCAAGGCCGCCCCGGTCGCCGGCGCCGGCTCCGGCAGCTCCAGCATGCTCGGCTTCTGA
>JAWSVN010000128.1:0-7295 GCA_033851875.1 Acidimicrobiales bacterium
CGTACCGGAAGGTGCGGCTGGATCACCTCCTTTCTAAGGAGTCGCTCGAGCCGATTGTGACCACACGAGTCGCACGGGGCGAGTGACAACTAGTTGACACACGCTGGTGAATGGCCTTGGTCATTCGACGGACATCGTCTCTTCCGCTTTGAGGGAGCTGGAAGCCCCTGTCACCGCTGCGGCGGCCGGCAGGGGCTTTGCCAACTCCCGAGACCAGTTCGCTGGTCTCCCTGCTTCTTGAGAATTGCATAGCGAGCACGAGCATCTTGCGACGTCTTCGGACGTCGCACAGATATTTCGTGAAACCCACAAGCTAATAAGGGCCAACGGTGGATGCCTTGGCACCTACGACCGATGAAAGACGTGAGTGGCTGCGATAAGCCTCGGGGAGCTGCCGACTTAGCTTCGATCCGAGGATTTCTGAATGGGGAAACCCGGAGACCGTCATGGGTCTTCATCCCTGTCTGAACACATAGGACAGGGAAGGGAACTGCGGGAATTGAAACATCTAAGTACCGCAAGGAACGGAAAGTAACAACGACTACCTGAGTAGCGGCGAGCGAAACGGTATCAGCCTAAACCGATGTGGTGGAAAGCCTGGCGGCGTTGCCACATTGGGGTTGTGGGATCTACTCGAGAGTGCGCCAGCCTCTCAGAGAGTTACAAAGTGCTGCTGTAGCGGAAGCGTTCTGGAAAGGCGCGCCGAAGAGGGTAATGGCCCCGTACGCGAAACAACAGCATCTCTCAGTAGACACCCGAGTAGCACCGGGCCCGTGAAACCCGGTGTGAATCTGCGAGGACCATCTCGTAAGGCTAAGTATCCGTAGGTGACCGATAGTGCACGAGTACCGTGAGGGAAAGGTGAAAAGTACCCCGGGAGGGGAGTGAAATAGTACCTGAAACCGTTGGTCTACAATCAGTCGAAGGACTTCGGTCCGACGGCGTGCCTTTTGAAGAATGAGCCAACGAGTTACGGTATGTGGCAAGGTTAACCCGTGAGGGGAAGCCGAAGCGAAAGCGAGTCTGAACAGGGCGTTCAGTCGCATGCTGTAGACCCGAAGCCAAGTGATCTAGCCATGGGCAGTGGGAAGCGGAGGTAAGACTCCGTGGACGCGCGAACCCACCTAGGCTGAAAACTGGGGGGATGACCTGTGGTTAGGGGTGAAAGGCCAAGCAAACTTGGTGATAGCTGGTTCTCCGCGAAATGCATTTAGGTGCAGCGTTGCGTGTTCAGTCATGGAGGTAGAGCTACTGGATGGGCTAGGGGGCCCACAAGCTTACTGACCCCAACCAAACTCCGAATGCCATGACTCCATAACGCAGCAGTGAGACCCTGGGGGATGAGCTTCAGTGGTCGAGAGGGAAACAGCCCAGACCGCCGACTAAGGCCCCTAATTCTGGACTAAGTGGAAAACGATGTGGGATCGCCCAGACAGCCAGGAGGTTGGCTTAGAAGCAGCCACCCTTTAAAGAGTGCGTAATAGCTCACTGGTCGAGTGATCCTGCGCGGATAATGTAACGGGGCTCAAGTCCAGAGCCGAAGTCGCGGATGCAGTCTTGTACTGCGTGGTAGCGGAGCGTCGATCTTGCGGTGAAGCGACGGGATGACCCGTCGTGGAGCGTGGTCGAGTGCGAATGTTGGCATGAGTAGCGAAAGAGGAGTGAGAATCTCCTCCGCCGAATATCCAAGGGTTCCTGGGGAAGGTTCGTCCGCCCAGGGTTAGTCGGGAGCTAAGGCGAGGCCGAAAGGCGTAGTCGATGCACAACTGGTTGATATTCCAGTACCGATGTAAGCACGTCAGAGCCAATTTATTGTTGCTAAGTGGCTGTCTCTCTTCGGAGAGACGAAACGACCCACGATGAGGCGGCTAGCAATGGGGTGACGCAGGAAGGTAGATGATCCAGGGCGTTGGTAGTCCCTGGGTAAGCGTGTAGGGCGAGGGCCAGGTAAATCCGGACCTCACAAGCCTGAGACGCGATGCCACTCCACTTGAGGAGTAGTCATTGATCCTAAGCTGCCAAGAAAAGCCTCTAGCGAGTTCTTACGTCGCCCGTACCCCAAACCGACACAGGTGGATAGGTCGAGAAGACCAAGGCGAGTGGGTGAACTGTGGTTAAGGAACTCGGCAAATTACCTCTGTAACTTCGGGATAAAGAGGGCCTCGTTAGGGTGAAGGGACTTGCTCCCGGAGCTCGAAGAGGTGGCACAAACCAGAGGGAAGCGACTGTTTACTAAAAACACAGGAGCGTGCGAAGCCGTAAGGCGATGTATACGCTCTGACGCCTGCCCGGTGCTGGAAGGTTACGGGGAGCGGTTAGCCTTCGGGCGAAGCTGTGAACCTAAGCCCCAGTAAACGGCGGCCGTAACTATAACGGTCCTAAGGTAGCGAAATTCCTTGTCGGGTAAGTTCCGACCTGCACGAATGGCGTAACGACTTCCCTACTGTCTCAACCACAGGCCCAGCGAAATTGAAGTACGAGTAAAGATGCTCGTTAGTTGTAGAAGGACGGAAAGACCCCGTGGACCTTTACTACAGCTTGATATTGGTGTTTGACCTTAATTGTGTAGGATAGGTGGGAGACTTGGAAGCCGGCGCGCCAGTGTCGGTGGAGTCAACGTTGAAATACCACCCTGTTAATGTTGAACATCTAACCTAGGTCCGTTATCCGGATCGGGAACAGTGTCAGGTGGGTAGTTTGACTGGGGCGGTCGCCTCCCAAACTGTAACGGAGGCGCCCAAAGGTTCCCTCAGACTGGTCGGCCATCAGTCGTCGAGTGCAATGGCACAAGGGAGCTTGACTGCGAGACCGACAGGTCGAGCAGGTGCGAAAGCAGGGCATAGTGATCCGACAGCGCCGTATGGAAGGGCTGTCGCAAACGGATAAAAGGTACCCCGGGGATAACAGGCTTATCTTCCCCAAGAGTCCATATCGACGGGAAGGTTTGGCACCTCGATGTCGGCTCATCGCATCCTGGGGCTGAAGCAGGTCCCAAGGGTTGGGCTGTTCGCCCATTAAAGCGGTACGCGAGCTGGGTTTAGAACGTCGTGAGACAGTTCGGTCCCTATCCTCTACAACCGAAGGTGATTTGAGAAAGGCTGTCCCTAGTACGAGAGGACCGGGATGGACGCAGCTCTCGTGTGCCAGTTGTTCCGCCAGGAGCATGGCTGGTTAGCGACCTGCGGAAGGGATAACCGCTGAAAGCATCTAAGTGGGAAACCCGTTTCAAGATGAGATCACCCACCGGGTTAACCGGGTAAGGCCCGTGGTAGACCACCACGTTGATAGGCCGGACGTGTAAGCGCAGCAATGCGTTCAGCCGACCGGTACTAATCGGCCGAGGGCTTGTGTTTCACGGCTCGTGCTCGCTGTACAGTTCTTGAGAAGCTTGCTTCTCGGAATCGATAATGATCTTTGCGATCAATCGAAACCATTAGGTTTCGGTGACGATTGCGGAGGGGTCACACCCGTTCCCATCCCGAACACGGAAGTTAAGCCCTCCTGCGCCGATGGTACTTGGGTGGAGACGCCCTGGGAGAGTAGGTCGTTGCCGGATTTCGCAGCTCCCATCCGCCTGATTGGCCGGTGGTCGAGCGCAAATCAACCTCACGAAGACCCCGTCGCTCTGCGGCGGGGTCTTCGTCGTTTTGGCGCGCCCGGCGAGCCTTTGGTGCCGTGTGGAGAAGGCCAGTCGCAAGGGAGGCGCCCCTGGACGCCGTAGCCTTCGGAGATGGCCGATCGTCCGTCGAAGAAGCGCGTCAAGCGCGTGCCGCCGCCCCCTCGTCACCCCGACCAGGGGCGCGTCGAGCGGATTCACGACGAGCGAGAGGCGCCGCAACCGAAGCCTCGCCGCCGGCGAGAGGCGAGCTTTGACCTCTCGGAGGTCGAGTTCGGTGCGGTGGCCCCCGATACCGCTCGCAAGCTGGCGGGGCGACTGGCGGAAGCCGCCGAGGCCTTCGAGGCGGAGCGTTTCGCCGACGCGGTGAAGCTCCTGGGTTCGATCGAGCGGTTGGCGCCGTCGGTGGCCGAGGTCCTCGAGTTGCGAGGCCTGGCAAACTATCGACTCGGGAAGTGGCGGCCGGCGATCAAAGATCTCGAGGCCTTCGAGACCCTCGTGGGCACGGTCGAACAGCATCCCGTTTTGGCGGACTGTCACCGGGCACTGGGTCACCACGGCTCGGTCGAGGATCTGTGGCTCGAGCTCGGCGAGGCCTCTCCGGCGGCGGAGCTGGTCGAGGAAGGGCGGATCGTCTACGCCGGCTCTCTCGCTGATCAAGGGCGCATTCGCGACGGTATTCGGACCCTGGAGAAGGCGCCTCGGGCACCGAAGAAGCCGAAGCTCCACCACCTGCGGCGCTGGTATGCGCTCGCCGACCTCTACGAGCGAGCGGGCGACCTCGGACGCGCTCGACGCCTGTTCAACGAGGTGGCGACCCTCGACCCGACGTTCGGCGACGCCGGGCAGCGGGCACGCAGCCTTCGATGACTGCGCCCGCGACCTGGGCGCTCGACCTGGACGGGGTGATGTGGACGGGCACGGTCCCTATCGAGGGCTCGGCCGAGGCGGTGACCCGGCTGCTCGGCGCCGGCCACGAGGTCGTCTTCGTGACCAACAACTCGTTCGCCACCAGAGCAGAACAAGAAGCGAAGCTCGGATCGTTCGGGGTTGACGCCACCGGTCGGGTCCTGAGCTCCGCCATGGCGGGGGCGGCGCTGTGCGAGCCGGGCGAGCGGATCTACGTGCTCGGCGGGCCGGGGGTTCGCGAAGCCGTACACGAGCGTGGCGCGATCGTGGTCGCCGGTTACGAGTCGGGTGATGCGGTGCCCGATGCGGTGTTGGTCGGTCTCGACTGGGATTTGTCGTACGACCGACTGCGTGGGGCGGTGCAGGCGGTGCTGGCCGGTGCCCGTTTCGTGGCCACGAACCGTGACGCCGTCTATCCGACGGAGCATGGCTTCTACCCGGGGGCCGGCGCACTGGTGGCGGCAGTCGCTGCGGCGACCGGCATCGAGCCCGTCGTCGCCGGGAAGCCCGAGCAGGGCTTGGCCCGGCTGGTCGTCGAACGGTTCGGCAGCGACGGGATCATGGTTGGTGATCGACCGGATACCGATGGACTGTTCGCCGGTAATTGCGGCTACGAGTTCGGCCTCGTGCTGTCTGGGGTGACCGCGGAGCATGATCTCCCGGTCGACCCTACGCCGAGTCGGGTGAGCGCCGATCTGGCCGGGATGGTGGCGGCGGCCCTCGACGGCGGTCAGCCCGGGTAGCGACGCCCGCGAACCTCCTCTCGAAGGCTGCTGCTCGGGGTGCAGGGGTTCACCGCCAGCGTTCGGCGTCGTGAGCGATGCCGGGCACGTAGTCGGTCGGGTGCGGATAGGGCCCGTGGCCGGCACCGCCGGTTCGGTCCCAGGTCGTCCGCCTGACCGCCAGTCCGAGCACCGCTCCGTACACGAAGCCGACGACGTGGGCGATCCACGCCACGCCGGCGTCCGGACCGGTGAAGAACTGCACAACGAACCACGCGATGAGGAACCACCGCGCCCGGATGTCGACGAGCACGAGGAACACGACCGTGCGGATGGGAGCGTTGGGGAACCAGACCAGGTAGGCGCCCATCACCGCCGCGATCGCCCCGGAAGCACCGACCACCGGCACGGTCGAACTCGGCTGAGCGGCGATGTGGCCGACCGTAGCGGCGATGCCGCCGGCCAGGTAGAAGAGGCCGAACGCGAGATGGCCCAGCCGGTCCTCGATGTTGTTGCCGAAGATCCAGAGGAACCACAGGTTGAGTCCGAGGTGGGCGATCCCCCCGTGGAGGAAGAGCGACGACACCAGGGCCAGGAGCACCGGCTTGTCGGGAGCGAACGCCGGGCTGCCGATCGAGGAGGTGGCGTCGTCGCGCTCGCAGGCCGAGGAGTCACCGCCGATGATGGTCCGCTCGATCTCCGAAGTCAGCAGCGGCCGGCCCTCGACGATCTCGCACGGCACCACGGCGTAGCGCCACGCGAACGCGAGATCGTTCGGCACCTCGAGCACGTCGTCTCCGAGCCGGATCGTCTCGGTCGACGACGGTCGTTGCGCGAACAGGAACACCGCACCACACGCGACGATGAGGAGGAGGGTGACGAGGGGGACCCGGTCGATCGGGTTCTCGTCGCGCAGGGGGAGCACGCTCGCACCGTAGACCGCGGCGGCCCGGCCGCTAGGGTGCGCCGCCATGGGAGCGCGCCGACGACTCGACGCCGAACTGGTCCGACGCGGGCTCGTGCCCAGCCGGGAGTCGGCCCGTCGCGAGATCGAGGCCGGCAACGTCGTCGTGCAGGGGGCGCCGGCGATGAAGGCTTCCCGCCAGGTCGACCCCTCGGAGGACGTCCGTCTCCTCGGGCCACCTCCCAAGTTCGTGAGCCGTGCCGGCGGCAAGCTCGAGGCTGCACTCGACCACTTCGACGTCGACCCGGCGGGTCAGCGGGTGCTCGACGCCGGTTCGTCGACGGGCGGGTTCACCGACTGCCTGCTGCAGCGGGGGGCAGCGTCGGTGATCGCGGTCGATGTCGGTACGCATCAGCTCCACGAGAAACTGCGGGCCGACGACCGGGTCGATGTGCGCGAGCAGACCGATGTCCGGTCGCTCGACGTCGAGACCCTCGGCGGCCAGGTCGACCTGATCGTCGGCGACCTGTCGTTCATCTCGCTGACGCTGGTGTTGCCGACCCTGGTCACCCTTGCGCCGCCCGGTGCGTCGATGTTGCTCCTGATCAAACCCCAGTTCGAGGCAGGCCGGGCCGAGGTGTCGAAGGGGCGTGGCGTGATCACCGACCCAGCCGTTCGGCAGCGCACGATCGACGAGGTGTCGATGGCGGCTTCGGGCCTTGGCGCTGCCATGCTGGGAGTCATGGAGTCCCCGGTGGTCGGCACGGCCGGCAACGTCGAGTTCGTCGCCCACTTCGGCATCGGGGAACAGAGCGCTGTCGGGGAGCAGGGCGTCGTCGGCGGGGGAGCGGGCGCCGCATGAGCCGTCTCGGGCTCGTCGTCCACCGTCATCGGGCCGAGGTGCCGGAGCTGGCGGCGCGGGTCGTCGCCTGGGCCGACGCCCACGACGCGACCGTCGCCCTCCCGGCCGAGGACGCGGCGCTGATCGGCCGACCCGACCTCGCGGTCGACGAGGCCGACTTCGGGCCCGGTCTCGATGTGTGCGTGAGCCTCGGCGGTGACGGCACCATGCTGCGCACGACCCACCTGTGCGCGCCCGCGAAGGTTCCCGTGCTCGGCGTCAACGCCGGCCACCTCGGCTACC
>JAWSVN010000129.1:0-4473 GCA_033851875.1 Acidimicrobiales bacterium
AGCGGGCGCCGGCCCGCATCCGGCCGACCGAATCGTCGAGGCCCGAGGAGAACACGAAGCGACGGTTGAGCGAGAAGTTGACCGCGGCGCTGAGCAGTCGGGCGCCGATCACCGAGCCGGCCAGGCTGCCGGTGTTGGCGAACAGGGAGAAGAAGGCGGCTCCGTCGATCGCGAACGACGCCAGCGACGTGCAGGCGAACCGGACCAGGGGGACGTAGACCCGGACCGAGTCCCGGACGGTGCGGAAGTGGGACGACTCGTTGTCGTTCAGGTAGACGGTCTCGATCGGCACCTCCAGCACGTTGATGCCGGCCCGGTCGGCGGCGAGCAACACNNCGGTCGCCCTCGATCCGGTGGAGCCAGCCGAGCAGCGACGCCGGGTAGCCCCGCAGGCCGGTCTGGGTGTCGGTGACGCCGAGCCCTGTGAGGCGCCGGAACAGGAACGTGGTGACCGTGTTACCGAAGCGGCTGCGGAGGGGCACGTCGCCGGTGAACCGGCGGGCCCCGAGCACGATCGGGCAGCCGGCGGGCCCATCGGCGGCGGCCAGCCGGGCGGCGGCGAGGCGGGCGGCGACGTTGCGGATGTCGGCGAGGCGGTGTTGGCCGTCGCTGTCGGCCGAGACGACGTCGTGCCCGGGGTGGACGGCGGCGATGTGGGCGAAGCCGGCCCGCAGGGCGTAGCCCTTGCCCATGTTGACCGGATGACCGATCACCTCGGCACCGCAGGCGGCGGCCCGGTTGAAGACCTCGGCGTAGGCGGGCCCGCTGCCGTCGTCGACCACGACGACCCGCTGGTCGGGGTCGGTGGCCCAGATGGCCTGGAGGAGGGGGACGAGTTCGTCGCCGGGTTCGTAGGCGGGGATGAGGATGATCATCTCGCTCACTCCGCCACGTAGAGGATGTCGGAGGTCTCGCGTTCGTTGCCCCGGCCGAGGGGGTCGTTCACGAGCTCGCCGTCGAAGACCATCGTGGCGCTGCCACCGCCGTCGAGGTTGTAGGCCTCGGTGGCGCCGAGGTCGGCGAAGATCTGGGCGAACTCGGTCATCGTGACGCCGACGCTGTAGCCCTCGGCCCGGCCGTCGACGACGACGAACACGAAGTGGTTGGCGTCGATCACCCCGATCCCGGTGCGGGGCTGGTTGCCCTGGATGGTGCGGTTGCCGAAGTTGGTGTCGACCTCGACGCTGTCGATGCCGTCGACGATCTCGCCGCCGTCGAGCAGGGCGGGGCCGAACGAGAGGGTCTGCCACACCCCGGCGGCGAGCAGTTCCTCGCCGGAGGTCTCGGTCTCGTCGTAGATCTCCATCGTGCCGTCGGCGTAGATGGCGAGGCCGGTACGGGCGGGGTCGTCGCGGTAGAGGACGCCGTTGCGGATGACGATGCCGGTGTCGCGGAAGCCGTAGTAGTCGCCGTTGATGGCGAAGACGGCGTCGTACTGGGCGGCGATGTCGGAGGGATCGGCGACGATGTTCTCGCCGAACTGGTTGTCGGCGAACCCGGCCCGCAGGGTGGTGACGTCGGCGACCACGACGTCGGCCACGTAGTAGGTCACCTGGTCGTCGCCGGAGCCGACCACGTGGGTGGTGATCGTGATCGACGCCGTGTCGCTCTGGTAGGTCGTGTCGGTGAGGGTGACGGTGCCGGCATCGGCCGTCGTGTCGTTGGCGCTCTCGGTGATCGCGCCGGCGGTGTCGCCGGTGACCTCCGCCTCGTAGGCGGCGACGTCCGCCACCTCGACGTGGTCGATCAGGTACTCATCGGCTGCCCAGTAGGCGACCCCGGCGGCGACGACCACGAAGCCGCCGACCACGCCGAGGACGATGCGGACCGCCCGGCGTCGACGCGGTCTGACCGTGGAGGGGGCTGGCGGTGCCGCCGATGGCGGCGTGGTCGGTGGACGAGCGGGCGGTGACTGAACGGCCATGCCCGCAGTCGATCACCCGGGTCTCACGGTTCTCGCAGAGCCCCCTGGGAACCCGGCCAGACCTTGCCCCCGCCAGACGTGCCCCCGGCCCGTTCTCGCGCCCGGCCCGCCACCACTGCGCGACATTGGGTCGACCACACGGCGCCCAGCGCCCGCACAGCGACCCAACCCCGAACATCGCTACCGCCGCGCGACATTGGGTCGACCACACGGCGCGCAGCGCCATCTCAGTGACCCAACACCGAACGCCGCCACCGCCGAGCGACATTGGGTCGACCACAGGGCGCCCAGCGCCCGCAGAACGACCCAATCCCCGAAAGCGGGGGCGGGGCCGGCCGGGCAGGAACGTGGGTCAGACGTCGGGTTCGGCGGCGAGGCGGAGCGAGGCCGAGTTCATGCAGTAGCGCAGGCCGGTCTCGGTGGGGCCGTCGGGGAAGACGTGGCCGAGATGGGCGCCGCACTTGCCGCACACCGACTCGACTCGGCGCATGCCGAACGACCGGTCCTCGATCTCGCCGACCTTGTCGTCGCTGATCGCCCGATCGAAGCTCGGCCAGCCACAACCGGCGTCGAACTTGGTCTCGGAGGTGAACAGGGCCTCGTCGCAGACGACGCAGTGGTAGGTGCCGTCCTCCCACACGTCCCAGTACCGCCCGGTGAAGGCCCGCTCGGTGGCGGCGTGCTGGGTGATCTCGAACTCCTCGGGGCTGAGCCGCTCGCGCAGCTCGGCCTCGTCGTACATGTCGCCGGAATGGATCTTGCTCATGGTCCGTTCAACCTCCGGGGCCCGCGTTCGATGCCAACCCTAGATGGATGTTCACGAGTTGTTCGGACCGGGCTGTTCGGACNNGACGAGACAGTTCGGACCGGGCGTCAGACCCGTCGTGCGTCCTCGATGAGGTTGATCTCGTAGAGCACCTGGTCGAGCCGGTCGCCGGCCTCGATCGGGGCGAACCGCTGGGGGTTGTCGGGCGTGACGCAGGACGGCACCGGCGACAGGATCGTCCACGGCGTCGGGTGACAGAACTGCACGATCGAGTAGCGATCGCCCGGCTCGTCGGGGTCGGCGACGACGCGGTGCCAGCCGCTCGGGATCAGTCCGTTGGTGACGTGCTCGAGCATGATGCCGGTGTTGATGATCACGGCGTCGTCGGGCGGCACGGCGTCGACCCACTCCCCCGACTCGAGCCGCACCTGCAGCCCCTTGGCGGTGGCCCTTGGCAGGGCCGTGATCAGGTTGATGTCGGCGTGCTCGGCGGCCCAGACGTGCTCGCCGCCAGGGGCGAGCTCCATCGCCGGGTAGTGGATGGCCCGGGTGAGGGTGGTGCCGTCGGTCGTCATCGTGTCGAAGAACGACTCGTGGCAGCCGATGCCGACGGCGATGATGCGCAGGAAGCGCCGCTGCAGGTCGAGGACCCGCTCGTGGAACTCGGTCAGCACCGCCGAGATGCCCGGCACCTGCTCCTCGGGCAGCACCTGGGCGGGGTATCGGGCCGGATACTTGCGCTGGAGGGGATGCCCCTGGGGAATCTCGGCTCCCCAGTTGAGCATCTCCTTCCAGTCCGGCACGTCGGCCACCGCAGCGGTCTCGACGAGCAGGCCGGTGTAGCCGGTCTGGCCGTGGGTCCCGGGAGCGGCGGCCGCGTTCTTCGCCTCGACGTCGAGCGAGAAGAACTCGGCGAGCAGCCCGTAGGTCTCGTCGAGCAGCGTCTGGCTGAGGTCGTGGCTGGTGTAGACGAACCCGCTGCGCAGGCTCGTCATCACCCCGTCGACCACGGCGGCGCGCTGGGCGTCGGTGCCCTGCTCGAAGGCGAGCAGATCGACGTCGAGGATGCGGTCACTCATGCCGGCACTCATCGGAAACCTCCGGAGGTGTTGGGGCCGCACTCAGGCGAGCACTGCGGCCGCCGCGGTGGACGGACGACGAAGGTCAGTCGTCGTGTTCGGTGATGGTGACCGACTCGATGACGACGTCGGTCTTGGGACGGTCGCCCGGCATGGTCGGGACCTTCTCGATCTGGTCGAGCACGTCGAGGCCCTTGACGATCTTGCCGAACAACGCATAGGCGGGCGGCAGACCGGCGCCCTGTGGGCCGGAGATCAGGAAGAACTGCGAGCCGTTGGTGTTGGGGCCGGCGTTGGCCATCGCCACCGAGCCGAGCTCGTACTGGCCGGGCTTGGGCAGCTCGTCCTCGAAGCGGTAGCCGGGGCCGCCGCGACCGGAGCCCTCGGGGCAGCCACCCTGGGCGACGAAGCCCTGGATGACGCGGTGGAAGATCAGGCCGTCGTAGTAGTGGTAGCGGGCGAGGCAGACGAAGTTGTTGACGGTCTTCGGCGCCTTGATCGGGTCGAGGGCGATGACCATCGTGCCCATCGAGGTGACCATCTCGGCGGTGTAACGCTTCGAGGCGTCGATGCACATGTCGAACTCGCCGTCGAACTTGGTCTGGCGGGGGCTGGAGCCGTCGGGATTGGGGCACTCGGGCACGGAGGTCTCCTCGTGGGATTCGGAACGAGGCCTCACCCTACCGGCGCGCCGGACGCTCCTC
>JAWSVN010000130.1:0-5585 GCA_033851875.1 Acidimicrobiales bacterium
GGGAACGAGTGGGCGATACGCTACGAGACCGTAGCGCAACTCGATACGGCACCGTATCGGAATTTTGTCACCCAATTCGACCACACGATGAACCGGCCCCTCTCCCGCTCCGCCCACGACAAGATCCTCGAGTGCGCCCGCTCGCTGATCGGCGAGGTCGGGGCCGACCGGTTCACGGTCGACGAGGTGGTGCGTCGGTCCGGCGTGGCCAAGACGACGATCTACCGACACTTCACCAACGCTGGGCGGCTGCTCATCGCCGCCCTCGACGAGATGATCGAGACGCCGGTCGAGGTCGACACCGGCTCGCTGCGCGGCGACCTCGACGCCCTCCTCATCCACTACCTGCCGATCCTCAACAACGACACGAAGCTGCGCACGATCCTGACGGTGATGCGGGCCGCGGCCGACGATCACGCGCTGCGGGCGATCCACGCCGAGATGCTCCGGAGCCGCCTCTCCCCGATCTTCCTGATGATCGAGCGGGCCCAGGCGCGCGGCGAGGTCGACCCCGACCTCGCACCCGAGGTGGCCCTCAGCATGCTGGAGGGGCCCCTGATGATGCGGCGCATGATGACCGGCGAGAAGATCAGCGAGGCGACCGCACGCGACACCCTCGAGCGGGTCATCCGGGCGCTGGCGCCGCCGACCGACTGAGCCCTCCGAACCAACAGCGAGGCCGTTCGACCAACTCGACCTCAGCCGAGCAGCAGTCGCAGTTGTTCCGCCGCCGCGAGGTGGGCACCGCCACTGCACCACAGATCGATTCGCTCCCGACACCACCCGTCGGCGCTCATCTCCGAGGCGGTGGTTCGCACCAACACCCACGGCGAATCGGCGGGCTCCGCACCGAGCGTCGGGCGTACGGTGAGCTCGATGGTCGGCACCAGCGCCGGCTCGTCGAGCACCGCCGACCACGACGGCGCCAGCGAGTCGGCGAGGAAGATCAGCCGACCGAGATCCGGCGGCCCCTCGTCGTCGACCACCCGCAACCACGCGATGAGCTCCGGCGTGGAACCGCCGGTGAACGGCCGACGATCGTCCGCCGGGCGAATCTCGACGAACCGTCCGACGGGCGGCGCGAGGTCGCCCAGTTCGAACGGCTGACAGCGCTCGGGTGGTGGCACGACCGGCGCGTCCGGGACGAGCTGTGCGCCACCCGCCGATGCGGCGCCCGACGAACCCGCTCCGGCGACTGCTGTGCCGAAGATGGCCGAGGCGTCGACGAGCACCCGATCTCCATGGCGCACCTCGGCCGACCCGCCGCCGACCGTCCGCCCGCGAGCCTCGACCCCGACCGAGAGCTCGGCGTCCCGCCGCACGGCGCGGAGGAAGCGACCGGTGACCGAGCGCAGCAGCGGCCGCTCCCCTCCGTCACCGGCGGTCGCCGCGACCTCGCCGCTCATCGCTGCGGCGAGGCGCGCCAGGACCACGCCACCGTGCAGGCCTCCCCACCCGAACAGTTCCGCCTCCGCGGCGAACACCGCGTCGCCGGGACGCGAGGAGAGATCGAGTTGCATTGCGGGCCCCGAGGGCATCGCACACCTCCGTGCGGTTGAGTTGCGTGATACAACTCACTAGCCCAGTCCTGCATCTCATGACAAAACGGAGCGAGACAGCGTGCGCGAGCATGGAGTGCGCGATGAAGCTGCCGGTCACCCTGTCAAGCGACCGGCAGCGTTGGATCGACTGTCAGTCCGAGGACAGAGCCACCCGAGCTGCCTCGGCCACCATCGTCACGGCCCGAGCGCCGGCGCCGACGATCGAACCGAGCTGGAAGAAGATGTGGACCATGCCCTCGAAGAGCCGGTAGTCGGTCGCGACGCCGGCATCGATCAGGCGCTTGGCGTAGGCCGCTCCCTGGTCACGCAACGGGTCGAACTCGGCGGTGATCACCAGGGCCGGGGCGACACCGCGGAGATCGTCGGCCACGATCGGGGCCGCCCGCCAGTCATCCACGTCGGGGGCGTAGCACTGCACGAACCAGTCGATCGTCTCGACCGTGAGCACGTAACCCTCGGCGTTCTCGGTCATCGACGGGTGGTCGTCGACCATCGCCACCCCCGGATAGACCAGGAGCTGGGCGGCGAGCTCGAGGCCGGCGTCGCGGGCCATGATCGCCATGACCGCCGAGAAGTTGCCTCCGGCCGAGTCACCACCGACGACGATGCCGGCGTCGCCCGACCCGCCGAGCTCGGCCCGGTTCGCGTCGACCCACTGCAGCGCCGCCCACGCATCCTCGATCCCTGCCGGGAAGGGATGCTCGGGGGCGAGCCGGTAGTCGACCGACACGACGGTCGAGGCCGACTCGAGCGCGAGCTGGCGACAGACCTGGTCGTGGGTGTCGAGGTCGCCGATCGTGTAGCCACCACCGTGGTAGAAGACGAAGACACCGGCGGCGCCGTCGTTGCGGTACACGCGGATCGGGATCGAGCCTGCTGGCCCCGGGATCTCCCGGTCGACCACCTCGTCGAGCTCGGGGCCCTCACCGGCGAAGGCGGCGAGGGCACGATAGGTGGCGCGGCGCTCCTCGACCGACTGTTCCTCACCGGGGGGACGCGCTTCGGCCGCTGCGTTGACGGCGTCGACGATCGGGGCGATCTCGGGATCGAGCGGCATCGGATCGACCTCGCTCAGGACTCGCCGACGAGCTCGTCGCGAAGCGCCCGCTTCAGGAACTTGCCGTTGGCGTTCTGCGGCAGCGCCTCGGACCGGAACCACACCGTGGCCGGGATCTTGAAGTTGGCGATCAGCGGCTCGAGGTGGGTGCGCAGCCCGGCCTCGTCGAGGGTCGAACCCGGCTTGAGCACGATGGCGGCGGCGACCGCCTCACCGAGACGCTCGTCGGGGATGCCGAACACGGCGGCCTCGGCGATGTCCGGGTGCTTGTAGATCGCTGCCTCGACCTCGGAGCAGTAGACGTTCTCGCCGCCGCGCAGCACCATGTCCTTCGCCCGGTCGACGATGAACACGAAGCCGTCCTCGTCGATCTTGGCGACGTCGCCGGTGTTGAACCAGCCATCCCTGATGTTCTCGGCAGTGGCCTCGGGCCGGTTGATGTAGCCCTTGATGACGATCGGGCCCTTCACACAGAGCTGGCCGACCACATCGGGGCCGGGTTCGAGGTCCTCGCCGAGGTCGTCGACGAGCTTGGCGTCGACCGTAGGCACGAGCGGCCCACACGACGACGGCTTGGCCGTGTAGAACGACGACGAGTTGGCGGTGAGGATGCCGCACGTCTCGGTGAGGCCGTAGCCGGTCGACGGCGCACCCTGCGGAAGGGCCTCGTCGATCTTCTCGACCAGGTCGGGCTGCAGGGGTGCCCCACCGCCGCCCATGCCGGCGAGGGTGGAGGTGTCGCGGGTCTCCCAGTCGGGATGGAGCAGCATCTCCCTGCTCATCGTCGGCACACCGGAGAAGGCGGTGACGCCCTCACGTTCGATCAGCTCGAGGGCACGGCCAGCGTCCCACTTGTAGGTGAACACGATCTTCGAGCCGGTCAGGGTGGCCGGGTGGAGGAGGCAGTTGCAGGCGGTGACGTGGAACAGCGGCGTCGGCGCCATGTAGACGTTCTGCGCCTCCTCGCCCGGCGCAGCCTCCTCGGCGGGCGCCTCGGGGGCGTTCCCGGCGGCCTCGTCGGCCCGGGCCTTGGCCATCATCGCTGCCATCGTCATGAACACGAGGTTGAACAGGTTGTGGACCGAACCACGGTGGGTCAGCTGGGCCCCCTTGGGGAAGCCGGTGGTGCCCGAGGTGTAGAAGATGGTGGCGTCGTCGTCACCGTCGATCTCGACGTCGGGAAGCGTGTCGGGGGCAGACGCCGGATCGATCACGTCGTTCCAGTGCACGGCCCCCTCGGGCAGGTCGGCCTCGCAGCGCACGGCGATGAGGTCGAGCGGAGCGTTGTTGCGCACCTCGTCGAGTTCCGGGATCACCCGCTCGAGCCGCTCGTTGTCGCAGATCAGCACCTTGGGCGCCGAGTCGACCAGGCCGTAGCGCATCTCGGCGCCCGTCCACCAGGCGTTGAGGCCGACGGCGGCGGCGCCGATCGAGACGGTCGCCCAATAGGAGATGACCCACTCGGGATAGTTGCGCATGCCGATGGCGACGCGATCGCCGGGCTGAACGCCGTGGACGTTGACGAGCCGGTCGGCGAGGGCACGCACCAGGGCGGCGGTCTCGGCGTAGGTGAGACGCTCGTCCTCGTAGATGATGTACTCCTTGTCGCCGTGGAGCGTCGCCAGTTCCCAGACCTGGCGCATGTTTGCGGGGGCGTTGTCGAAGACCCGCATCGTGATGCCGCGCACCTCGATCTCGGACATCGGGAACGCCCCACCGGGGGCGGTCAGTTCTTCACGTACGGCAAGCAGGTGCTCCATCACGCGCACCATCGTCGCCGATGACGTCGGTCACATACAAACTGCGATCGACGTTCGCGATTCGGGTCTGTCAGCCGTGCGCCTGCTGCATGGTGAACGCCGTGTAGGTGTTCTCCATCAGGCACGCGATCGTCATCGGCCCGGTGCCTCCCGGCATGGGGGTGATCGCCCCGGCCACGGCTTGCACGGCGTCGAAGTCGACGTCGCCGACGATCCCGTCCTCGGTGCGCGACACGCCGACGTCGAGCACGGCGGCGCCCGGCTTCACGTGATCGGCGGTGATCATGCGAGCCATGCCGGCGGCGGCGACGAGGATGTCGGCCTCGCGGGTGACGGCGGCGAGATCGGCGGTGCGGGAATGGGCGAGGGTGACGGTGGCATCCGCGCCCTTGCGACCGAGGAGGAGCACCTGGGGCAGGCCGACCAGGGTCGAGCGGCCGACGACGACGGCCCGCTTGCCGCTGGTCTCCACGCCGTAGCGCTCCATCAGCCGCATCACGCCGAGCGGGGTGCACGGCACCAGGCCGGGCTTGCCCCGCACCAGGCGGCCCATCGAGCGTTCCGTGAGGCCGTCGACATCCTTCTCCGGCGGGATCAGCTCGAGGACCGGTTCGGGGTCGAGGCCGGCCGGCAGGGGCAGCTGGACGAGGATCCCGTGCACGGCGGGGTCGGCGACGAGCTCGGCGACCGCGGCCTCGACCTGGGCCTGAGTGGCATCGGCGTCGAGACCGACGTGACGCGAACTCATCCCGGCCTCGCCGGCCTTGCGCTGCTTGGATCGCACGTAGACCTGGCTGGGCTTGTCGTCGCCGACGAGCACGGTCGCCAGACACGGCTGTTCGAGCACGCCGGCGGCCTCGATCGTTTCGCGCAGTCCGGCGATCAGTTCGTCGCGGAGGCGGTTGCCGTCCATCAGGACCGCTCCCCCGGGCGTGCGCCGGAGGTCGGCGGCGGCGGTCGGGTCGGGGGCTGGCGTCGAGTTCGTCACGTGTCCCGAAGCTAGCAGTGCGACTGTGCCATCATCGTCGATTTGATGCGCCGATCTCGTGTTCTCTGCTTGGGCCTCGCGCTGGCCGTGGCCGTCGTGGCCCTGCCGTCGCTGGCCGCCGCCCTGGCCGACGCCGCCGCCGGAGGTGGGGCGGACGAGGATCTGAAGCTGTCGGTGTTCGATGCCGTCGTCCTCGGCCTGGTCGAGGGCCTCACCGA
>JAWSVN010000131.1:0-11063 GCA_033851875.1 Acidimicrobiales bacterium
AAGCCGTCGGCTCGAGTGCGTCGAGGGGGCGATGCGGCGCCGATAGCGTGCGGCGATGGTGCAGGTCCCGGTACGGGTACTCGGAGCGTTCCGTACCGGCGTGGCGCCCGGATTGCTCGGTGCCACCGCGGTGTCCACGGCCGTGTTCAGCGCCACCCCGCTGGTGCTCCCCGAGCTGCTCGACGCCTTCGACGTCGGCCGGGGCGTCGTCGGGATCGTGTCGGGAGTGCAGCTGGCCGGCTTCGTCCTCTCGACCTTCTTCTCGCCACGGGTGGCCCGTCCGTCGGCCGGGGCCTTCGTGCTCGCCCTGGTCGTGCTGACCGCTGCCAACGCGACGGGCGCCGCGGTCGACGACTTCTGGATCTTCGTCGCCACCAGAGCGGTGGCCGGCGTCGCCCTCGGGGTGCTGACGTGGCTTGCCTGGGAATCGGTGTTCGGCGACGCGAGCCGGATGGGCGACATCGCGGTCGTGGGACCGATCGCCGGCGTCGTGGCGGCGCCGGTCTTCGGCGTCGTGCTGAGCGTGGGGGGCTACCGGTGGCTCTACGCCGTGCTCGCGGTCGTCGGCCTGCTGCCGGCGTTGCGGCCGCCGCAGTTTCCTCGCGGCGGTGCCGAACGGCCCGAGCGACGACGCGGTGGCGCCCCCGCCGCGTATGCCGTGGTCGCTGCGCTCGGTCTGTTGACGATGGGCGGCTCGGCGGTCTTCATCTACAGCGGCGTGATCGGGGCCGATCGGGCGGGGTTGTCGGCGGCGTCGCTCTCCGCCGTCTATGCCGCCAACGCCGCCGCCGGGATCCCGTCGGCCCGCTGGCGGGGCCGGCGCCCGGCGGCCGGGCTGTGGCTGGCGATCACCGGTGCGCTGGCGTGGATGGTCGCCACGGCGCCGGCCTCGTGGATCCTGGTGGCGGCGCTGGTGGCATGGGGCTTCACGTTCTGGGTCGGGGTGCCGGCCACCTACTCGCTGCTGAGCGCCCGCTCGAGGTTCCCAGCCGAGCGGGCCGGTGACGCCCAGGCGGTCATGGCCGCGGGCAGGATCGTCGGTCCGCTCCTCGGTGGCGCCCTCGTCGCCAGCGGCTCGTTCGCCGCCCTCGGCGTGGTCGGTGGCGGCCTGATGGTGGCGGCCGGGGCGATCGTGCTCGTCGTCGAATACGGGATGGGCGCGCCCGGTCGCTGAGGTCGCCGCCGACGCGGACGATCACGATCATGGCTGTCACACCCCGTCCGTAGTGTCCGGAGGAGTTCGTTTCCCCGCCCCCGAGGAGATCCCCCGATGAAGGTCTTGATCGCCACCACCCGCACCCAGGGCGCCAGCGCCGCCGACTACGCCTGGGCCCTCGACGGCGAGTTGGTCTACCCGCCGGCCGTCGACTGCGGCACCCCGGAGTGCGGATGTGGCCGCAGCTTCGTCGGCATGGCCAGCGCGTGCTCGACCACCACGGCGATGGTCGTCGACCGGCCCGACATCGGCGAAGCCGACCTGTCGGTGGCCCTGGTCGACGCCCTCCATCGCCAGGGTTGGCTCGACGATGGCTGGACCGCGGCCAACGAGGCGGTCGTCGACGCCATCTGGGATCGCATGATCGCCGCTGCCGAGGGGTTCGAGGAGGGGACCGTGCTCGAGCGCCGCGGCGACGTGTTGGTCGAGCGGTCGGCCGAGGCCGCCGGCGTCGGCCGGTCGGTCAGCTGCTGAACACCTCGGCGTGGGCCACGCGCAGTTCCTTCTTCTGCACCTTGGCCATGGCGTTGCGGGGAAGGGCGTCGACGAAGAGGTAGCGCTTGGGGTGCTTGAAGCGAGCCAGTTCGTCGGCGCACGCCGTCTCGAGCGCGCGCCGGACCGTGTCGGCGGTTGCTCCGGGTTCGAGGGCCACCACCGCGATCACGCCCTCACCGAAGTCGGGGTGGGGCACGCCGACCACCGCGCTCTCGTCGACCCCGGCCACGGCGTCGAGCACCAGCTCGATCTCCTTGGGGTAGACGTTGTAGCCGCCGGAGATGATCATGTCGCTGGCCCGGCCGTCGAGGGTCAGGCGGCCGGTCTCGTCGAGCAGACCGACGTCGCCGGTCCGGAACCAGCCGTCGGTGGTGATGGTCTCGGCCGTCTTGTCGGGCTGGCGCCAGTAGCCGCCGAAGGGCACCGGCAAGGTCACCTCGACGGCGCCCGAGACGCCGGCCTCGACCGGTCGGCCGTCGTCGTCGACGACCCGCACCTCGTGGCCCGGCAGGGCGTGGCCGACCGTGCCGGCCACCTGCCCGCCGGCGCCGAGCCGGTTCGAGGTGAGGATGCCGGTCTCGGTCATGCCGTAGCGCTCGACGATGTGGCGGTCCGTGCGAGCGGTGAACTCGGCGTGGGTCTGTTCGGTCATCGGCGCCGAGCCCGAGGTGAAGAGGCGCAGCGACGCGCACCGGTCGGCGTCGAAGCGTTCATCCGCGAGCAGCCGGACGTAGTGGGTCGGCACCCCCATCAGCACCGTCGAGTCGCCGAGCTGAGTGAGGACGTCGTCGACGTCGAACCGGGGACGGAACCGCACCCGGGCGCTTTCGAGCATGAGGGGGAAGATGGCGACGAAGAGCCCGTGGACGTGAAAGATCGGCAGGGTGTGACACACCGAGTCATCGGCGGTGATCTGCCAGGTGTCGCGCAGCGCCTCGGCATTGGACAACAATCCGGCGTGGGTCAGCACCGCACCCTTCGAACGCCCGGTCGTGCCGGAGGTGTAGAGCATCGCTGCCGGATCGAGGGGCTCTCGGCCCACCGCGTCGTCGGTCGTCGGGTCGGTCGAGTCGGCAGCCTCGGCGATCGTGCCGCCACCGTCGGCATCGAGGGTCGAGATCGTGATGTCGCCGAGGGCCTCGGTGAGGGCGTCGAGCCGGTCCGAGCCGCAGACGATCAGCGACGCCTCGGCGTCGTCGACGAAGTAGCGGACCTCGGCCGGCGTGTAGGCGGTGTTGAGGGGCACGAACACCAGGCCCGAACGCACGCTCGCCAGGATCAGGGCGAGGGCGTCGGCCGACTTGTCGACCTGGACGACCAGCCGGTCGCCCACGCCGAGTCCGAAGCCGCCGTCGTCGGTCGACCCGGTCAGGACCGCCGAGAAGCGGCGCACCCGGTCGTCGAACTCGCGATAGGTGAGGCCGTGCCCGCCGGTGGCGCCGAGCGGCGACAGGTCGAGGAAGCGACGGTCGAGGTCGGCGGGCAGGAGGGCGGCGTAGAGATTCACGGGGGCTGGGTCACTCCGGTGGGCGGGTGCGCTCGGGCGGAGGCGAGCGTCAGATCCGTTCGAGTGTGCCCCCGTCGAACAGGGGAGTGACCCCGAATCGCTCGGTGTCACGTCGCAGGCCCTCGAGATCGACGGGCGCCGGGTCGGCGGCGGCGGCGAAGACCGCTTCCAGCTTGGTGGCGTCGCTCGTGGAGTTGAGGAACAGGTCAGGCTCGTCGAGTACGAACGAGACGGCTCGGGCGATGGCGTCGGCGTCGTCGAGCGGTTCGTACCACGAGAACCGGCGCCCCTCGAAGCCGTCGGGCCAGCGGCCCCGAGCGATCGACTTGATGGTCTGCGCGGCCACGTTGCGGGCGCCGCAGACCGCCCGCAACTCCTCGACGTCGGCCCGATAGGCGGGGTTGTCGAGCATCGTCAGGTTGTAGGGGAACAGCACCGAGTCGTAGTCGAACGCCTCGAGGCTGCGCAGCAGCATGCCGGGGATCCGAACCCCGTGGCCGGTGACCCCGATGAAGCGGACCAGGCCCTCGTCGCGGGCAGCGACCAGGGCCTCGAGGGCGCCGCCGGGGCCGTGGGCGACCTCCCACTCGTCGGGCTCGACCAGGTTGTGGAGCTGGATCAGGTCGACCTGGTCGACACCCATACGGGTCAGTGACGCCTCGAGCTGGGCTCGTGCCGCCTCGGCGGTGCGTTCCCCGGTCTTGGTGGCGAGGAACACCTCGTCACGGTGGTCGGCCAGGAACGGGGCGAGCCGGAGCTCGGAGTCGCCATAACCGGCGGCCGTGTCGAGGTGGTTGACGCCGGCTGCCCTCACCTGGGCGAGGGTGGCGTCGGCTCGATCCTGGCTCATCGCCCCGAGGGCGGCGGCTCCGAAGATCACACGGGAACTCTCGTGGCCGGTGCGGCCGAAGGGTACGGTCTCGATCACCCGGCCGAACCTAGCCGCGCCGGGCCGACTCGACCGGAGCGACCCCATGTCCAGCGATCGATCTGCGTCCTTCGACCGACCCGTGATGCTCGTGACCGGTGCCAGCCGAGGCATCGGCGCCGCCACCGCCCGGATGGCGGCGGCCCGAGGCTGGGACGTCGTGGTCAACTACGCCAACAACTCGGGCGCGGCCGATGCGGTGGTCGCCGAGTGCGAAGCGGCCGGAGCGCGCGCGACCGCCGTGCAGGCCGACGTCGGCGACGAGGCCCAGGTGCTGGCGCTCTTCGCGGCGGTCGCCGAGTTCGGGCCGCTGGCGTGCCTCGTCAACAACGCCGGCATCCTCCACCCCCAGTCGCCGCTCGCCGAGTTCAGCGTCGAGCGGCTGGCCGAGGTGACCCGGGTGAACGTGATCGGTGCCACCCTCTGCGTCCGGGAGGCGGTGCGGGCGATGTCGACCGAACGGGGCGGCTCGGGCGGCACGATCGTGAACGTGTCGTCGGCCGCCGCCTACCTCGGATCGCCCAATGAGTACATCGACTACGCCGCCACCAAGGGCGCTCTCGACACCCTCACCGTCGGCCTGGCCAAGGAGGTCGCCCGACAAGGGATCCGGGTGAACGCCGTGCGGCCGGGCCTGATCGAGACCGACATCCACGCGTCGGGCGGAATGCCGGATCGGGTCGAGCGGCTCGCTCACCTGATTCCGATGGGGCGCGGCGGCCGACCCGACGAGGTGGCCGAGACGATCTTGTTCCTCGCGTCCGACGCGTCGTCCTACGTCACCGGCGCCCTGCTCGACGTGAGCGGCGGCAGGTGATCGTCACCCTGGGCGACGTCGTCGAGGACGTCGTCGTCCGCCTTTCCGGCCCCATCGCCCACGGCACCGACACGCCGTCGGTCGTCGATCGCCGCCGCGGCGGCAGCGCCGCCAACACCGCCGTGATGGTGGCCGCCCTCGGCCGTCCGGCGCGCTTCGTGGGTGTGATCGGGGACGACGCCCTCGGCCGCCGGCTCCTCGACGACCTGACCGCGGCCGGCGTCGACTGGCGAGGGCAGCGACGGGGGAGGAGCGCGTCGATCGTCGTGCTCGTCGACCCGGACGGGGAACGCTCGATGCTGACCGATCGGGGCGACGCCGACACGCTCGGCCCGCTCGACCCGATCTGGCTCGACGATCTCACCGCCCTCCACGTCCCCGCCTACTCGCTGACGGCCGACCCTCTGGCCACCACGGCGACCGACGCCATCGCCGATGCCCGCCGATGGGGCGGACTGGTCACCATCGACGTGTCGTCGGTCGAACTGATCGAGCGCCACGGTCCTGCCTCGGTGTTGGCGCAGCTCGATGCTCTACGACCGGACGTCGTGTTGGCCAACGGCGACGAGTTCGCTGCCCTCGGCGGCCCGTCGGTGTGGGGCGACACACCCCACACGCCCGTCGTGGTGAAACGGGGGCCCGACCCCGCCCTCGTCGTTCGGGGGGCCTCGATCGTCGAGGTGCCGGTGCCCGAGCCCCGCCAGGACGGGGTCGACACCACGGGCGCAGGCGACGCCTTTGCCGCCGGACTCATCGTGGCGATGATCGACGGCGCAGACCTGCCGACGGCGGCCGTCGCGGGCCACGCCGCCGCGGCGCAGTGGTTGGACCGGTAGCGCTGGATCTCTAGCGCCGGATCGGCTGGCGTCGTGCGTGCTCAGGCGGCGCTCTCGGGGGCGGCGACCCGGACCTCGTCGCCGGCCTCGATCGTGACGATCTCGTCGTCGATCACCACCGGCAATGCCGCACCCTCGATCACCCGCACCGTGTAGCCGTCCGGGTCGACCTCGACCTCGGCCGTCGCGCCGGTGCGGACCAATCGCAATCGCAGTCCGGCCCAGCTCTCGGGTAGCCGCGGATCGAAGCGGAGCGCCGCGCCGGTGTCGCGCATCCCGGCGAACCCGTGGACCAGGGCGGTCCACACGCCGCCGGCGTTGGCCACATGAACCCCGTCGGAGGTGTTGCCGTGGGTGTCGAGCAGGTCGAGGTACAGCGCCTGGTGGAAGTAGCGCAAGGCCAGGTCGTCGTGGCCGACCTCGGCGGCGACCGTGGCCTGCACACACGACGACAGCGACGAATCACCGGTCGTGATCGGGTCGTAGTACTCGAAGTTGCGACGCTTCTGCTCCAGCGAGAAGTGCTCGTGACGCAGGAACGTCGCGAGCACGACGTCGGCCTGCTTGAGTACCTGGTGCCGGTAGATCACCAGCGGGTGATACGACAGCAGCAGGGGATAGTTCTCCGACGGTGTGCCGTCGAAGTCCCATCGCTCGAGCTCGAGGAAGTTGTCGTCCTGGGGATGAATCTGCAGCTCGTCGTCGAAGGGCAGATACATCGCGTCGGCGGCGGCGTGCCAACGCTCGACCTCGGCGAGATCGAGGTTGGTGTGGCGACACAGCGCCTCGAACGCGTGCGGCTCGTCGTCGCGCAGCCACTCGACCGTCTGAGCCGCGAACCGCATGTTGAACCGGGCCATCACGTTCGTGTAGAGGTTGTCGTTGACGACGGTCGTGTACTCGTCGGGCCCGGTGACGCCGTGGATCTTGAACCTCGGTTCGCCGTTCTCGGCGAAGAACCCGAGGTCCTCCCACAGTCGAGCGGTCTCGACGAGGATCTCGGCGCCCTCGCGCGCCAGGAACTCACGGTCGCCCGTGGCCTCCACGTAGCGCTCGATGGCCTGCGCCACCGCGGCGTTGATGTGGTACTGGGCGGTGCCGGCCGCGTAGTAGGCCGAAGCCTCCTCACCGTTGATCGTTCGCCACGGGTAGAGGGCACCGGCCTGGCTGAGTTCGCTGGCCCGCTGGCGGGCCATGTCGAGCATGTGCCACCGGAACCGCAGCAACTTCCGGGCCGCATTGGGGTTGGAGTAGGCGAGGAAGGGGACGACGTAGACCTCGGTGTCCCAGAAGTAGTGACCGTCGTAGCCGCCGGCGGTCACGCCCTTGGCGGCGATGCCCGCCTCGTTGGTGCACGCCGAGGCCTGGGCGAGCTGGAACAGGTTCCAGCGCACAGCCTGCTGGGCGTTGTCGTCGCCGACGATCTCGACGTCGCTCGTCGCCCAGAAGTTGTCCATCCACTCCTGCTGCTCGGTCCGCAACTGCGACAGTCCGGTCTGGCGGGCCCGCGACAGGGTGCGACCGCAGCGGTCGGCGAGTTCCACGCTCGGCACGCCGCGCGACGAGTGGTACGACACGAACTTCGTGATGCGGATCGTGGAGCCTTCCACCCCGTCGATCGTGAAGACGGTCTTGGCGAGATCGGTCTCGACGGTCGTGTCGACCGTGTGGTCACATGTCGTGTCGATCTCGTGCTGGTAGGCGGCCGCCATCGTCATCTGGCTGTTGAAGCAGCGGTAGCCGAGGGCGACCTCGCCGCCGTCGGGGCCATCGAGATGTCGCTGCAGGCGGGGCTCGAGGACCCGGCGGTCGAACTTGCGGGCCTGGCGGGGGTCGACGCCCTCGCCGAGGGCGGCGGCGCGCACATGGTATTCGTCCTCGCCGTCCTGGCGGTTGAGGAGCTGTGACGACACCACGATCGGGGCGGAGCCCTCGAGCAGTTCGATCTCGAAGGTGAAGATGGCGAGGTGGCGGTGCGCCATCGACACCATGCGGGTCGACAGCACCCGGATCCGCTTGCCCGACGGGGTGCGCCAGATCAGCTCCCGCCACGACCGGCCGGAGGCGAAGTCGACGACCCGCTCGTAGGACTCCAGGTCGGCCTGGCCGACGAGGAGGGGCTCGTCGTCGACGTAGAGCTTCATCAGCTTGGCGTCGGGCACGTTGACGATCGTCTGGCCGGTCTTGGCGAAGGCGTGGGCGCTCTCGGCGTGCTGGATCGGCCAGGTCTCGTGGAAGCCGTTCAGGTAGGTGCCGTGGCTGTGAGCGTCGCGACCCTCACTGGCGTTGGCTCGCATGCCGATGTAGCCGTTGCCGAGGCCGAACAGGGTCTCGGTCACACCGAGGTCGTCGGCCGACGGTTCGGTCTCGACCAGACGCCACGGGTCGACGGGGAAGCGGTGCTGGGGCATGGCACCGGAGAGCTGTCGGAGCTTCATCATCGGGAGGTGTCCTCGAGGGTCTCGGCCAGGTCGGCGACGACGAGGTGGGCGCCGGCGGCGGCGAGCGCCTCGGCGTTGCCGCCGCGGTCGACGCCGAGCACGAACCCGAACTCGCCGGCGACGCCGGCGGCGACGCCCGACGAGGCGTCCTCCACCACGACGGTGCGAGCGGGGTCGACGTCGAGCAGTTCGGCGCCGCGCAGATAGGTGTTGGGGGCCGGCTTGCCGGCCAGGCCCTCCTCGGCGGCGCGCACGCCGTCGACGATCACCTCGAAACGTGTTCCCATCCCGGCCGCGGTGAGGACCGGTCGGGCGTTCTTCGACGACGACACGATCGCCTGCGGGGTGCCGGCGGCGTCGAGATGGTCGAGCACGGCGACCGACCCGGGATAGGCGGCGAGGGGGTCACGGGCGAGGATCTCGTTGAAGATCTCGTTCTTCTTGTTGCCGAGCGCACACACGGTGTCGTCGCCCGGGGCGTCGCTCGGGTCACCCCACGGCAGCTCCACGCCGCGCGACGCCAGGAACGACGCCACGCCGTCGTAGCGGGGCTTGCCGTCGATGTAGGTGAGGTAGTCCTCGGCCGTGGCGGCGTGGTCGGCGAACAGCTCGCTCCACGCTCGTTCGTGGATCTCGGCGGTCGGGGTGATCACCCCGTCGAGGTCGAAGAGTACGGCGTCGAAGTCGGTCCACTCGAACGGGGCAGGCATCGGCGCGAGTGTAGGGTCCACCCTGGGAGGGTCGGCCCCGTTGGCCGGGCCTTGAGCAAGCCTGCCGGGGACGGCTCGGCTGTCAGGTTCCGGTCAGATCTCGTCGAGCCAGAGCGGCGAGTGATCGAGGAGGAATTCGCTGACCCGATAGCACTGGTCGTAGACGGTGCACAGGTCGTCGCGACGCAGGAACAGGTCGGCCAGATCGATCTCGACGCGGGCCGAGATGTTGAGGGTCCGCTCGGGGGCGTCGGTCACCGCTGCGGTGGAGTCGACTGCCGAGATCGCGAGCGGCAGATCGGGTCCGCCGATGCCGGCGAGGTCGGTGGCCAGGCGCAACAGGTCGGGGCACTTGGGGAGCGGCGGGAGGCTCCAGTTGAACATGAGCGGGATCGTCATGCCGGCGGGCGGCTCGGCGTCCTCGGGCAGGTCCATCATCTGATCCTCGAAGGTGAGCAGGAGGCGAGGCTCGAGCTCGACGGCGAGGTGGAGGTCGAGCGGGCCGCCGCACGCCCGTTCGGGGTGGAGGTCGACCTCCCAGGCCTGGCGCATCGAATAGGTCTCGACGAAGTGCCGTTCGTCATGGACGTGGAAGCCGTGATCCGCTGCGTGGTCCTTGAGTTCGGCGACGAAGCCGGGCACATCGATGATCGCCATGGCGACCAGAATGCCAGCGCTCGGACGGCTTGCCGCAGCATTCGGGGAGGGATTTGCCAGACTGAGCGGCGTGGCCCCATCTCCCGACCCGGTGACCGCCGACACGCTGCTGGCGGTGTTTTCCCAGGTCGTCGACGATGTCGCGGCCGCGATGGCCACCCAGTCCGAGTGGGGCGGGTCGGGGCAGCGCAGCGATCAGTACGCCCTCGACGTCGTGGCCGACGACCTGATCGTCGCCGCTCTCGAGCCGCTCGGCGTCGGGGTGCTGAGCGAGGAACTCGGTGCGCAGACGCCCCGGGCCGGCACGGCGGGGGAGGGCGTGACCGTGGTCGTCGACCCGGTCGACGGCTCCACCAACGCCTCGCTCGGGCTGCCGTGGTTCGCCACGAGCCTGTGTGCGGTCGACGACGACGGGCCGTGGGTGGCGACCGTGGCCAACCTGGCGACCGGCCACCGGTTCACCGCCGTGCGGGGCCAAGGGGTCGAGGTCGACGCCCTCACCCGGCCGCGGCGCCGGGTGACCGAGCTGGGCGACGCCATCGTCGGGGTGTCGGGTCGCCCGGTCGTGCACGGGGGCTGGAAGCAGTTCCGGGCCCTGGGTGCGTGCGCCCTCGACCTGTGTTCGGTGGCGACGGGTGGGCTCGACGGGTACGTCGACATCGACGACGCCCACGGGGTGTGGGACTACCTCGGCGGGGCGCTGGTGTGTGAGGAGGCCGGCATGGTCGTCGGCGACGCGCTCGGCCGGGAGCTGTGCGTGCTCGACCACGGGGCTCGCCGGGCACCGATCGTTGCGTCGACGCCAGAGCTGTTCGATCAGCTGCGGGCGGCCTGGCCGAGCTGGCGGGCCTGACCTGTCAGGTCGAGGGGGTCAGGTCGAGCAGGTCGCGGCGAGCGACGCGTCGACGGGGGCACCGTCGGGGTCGTTGCGGTCGACCAGGGCGGCGGCCGCTGCGACGCCGTGAGCGGCGCCGTCGTCGGTGCCGGTCCAGGTCGGGGGTTCCTCACTCGACAGCCAGGCGTCCTCGGGGGCGGGGGTGGCCAACTCGTTGTCGACGCCGATGGCCAGCTCGATCATCTTCTGTCCGGCGGTGACCGAGAACGGGCGGCCGTCGTGCATGCCGGTGCCGGCGACGACGAAGGTGTCGTCGGTGATCGTGCAGGTGGTGGGCACGAATCGGTAGGTCTCGTCGCCGATCGAGAGGGTGGCCCGTCCGTCGTCGGAGGCGGCCGGCGCGTTGGCGAAGAAGCCTGCGGTGAGCAGGGCGAGAGCGGCCACAACGGCGAACCCCAACCAGGGTCGGGACACGCGTTGGGCCGTGCGACGAGCGGCGGCGGCTGGGGACATTTGGGGCGAGAGACTCGACGAGGGAGGCCGAGTCATCTCACTGTAGAAACCCGAGGTCGGGCGGCTGGTTGCCGTTTGGTGACAAGGCAGTGACGGTCGGAGCGGATC
>JAWSVN010000132.1:0-20641 GCA_033851875.1 Acidimicrobiales bacterium
GCGGTGCTGTCTCGACCGGCGGCACGGACGTGGCGGCGGGCACGGTGTCCTCGCTCGACACCGTCTCGGCGCTCGCGTCTTGCTCCGCGGCCGTGTCCTGCTCCGCGGCAGTGTCCGGCTCCGTGGAGGAGGTGTCGAGGAACTCGAACTCGTGGGCGAGCGCGTCGGCAAGCTGTTCCTCGACGCTCGGTTCGTGGATCGTCGTCTCGACCGACGCAGGCGCTGCGTCCGGGCTGGGCAGGACGATCTCCTGCCCGGGGAAGATCAGGTCGGGATCGTGGGGCGGCCGCAGGTCGGCTCGGTTCTCCTCGACCACCTCGGCCCAGTACGGGGCGATCTCGGCGTCGGTGGCGTCGCGCCCCATCGCGTTCTCGAGCCGTTCCTCGGCCAGCCCCCAGAGGTGGTCACCGGACTCGACCTCCACGACGCTGGCGCCGGTGGTGTCGGCAGCGGCGCCGACCACGGCGTCGGCCGGGAGCAACAGCGACCAGCCGGCTCGGAGTTGCGTGGTCGTCCCGTCGAGCAGGGTCCCGTCGGGCATCTCCCGTCCGGCGTTCAGGGTTCGGATCTCGGGCCATCGTTCGGCGTCCCCGAGGTGTTCGGCGGCGAGCTTGCGCAGGGTGTCGCGGCGGCCGGTGGTGATCGTCGGCTGGTCGTCCCGCGTCGCCGGCGCCGCCACCGGGTCGAGGCGGCCACCATCGGCCGCGCCGAGACCGATGCCTCCAGCCGGCGCCGCGTGCTGGATGCCGCCGGCGGTCACGAGCTGAGCGTCGTCGATCGACTCGGTCATCGGGTGCAGGTCGGCCAGCGGAATCGCCGCCGCCGGTCGGGGCGTCGAGGCGAACAACGACACGAGCAACGCAGCCCGCACCAGCAGCGGGCGGACCATCGCCTGCACGCCCCCGATCGCCGGGAGTCGGCTCGCCACACCGTGGCGTGCCAATGCGGCCGCCTCGACGACGATGGCCGCCGCGATGACCAGCCACGCCAGCCACGACACGATGAAGAGCGCCTCGATCCATGCGTCGGCCGGGACATGGCCGGTGCGGAGCGAGAACCCGACGGCATCGCTGCCGGGAACCGGGACCTGCCAGGGCGCGCCACCGGCCCGCCACAGGGCGGTCGGGACACCGACGAGGAGGATCGCGATGGACGCGGCGGCACCGAGCGCGCCGAGACGGTCATGACGATCGGGAAGGTTGGGGCTCATTGATCGGCTTCCTCGATACCGCGGACGATTCGGACGGTGGCCGTCCCCTCGACGGTGCGGTCGCCGAGACCGATCACCGAGAGGAACGACATCGGGACCGTCTGCTCGACGGTCACGGTGAGTTGGGTCTGGTCGACGGTGACCGACCCGGTGGCGCCGGTGGCGGCGAGATGGGCGGTGGCGCGCTGGGCGGCGAGCCCCGGATCGATCTCGACCCGCCCGTCGCGCAGGGCGCCGGGATCGACTTCCTGGGCGCCGGCGAGGGCGGCTTCGTTGGCGAGGGCGTAGGCCTCTCGGCGGCCGGCGAGGATGCGGCCGCCGTCGAAGGTGAGGCCGATCAACAGCAGCAGGGCCGAGGTGATCACGACGAGGAACACGCCACCCGACCCGGCCTCGTGGCGCCGGTCGCGCTGGGGCCCGTCGGCGGCGTGGTTCAGGAGGGATCGGTCGCCGCTCATGGTTCGCCTCCTCGGTAGCGGTCGATCACGGCGGTCGCGCTGGCGTCGACCGTTCGGGTGCCCGGCATGCCGATGCCGAGGAGGTCGCTGTTGTCGATCGTGCACGACACGGTGACGGCGACACTGCCGTCGGGCCGGAAGGCGCTCGTGTCGATCTGCACCGACAGCGCCGCGCAGCTCACCCCTCTGGTCTCGAGCGTGCGGCTGGCCGCCGCCTGCGCATCGGCTGCCGCGGCGTCCGGGTACTGGCGCATCGACGCCGCTCGAGCGGCGTCGTGGGCGGCCGACACCACGTCCTGTTCGGCGCCGGCGAGTCGACCGGCGAAGACGGCGAGGCCGAGCACCGCCAGCATCGCCGGCGTGAGCAGAACGACGCTGAGGGAGGTCGAGCCGCGTTCGCCCCGACGATCCGGACCGGGCGCGCCGCTCATCGCTGCGCTGCTCATCGTTGCGCTGCTCACCGTCCGGCCGCTCACCGTTCCGCCTCGTTGCGGAACTGCTCGACGGGGCCCGATGCGGCGCCTTCGACCGAGGGGGTCCAGAACGGGATCACCGACGTGACCTCCGACTCGACTCGAGCGGTGACCGTGTCGGTGGTGCGGTCGATCGTGATCGTCGGCGCCACCAGCAGCTGTTGCGACGAGTCGAGCAGGGCAGCGGCCGCGGCTCGTCCGTCGGCCTCGGTGCCGAGCTCGCGCTGGGTGGCGCGAGCGGCGTCCTGGGCCGCGGCGGTCACGACCGAACGAGCGTGGAACACCAAGGCCGCCTGCACGGCGACCAGCACGAGCAGGAGCAGGACCGGGGTGAGGAGCACCGCCTCGGTGACGTCGCCACGCTCGCCGTGCCGTCGGCTCAGTCGACCGAGATCGCGTTGGCCTTGCCCTCGACCTTCGCCTGGATGATGGCGCCGACCGAGAGGGCCAGCGCCGCGAAGATGAAGACCATGATCGTGCGCGGCGTGACGTCGCCCCGTTCGCCGTTGTCGGCGGCGAGCCGCTCGAGCCGCCCATGGGTGGCGTCGGTGGCCCGGTCCCACTGGTGTCGGGCGATCGTCGCGGTGCGAAGCATCACGGTCGAGTTGGTGGTCATCGGTGTCTCCCTGGGGTAGCGGTGAAGGGGTTGGTCGGCCCTCGGTTTCGAGGGCCAGATCGTTGGTGGAGGGGGCTCGGCGGGTCGGCATCGTCACAGACCGAGGATCACGGTGAAGGCCGGGTAGCCGATCAGGACGACGAACCCGCCAGCCATGAAGCTGGTCGGGCCGGCCATCGCGGTCGTGCGGGTGTCGGCGTCGCGTTCGGACTCGTTGATCTGGTGGAGTCGAAGCGACCGGGCCTTGGTCATGAGCGACTCCCGCACGTGGGCGCCGGAGAGGCCGGCGAGCTCCATCGTCGACGCGAGGTCGACCAGGCCGTCGAGGCCGAGGCGTTCACCACGGTCGGCCATCACCTCCCACGGCGAGACGCCGCGGACCCGGGCGTCGTTCAGGCACGAACGGATGAGCGCGAAGGCGTCGTCGTTGCTGTAGTCGGCGGCGGTGCGGAGCGCCTCGTCCACGCCCGAGCCGCCGGCGACCTGGATGGCGACGAGCTGGAGGTAGGTGACGAGGGCTGCGCCGAACTGCTCACGCGTCTCGGTGGCCCGCTTGCGCAGCTGCTGGTCCGTGACGAGCCAACCGGCTCCGAGCCCGGCCAGACCCACGGCGTGGGCGACCGCTCCCGGTGCGACCCGGACACCGGCGATGACGCCGAGCCACCACAGCACGACGGGGGCGCCGCCGTAGAACAGGGCGGTGCGGAGCCGCTGGACGAGATGCTGTTCCTCCGTGCGCCCGACGAGCTCGAGGTCGCCACGCAGGGCGTCGGCGCCGAGCAGATCGCCGAAGTGGCCGGCCGCCGATCGGGCGAGCCGGGTCTCCATGTCGACGGTGATCTCGTGGTCTCGGTTGGGTTGCTGGAGGGCGTCGAGGTCACGGCTCAGCGATCGTCGAGGAGCGGCGAACGCGCGCAGCACGATCCACACGCCGACACCGGCGAGCAGTCCGAAGAACAACGGGCCGGTCATCGACCGACTCCCGTTGGGGCGGAGAGGTCGGTCGGGGCACTCTCGATCGAGAGCAGCCGGTCGGGGCGACGGATCGCCGACAGCGAGATGAGCGAGGCGAAGGCGGTCGCCCACCCGGCGCCGATCACCGCGAGCACGAGCTGGCCCGACATCGTGTCGAACGGCCGCAGGTAGTCGCGGTTGAAGGCGAGCAGTCCGACGAACATCGCCAGCACGATTGCGGTCACGGCGAGGGCCTCGTTGTAGGAACGAGCTCGAGCGGTCTCGGTCCGATCGAGCATGACGGCCTCTTCCCGAGCCGCCGTCGCGACGTCGTGGAGCACGGCGGCCAGGCTCTGGCCGCGCCGTTCGGCCGCAAGCGTGAGAGCGATCGAGACCTGGTCGCCGACCGGGTCGGCGATGGCGTCGGCGAACCGCCGAGCGGCCGTGGCGAACGGGAGCCGACGCTGGTCGGCGGCGAACGACTGCACCGCAGGTCGGATGGCGGTGGGAGCGACCCGGGCCGAGGCCGTGATCGCCTCCTGGAGGCCGGCGGATGCGCCGATGATGTCGCGGAGCTGCTCACACCAGGCGGCGACGCCTTCGACCCGTTGCATGGTCTCCTGGCGTCGACGTCGGGCCGTCGCCAGCGACGGTGCGGCGGCGCCGGCGGCGGCCCCGCCGACGATGCCGACCGGCCAGCCCGAGAGGAGCCCGATGACGACGGCGAGCGACACCGCCCCGACCAGGCGGGCCGTGGCGGTCGGATCGGCGAACAGGCCGACACCGGCGTTCTCCCGTGCCGAAGCAGCGCCGACGGCGGTGGGCGTGGGCATCATGCCGCGCCAGCCGGCGAGGGCGACGAGGGCGCCGGCGCCGCAGATTGCGCCCGCAGCGAGGGGAACGATCATCGGGTCGTCCCCACCAGTCCGGCGTGGTGGTCGTAGCCGGCGGCCCGGAGGCGAGGGAGCAGCCGTTCGCTGAACGGGATCCCGGTCGGCTGGGCTCGACCGTCGGGCCCGGGCGCGTAGACCTCGTTGGTCACCAACGACCCGCCCTCGACGCCGACGACCTCACGCACCGACGACACGACACGAGTGCCGTCGTCGAGCTTGCGCAGGTGGACCACGAGGTGGGCGACGAGCGAGATCAGCTGGGCGCTGGCCTCCATCGACAGCGGATGATCGGCCCGCAGCGCATAGGTCTGCAGCTTGGTGAGCGCCGACAGCGACGAGTCGGCGTGGATCGTGGTGAGGGAGCCGTCGAGGCCGGTGTTCATCGCATCGAGCATCGCCACGGTCTCGTTGCCGGAACGGCACTCGCCGACGATCACGCGGTCCGGGCGCATGCGGAGCGCCTGGCGCACCAGGGTGTCCATGCCGATGCCGCCGACGCCTTCGATGTTGGCCTGGCGCGCTTCCATCTCGACGACGTGGTCGGCTCGGGCCGGGTCTCGCTCGAGCTGGAGTTCGGCATTGTCCTCGATGACGACGAGACGTTCCGAGGCCGGGATCTCCGAGATCAGGCCGCGCACGTAGGTGGTCTTGCCGGTGTCGGTGCCGCCGGCGACGATGACCGAACACGGCAGCGGCGGGGCCACGGCGCAGGCGAGGGCGTGGGCCAGCACCGGGTCGTGGGTGCCGTAGTCGACGAGTTGGCGCATCGTGATCGTGCGGTGGCGGTGCACCCGGATCGACACGCACAAACGGTTCGACACGTTCTTGATCGCGTGGAGGCGGCTGCCGTCGGGGAGACGCAGGTCGAGGTAGGGCTGGGCGTCGTCGAATCGCCGTTCGGTCCGGCCGGCGGTGGCGGCGAGGCGGCGGATCAACGCTTCGAGTTCGAGGTCGTCGGCGGCGACGGGCGGGCCGGCTTCGATGCGGCCGCCGGCCTTGACCAGCCAGGTGGTGTGGGGGCCGTTGATCAGGATGTTCTCGACGTCGGGGTCGGCGGTGAGGGAGTCGATGACGCCGAACCCGAACACGTGCTGGCGGGTCTGCTCGACGGCGATGTCTTCCTCGATCTCGGTCAGCGGGCGTTGGCCGGACACGAGGCGTTGGCGGATCGTGCGTTCGAGCGAGGCGGCGAGCGCTTCCTCGGCCCACACGGCGGTGTCGTCGTCGGTCGGCGCCGCGCCGTTCGCTGCCCGCATCTGTGCGTCCCAGCGTGACCAGGCGTCGGCCACCTCGGCACGCATCGTCGAGATCACGGCGCCGAGCTCGGGGTCGATGTGGTGCCCGTTCATGCAGTTCCTCCAGATTCGGCGACCGCGCTGCTGGGCAGCGCCGTGCGGGCGGCGAGGCGGCCGGCGATCGCGCCGACCGATCGGGCCAGGTCGGAGCGAGCCAGTCGCTTCCCGGCCAGACCGTCGACGCGGACGCCGTCGGCGGCCCTGGGGTCGTCGGCCACGACGCCGAGCAGTGGGAGGTCGACGTGGGCGGCCATCTCGCTCGGGTCGTACGGGTCGGAACCCACGGTGACCAGGTCGACGACGGGCCGCAGGCTCCGGAGCTCGGCGGCGAGCGACGGGATCCGCTGGATCTCCTCCAGCCGGGGGCGGCCGACGGCGATCACGACCTCGGCCCGGGCCAAGAGTCCGAGCGCCGGGGAGGTCGGGGAGAACCGGCCACCGTCGACGATCACCACGTCGTCGCTGGCGGCCAGCGCGTCGGCGCCTCGCTCGTTGAGGGCCCGCAGCGAGGCCCCGCAGGGCTCGGGGCGCGGCGGCGCCGGGATGACCGCGAATCCGTCGGCGAGAGGCTGCGCCAACGACGCAAGATCGACCGCCGTGGCGTGCGCCTGAGCGGCGGCGAGGTCGACCAGACCCGGCTCGTTGGTGAGCCCGTGGGCGGCATGCCAGCGGGCGGCGATGACGCCGCCGGTCGGATCGGCCTCGACGACGAATCGTCGACGGGCGTCGGAGGCGGGCCAGAGCCATCCCAGCAGCGACGCCAGGGTCGTGACACCGGGGGAGGCCCCCTGGCTGGTGAGGGCGATGATCACTGGTCGGCTCCGATGAGGACGAGCCGGACCCGGTTCTGGTCGAGGAGGTCGGCCACCGCCGCCGCGTCGGCGTCGGGGACGAGCAGCGAGACGAAGAGCTTCGGTTCCGACGACGAGTGGATCGTCTCGACGCTCCACACCGCAGCGGTCGACACGGTCGCCGCCGTGGTCGTTGCGCTCCCGCCGTCGACGGGGGCCGTGCTGATCACCAGACCGCCGCCGGTCCCCACGACCTCGACCTGGTCGCCGGCTCGGAGGGCGCTCGTCGGATACTCGCCGGGACTGAGCAGCGCGCCCACCACGACGTGGCCGGTGGGCACGGCGTCGCCGGCGGTCACCAGCTCGGCCGAGAGGGGTGTGCCGGCGGGGATCGGGCCCCGAGCGACCTCGCCGACGACGAGATGGGCGTCGGCGGCGTCGAGGTGGGCGATGTCGCCGTCGATCGCCACGGAGGCCACGGTCAGGTCGGCCTCGGTCACGATCGTTCCGGCATCGATGGTCGACGCCGCCACCAGGATCGGTTGTCGGTTGCTCTGTGAACTCGACCAGAGGGCGAACCCGAGCATCGAGCCGGCGACCATCAACACCCCGAGCGCAGCCCACGGGGCCTGGCGTCGGCGCTGCGTCACGCCGATCGGTGCCGGTGCGCTCGACGGCGCCTCCGGCGGGCGGGTCATCGTGTCGGTCATCCTCGCGGTCCTTCCGTTCGCTGGGGTGCGGAGGAGGTGCCCACCGCGAGCAGTTCCGCCACCCGCACCGGACGTTCGGTGATGACGACGAGGTCGCCGTAGACACCGGAACCGCACGGCACCGAGCAGCTGTAGGTGACCCGCCACGTGATCGCGGCGGTGAGGGTGGCGTCGTCGACCACACTGCTGTGGCGGTAGGCGACGACGCAGTCGGAGTGTTGGGCGGCGTCGGGGCGACCGAAGTCGTAGACGGGCCCGGTGTTGGCGCCGCAGTCGGCGTGGTCGTCGCCGGCGGTCCACTCGACGTGGACGGGGGTGGCGACGGCCGTCGCGGTCACGCCGAAGATCGGGCCGGCGCTTGCGGTGCGGGCCTGCCAGGTGGCGTCGTCGACCCACAGCCACGTGTCGAGCTGGGTGATCATCGGCGCGAGGTCGTCACCGAAGGGGGCCGACACCCCAGCGGTGGCGGGGAGCTCCACCGAACCGATCGCCTGCTGGACGACGATGTCGATCACCTCGGCCGGCGGCGAGCCGTCGATCGGCCACATGCTGAGCATGTGGCTGGTCTCGATCAGGGGATTGATCGCGATCGTGTAGTCGTTGGGAGGGCACCGTAGGTAGGCCCACTCTTCCTCGAGTTCCTCCGGCGGCAGACCGGACAGGTCCTCGGGAGAGGCCGGCACGCTGCTGTGGTAGATCACCCACACGTACTCGTAGGTGCCGGTGCCGACGGAGCACTCGAGCGCCCACGCCGGCGGCGTGGCGACGCCGATCACTGCGGACGATCGTGACCCGTCGAGGGTCACGTAGATCGTTCGGTCGTCGTTGCCCACCGAGGTCTGGGTGTCCTGGCGGGCTGCGCCTGCGGTCGCGCCGGGTGCAATGGCAGCGACCAGCACGGCGACGACGGCCACCACGATGCCGAGGGCAGGCTGCTGCACCGGTCGTCGAGCTTGTGGAGTTGTCCGAGATGCCGCCATGAATCCGCCGTGCCGCCCGCTTCGTCGTCGTTCCCGCCTGGAACGCATCCGTGACCCTAGGTTCGCTCCAGGGCGTGGGTCTGTGGGTAGACCGCCACCGTGGAGGGGACGATCGGCCCAGCCGCGAGGAGCCGGAACGTCATGCCGCCCACCGTCAGTTCGTCGCCGGTGTGCAGTGCCCCGTCGTCGCCCAGATCGATCGGGTCGCCGCCCCTCACCACGTTGGTCGTGCCGGTCAACGTCACCGGGCGGATCGCCCCGTCGACGTCGAGCTGCAGTCGCAGGTGCGCCCGGGACACGGTCGGATCGTCCACGAGCAACAGATCGCAGGCGTCGGCGGGGTCGACGTCTCGCAGCGGGGAACGCCCGATCACGATCGACCGGCGGATCGGCCACACCGCCCCGTCGCCGAGACTGAGCAACCAGCCCCGCTCGGGGCCGGGTTCTGAAGATCCGAGAGCGCACACGGCGACGACAGCCACGGGGACGAACCTACGACCGGTGCTGCAGGGTGTCGTTGGGGACGGGTCCCCACGGCCGTGGTCCCGTCCGTCGCTCCGATCGAACCCGCCGTCTCAAGCGAGGAGCCCTCCGGCGACGAGCAGGGCGCCGGCGCCGGTGACGAGCCAGGGCCAGCGGTCGCGCACGGTCGCCAGCGCCGGCATGGGCCCGATGGCAGGCCGGCGGGCCACTCGGCGCTCGACGTCTGCGCCACCCGTCGGGTCGGCCGCCCCGAGCAGGTCGCGCTCGGCCAGTCGGCCGGCCCGACGAAGCTGTGCCGCGACGGCGGTCCCGTCGGGCGGGCGGTCGGCGGGGTCCGTTGCCGTGCATCGCTCGATCAATTCGCGGATCGGTTCCGGCAGCTCGTCCCATCGGCGCCGGGTGTCGCCGGTCGCCTCGCGTGCGTCCTCGGGCGTCGCCCCGGTGAGCACGAAGCAGAGCGTGGCGCCGAACCCGTGGACGTCGAGCCCGGCGTCGGTAGGGCGGGGCGGCATGCCCGGCGCCGACTCGGGGGCCCCGTAGCCGGGGGTGAATGCGTAGGGCGCCATCGTGCCGATCGGAGTGGCCACGCCGAAGTCGGTGAGGCGTGGCCGGAAGCGATCGGTCAGCAGGATGTTGCCCGGCTTCACGTCGCGGTGCGCCAGCTCCGACGCGTGGAGGTCGGCGAGGGTGTCGGCCACCGGCTGCAGGAGGAAGAGGGCATCGCCCAGGGGGAGTGGTCCGTGGCGCCGGACCCAGTGATGGAGGCTTCCCCGAGCGAAGAAGGGGAAGAGGAGGTAGGGCTCACCGCTCGTGGTCACGCCGTCGTCGAGGACGGTGACGGCGCCGGCGTTGGCGCTGACCGCTCCGAGGGCGAGGCGTTCGGCGGCCACCCGATCGTCGCCGTCGGTGCGGTCGTGGAAGACCTTGACGGCCACCTCGCGGCCGAATCGGGCCTGGTGGGCCCGGTAGACGGTGGCGCTGCCGCCCGTCGCGATGCGATCCGCCGGTCCGAGATCGCCGATGCCGAGGTCGTTGGGTGCCGCCACGTTCGCCACGCTAGGTCGCGTCCGACGGTCGGGCCTGGGGCCCACGCCCCGTTGACGCCTGGGGAATCGTGCTCGGCCGGCGGTTGGTCAGGAGGGGCTCGTCGGGGGCCCAGTCGGGGCCGCGCCTGAGAGCGATCGGTTCACATTCGATTCAACAAGTCTCCGGCAGAGTCGGAGCCATGAAGAGATCGTCAGCTCTCCCGCTGTTGGTTGCCGTGTGCCTGGCCGCCGGCTGCACCTCAACCGACCTTTCGGCCCCGGACGCGGCCCCGCCTTCGGCGGACAACGACCTCGGCGGTGATGCTGACCCCACAGCGGAAGCTGGGGGCTGGGCAGTGGTTGAAGCCCTGCCGGAGTCGTGTCCTCCCGGGTTCGCCGACGGTCTCTCCGGGTGGACGGAAGTCGGCTTCGAAGGCTCGGTCGTGATCCTGGGGCCAAGGAAGGACTGTCGAGGAGCCTCTGGCGGGCGAACGGTGGGCGGTGAGCCGATCTCGGACGCATCGATCTTCAGCATTGGCTCAGTGACGAAGACGATGACCGCCGTGGCGGTGCTGCAGCTGGTCGAGGCCAAGAGGTTGTCGCTCGACGACTCGGTGGGGCAGTGGCTCGACGGGCTGTCGGCGGAGGTCGGCGAGGTCACCATCGCGCAGTTGATCTCGCACGAGTCGGGACTGGCCAACTCGCACTCGGGCGACTTCGACCCGCTCACTCGAGACGAAGCGATCGACGCCATTGATGCACTCGGTCTTGCTTTCGATCCAGGAAGCAGCGAGCTCTACTCCAACTCCGGCTACACCTTGCTCGCCGCGATCGTCGAGGTCGTCTCTGGCCAGGACTTCCGACAGGTCATGGAGGACGACGTGCTGACGGTGGGCGGGGAACAGCTGGGATGGTTCTGGAACGGCCCGGTGGGCGACGGGCAGCGCGCCCAGGGGGTCCTCGAAGGCGGCGAGCTCGGGCGGGTTGGCGACTTCGGCGGGCCGCATTGGGCGATCGAGGGAGCAGGTGGCGTCGCGATGTCGCCGAGTGGTCTCACCCGTTGGGCATCAGCCCTGCTCGAGGGGGCCCTGCTCTCGCCGGACTTGGTCGACGTGTTGATCGAGTCCGACGGCGGCGCCACTGGCCGGCTGCTGGCGGTCGGGGGAGGGGATGAGACCGGTCAAACAGTCGTGCTCTACGTCGACCCAGAGACCGGCACGTCTGTGGCGCTTGCCACGACGAGTGCTTCGCCGAACGCCGAGGACATGATCCCGGTGTTTCTGGCCCCGATCGAGGAAGGAAGACCGGTGCCTCTGCCTGCACAGTCCTACAGCGAGCGGGTTGACACCGCCGACGTCGTCGGCCTCTACCCGGTCGCGGTCGACGGCAGCACCATCGAGGTCGTTGCGGTGCGCGACGGCATCGAGGCCGTCCCGTCCGGGGGCGCCGCCATGCAGCTGCTGTTTCCCATCCCAAGGGGCTTCGGACTGACGGTCGCCGAACACGAGAACCTTGCGCGAGCCTTCGCCGCTGGTGAGTCCGAGGCTGGCGCTGAGGAACTCGAGCTGTTGCGCTCGGACCTTGGACTCGCAGCCGACGCCGAGGTGACCGCGACTGTGCTCGGTAGCGGGTTCATCACTCCAGACGTGCGGACCTACATCGAGTTCGAGTTCGGCGGTGAGACGCTGCTCATGTGGGTCAGCCTCGACCGGGCGGGAGGCCTGAACGGCATCGACTTCGAACAGCCGCTCCCGGCCCGGCGCCTTGTTGCGACCTCGCCCAACCAGTTCGTGCCCGCCGAGTCCATCTCGGGAGATCCGCCCTTCGTCGCCACCATCGCCGACGGCGAACTCGTCGTCGAGCAGCCTTGAAGCGGCGATCGCAGAAACCAGGAACGGAGGCTGATGCGGATCTTGCTGGTTGAAGATGACCCCGCCCTCGCACGGCTCGTGGTGCGAGGGCTTCGGCGCGAGCACCACGCGGTCGATCACTGCACAACCGCAGCTGAAGCGATAGATGCGCTCGTCACCACCAGCTACGACGTCGCATGCGTCGACCTCGGCCTGCCGGATGGCGACGGCCTCGATCTCTGCCGTCGCGTCATCGCCGCCAGCGGCCTGCAACAGCCGCGTCGGATCATCATCGTGACGGCGCGTGATGCTGTCGAACAACGCGTAGCCGGGCTTGACGCCGGTGCGGACGACTATCTGGTCAAGCCATTCAAGCTGACCGAGCTCGCAGCGCGTATCCGGGCGGTCAGCCGTCGGGAGGATCAACGGACAACGACCCTGGTGGTGGGTGACATCGAGGTCCACCGTGACAGCCACCTTGTCCAACGAGGTGACCGCCGAGTCGATTTGACCAGCCGCGAGTACAGCGTGCTTCGGCACCTGGCCGAACACAGAGAGCAGATCGTGTCGGCCGAGCAGCTGCTCGAACACTGCTGGGATGCGCACGCCGATGAGTTCACCGCCAGCGTTCGTGTCATCGTCAGTCGCCTCCGACGGAAGCTCGGCGAGCCCCAGGCGATCGAGACAATCCGCGGCGCCGGCTACCGCCTGAGCCATCCATGATCACGCGGCGGACCAGGAGCATCCGACGACGAGTTGCCGTCGCTGGTTCGGCGATCGTTCTCGCCACCCTCGCTGCGCTGCTTGCGGCCGTGGCGACGACCTCGACGACCGAGATCTCAGACGACGGTACGACCGCCAACATCGAGGAGAACACACTGGAACCTCTGCCGACCGCAGTGGCTTGGACGGCGGCGGCAGCCGTTGTCGTCGCCGTCGGCTCGATGTGGGTGTGGGCCAAGCAAGCCGTCCGCCCGATCCAATCGCTTGCCGATGTTGCGGACTCGATCCAGTCCGAGTCACTCGACCAGCGAATCCGCATCGACGATGCCCCCGCTGAACTCGAGGGACTCATCGACAGCTTCAACGCGATGCTCGATCGGCTCGAAGCAGCCCACATCCAACAACGCGAGCTCATCGAGGACACGAGCCATGAGATCCGGACCCCACTGGCCGCGGTCGCCCTCAGCCTCGAGCTAGCCGCGAACGACCCCGATACCACGGCCGACACACATCGCCGCAACGCCGAAGAGGCGCTCGTGCTGGTCGAAGAACTGAACGCCTCGGTGGACGACCTGCTCAGCGCAGCCCGGCGTCACAGCCAACACTCGTCGAACACGCAGGCTGATCTCGGCGCGGTCGCCACGCGGGTCGTCGAGCGGCATCGCCTCATCACCCCGGAAGTGAGGCTGCGGCTCTTGGGTCCGGCGAAGCTGCTGGTTCCGCTTCGAGCCCAGGAGGTTGAACGCGCACTCGACAACCTCCTCGCGAACGCCATCAACGCATCAGCCGCTGGCGACACGGTAACGATCACGACCTCGACGACGGGTCAGACGACGGTTGTGTCGGTCGAGGACGTCGGACCGGGCATTCCAGTCGCTCTGCAGACCCGAGTGTTCGAACGCTACGAGAGCGGCGGCGAGGGCTCTGGTCTCGGCCTCGCGATCGTGAAGGCGATCGCAGACTCCACGGGCTCGATCACGGTTACCAGCCCCGTGGTTGAGGGACGCGGGACTCGATTCGAGTGGACGATCCACCACTCGTAGCGCCGAGTGGGCTTCGCTACTGCGGCTACGAGGTCCTGGCAGCGAGGGTGANNGGAGGTGGTGGCTGGGCAGCCCCGGCTAGGAGGTCCTGGCGGCGAGGGTGAAGGCGGCCGCTTCGGTGTCGAAGGTGGGCTCGTCGGCCCGCTCGAGGAGGCGTCGGCTCTCGCGTGCGATCCAGCCGGCGCTCGGTATCCGGCGGGGCGGGACCCGGATCGGTGCGAGGTCGCGGATCGTCACGATGGTGAAGTTGATGGCGACCCACACCAACGCCAGCACCAGGGCGGGTTGGAAGTCGTTCAGCAGGAGGAGGAGCACGATGCCGATCGCCACCTGCATCGTGGCGATGGGCGAACCGAGGGCCGCCCAAGCGAGGGCGTCGAGCGGCATGCGTCGGTCGGGTCGGTGGTACTCGACAGCGGTGCGGTTCATGCTCAGGCGCACCCAGGCGGTGTCGACGCCGACGAACCCCGCGGCGACGGCACTGCCCACCGTCGACACGATCACGAGGGCGCTCGGCACGGCGATCACCACCCCGGCCAGGGCGACGATCGGCGGGCTCGGGGTGCCGATGGCGACGGCGGCGACGAGGAGCGGCATCCAGATCGCCGGACCGAGGAACCAGCGCCCGCAGCGCACCTCGAGGCCACCACGCACCGGCACGGGCGCCGGCGGCCACGGCACCGTCACCACCGGTTCGGGCACGGTCGCGCGGCTCGTTCCTCTGCGGCGCGCCGTCCCGCTGCCCGATCTCACACCGCGTGATCCAACGCGCCCATCCACGCTTCGACGCTACGACGATGCAGCCGCTCGTCGCCTGGGCCGCACGGGGGCACTGGATGGGGAATGTTGCGGAGCGTGTGTGGCCGATGCCGTCGCACTTCGCCGACACCCGATCTCGTGGCGACCTACGATGACGCCGCCACGCCAGGACGACCGACGAGGAGCACCCGATGGCCGGAAAGTTCGAGCTCTACAAGGACAAGGGCGGCAAGTTCCGCTTCCGACTCAAGGCCTCGAACGGGCAGGTGATCGCGTCGAGCGAGGCCTACAACACCAAGGCGGCCGCCAAGAACGGCATCAACTCGGTGATCGAGCACGCCGCCGACTGCTCGGTCGACGACCAGACCTGATCGGGCGGGTCAGAACCCGTTCTTGTGGAGCTTCTCCGGGAGCACCTTCACGATGACGCGCTCGCTCTGGATCGGCATCGGGTACTCGTCCGCACCCATGTAGCGCTTGGCGCAGGCGTCGATGTGGGCCTTGGCGTCGGGCCCGGTGACCGTCTCGACGACCGTCCCGCGGGCCTCGATGAACTGGTAGGGGTTCTCGGCGTTGATGACCGAGATCGTCACCCGCCCGTCGCGCTCGACGTCCTTGAACTTGGCCCGGTGGACCTCGGTGTTGAACAGCAGGTGGTCGTCATCGGCGTCGATCCACATCACATGGTTGCGGGGTTGCCCGTCGGCCGAGATCGTGGCCAGGGCAGCGAAGTTGGTGCCGGTGGCGAGGGCCTTCAGGTCAGCATCGATGGTCATGCCGAGGTGCAACGACGCGGTCGTCGTCGCTATTCCTCGCCGGGTACCGTCCGCTGGGTGTCCAGCCCCGATGCACGAGCCCGCAGCCTCGCCCTCCACACCGAGCGGTGGGGTGCCCCCGACCGGGTCGTGCGCGCCCCGGGGCGGGTGAACCTGATCGGCGAACACACCGACTACAACGACGGCTTCACCCTGCCGATGGCGCTGCCCTTCGACACGGTCGTCACGATGAGCGATGTGGCTGGCGACGCGCCAGGCGACGAGACCGCCGTGACCGTGGTGTCGGACGGGTTCGGCGAGGTGACGTTCTCGGCCGACGACACCCCCGACGACATCGCACCGTGGGCCGTCCACCTCCTCGGCGCCGTGCAGCTCCTCACCGGCGAGGGCATCGACGCCGGTGGCTGGCGGGCGGCCATCGCCACCGACATCCCGACCGGGGCGTCGCTGTCGTCGTCGGCCGCCCTCGAGGTCGCCGTGATCACCGCCGTGCTCGACCGGGCCGGCATCACCTGGACGCCGCTCGAGGTCGCCCGGCTCGGGCAGCGCATCGAGAACGAGGTCGTCGGCCTGCCGAGCGGGATCATGGACCAGTTCATCTCCGCCGGCGCCGTCGCCGGCCACGCCTCGCTGATGGACTGTCGGGCGCTCACCCTCACCCCGGCACCGCTGTCGGCCGACGCCCGGGTCGCCGTGCTCGACACCGGCACCCGCCGCGTCCTCGCCGAAGCCGCCTACGCCGACCGCCGGGCGTCGTGCGAGGCCGCCGTCGCCGAGCTCGGCATCGACTCGTTGCGCGACGCCTCGCTGGATCAGGTCGCGGGCCTCGCCGACCCCGAGACTCGCCGCCGGGCCACCCACATCGTCACCGAGATCGCCCGCACCGCCGAGGCCGCCGACGCGATGGCGGCCGGCGACGTCGAACGGTTCGGCGAGCTGATGACCGCCTCGCACGTGTCGCTGCGAGACGACTATGAGGTGTCGGGGCCCGGACTCGACGCGATGGTCGACGCCGCGCTCGCCGCTCCCGGCTGCCTCGGGGCCCGCATGACGGGCGGCGGCTTCGCCGGCGCTGCGGTCGCCCTCGTCGCTGTGGATCAGGTCGACGCGTTCACCGAGGCCGTCGACGCCGCCTACCGCTTCGACGGCCATCGGGCCCGTATCTGGATCTGCGAACCGGCGGCCGGCGCCGAGGTGGTCAGCGGCGGGGGAGCGAGCTGAGGCCGAGCCCGGCCAGAACCAGGCTGATCCCGCTGGCGACCGTGCGCAGCTGGTTGAACACCTGCCAGCGACCCGAGTAGTCGTCCCAGATCATCCGGGCCTGCTCGACCGACGACGGCACGACGACCTCGTCGAGTTCCCGGTTCATCGGGACGTTGATCGTCGCCGTCAGCACGAGGCCGCCGAAGAAGTAGACCGCCGCGGCGAGGCCGAACCAGCGGGCGGCCTGCCGGTGGCCGTGGGTTCGACACAGCAGCGCGGTGCCGCCGAGCACGGCCGGTGTCAGGAAGAACGCCGGGAAGAACACCGCGTTGCGGACCGAGCCGTTCATCGCCTGCATCGCAGCGATCGCCACGCGCGGGTCGGCGGCGTCGAGTCCCCACATGGTGGAGCAGACCCAGGCGTAGAAGAACCCGAAGATCGCGCCGGTGAAGACGATCGAGGTGATCGCGGCGCCCCGAACGTGCGAGGAAGCATCCGGCGCGGTCGGGGGAGCGCTGGTCGATGTCGCGGTCGGAATGGCGGTCGGTGTGGTGGTGAAGGTCATGTGGATCAGTCTCTGTTCCGAGGGGTGCGTCGGCGTCGGGCGTTCGGATGACCGGGCTCAACCGAACGTCGCATCCGCGTGATCGGTCTCGTTTCGCTCGGCAGGGCAGCGGTCGGTAGCTTGCGGCCACGGCGCTGCGAGGCGCACCGACCAGACGAGGGGACCACGTCATGACCAACGAGCACACCGGCCGCGCCCGGCTGAGCGAGCTGTCGCGTTCGATCGAGGGAAAGGTCGCCATCGTCACCGGCGCCGCCAGCGGCATGGGGCGAGCCACCGCCCACCTCCTCGCCGATGAGGGCGCCCGCGTGGTCGTCAGCGACCTCGGCGGGTCGGCCGACCACGACGCCCGCATCGACGCCGTCGTGGCCGAGATCACCGGCGTCCACGGCGCCGACGCCGCCCTTGCCGTCGCCTGCGACGTCGCCGACCCGGCCCAGCTCCGGGCCCTCGTCGAGCGGACCCTGGCGTGGGGCGGCGGCCTCGACATCGTCGTCAACAACGCCGGCGTTTCGTTGCCCAACGACACCTCCCAGACCGAGGACGAGTTCGACGCTGCGTGGAACCGCACCCTCGACGTCAACCTCGCCGCCCACGCCCGACTCGCCCACCTCGCCGTGCCCCACCTGCTCGAGCGCGGCGACGGGCGCATTGTCAACATCGCGTCGACCGAGTCGATCCTGACCCAGGCCGGCCTGATCAGCTACGCCGCCTCGAAGGCCGGCGTGGTCGGGTTGACCAAGAGCCTGGCGGTGGAGCTCGGCAGCCGGGGCATCACCGTCAACTGCATCTGCCCCGGCCCGATCGACACCGGCATGACCGCCGCCATCCCCGAGGACAAGAAGGCGATCTACGCCCGTCGCCGGGTGCCGCTCAACCGCTACGGCCGGCCCGAAGAGGTCGCCCAGATGACCCTCAACCTGTGCCTGCCGGCGTCGAGCTTCGTCAACGGCGCCGTCATCCCCGTCGACGGCGGCATGTCGATCAAGCACTGATCGGTTCCGACCGGTCGACCTGGTCAAAATCGACAAAAGCGACGGTCCCCCATCTTTGCGCTCCGCGAGATGTCATGCTGGCGAGCAGGGATGAAGCGGCTGAGAGAACGAACCTTGCCGGCCGGGCCGTTTTCCGGGCCGAGGCGTCAGGGCTCCGCGAGACGGAGCCTCGCCGTCGTGCTGAGCGCCATCGTCGGGGTCGTCGCCACCAGCGCCACGGTCGCGGCGCTCCTCGCCGACACGAGGCACACCCGGGATGCCGTCACCGAAGAACGGCTCGATGAACTGGCGGCCAAGACCGAGCTCGAGGTCGCCAACCGGCTGGTGGCACTCAGAGCCCTGCGAGTGCTGATCGAGAGCGACCCCGACTTCGCGGAGGATGGGTTCCACCGGTTCGCGGCCGAGGTGTTCGAGACCGAGGGGGCGAGCGGGCTCTTTGCCTTGGTCTGGGCCACGACGCCGACCGGGCAGCTCGACGATCTCGAGATCACCTACTTCCATCCCGATCCCGAGGGCATCGTCGGGCGCCCGCTCACCATCGATGACGAGCGGGCCGAGGCTCGCCGGGTCTTCCTCGACCGAGCGATCGTGATGTCGCGGCCGACGGTCGCCGGGGCCTTCCGGGATCCATCGATCACCATCTCGGACGACGACGAGTTGCTGCTGCCGATCTCGCTTGCCGCCTTCGATGGCGATCGGGTGATCGGTTTGATCAGCGCCGTGTTCGTCGCCGACCAGGTCGTCGCCGATGTCGCCCCCGACCGCAGGTTCCGCGTCGTCGACGCCGGCCGGCCCGGTGCAGGGGGCGATCGCCTACTGGGCGGCTCGGCGGGCAGCGATGCGGCCGTCCGTCGGATCGACGTGCTCGGGCGGACGTGGGAGATCGGCCTCGACAGCGCAGAACTCCCTTCGGGTCTGCCACGGCTCGCGATCGTTGCGGGCGTGCTGGGACTGCTGCTGACTGGCCTGGTCGTCACGATCGTGGCCCAGCAGGCGCGTGCGCATGCCGCCGCCGAGGAACGAGCCGAGCGACTCTCGGGGGTGGCACGCGAGACCGCCGATCGACTCCAGCTGGCCGATGAGCGGCTCCGGGAGGGTCTGCGAACCGCGCAGATCGAACTCTGGGAACGGGACTACGAAGACTCCTCGGGTTGGTCGTCCGGAACGTGGGCCGAGGATGCCGTCGGCATGTTCACCGAGTTCAGCGAACGCGTCCACCCCGACGAGAAATATCTCCTCAGCCAGCCCGACCAGCGCGACCTGGGCGACATCGCCGAGGTGGAGTTCCGCTTCCTCGACGACTCGGGCACGTATCGCTGGATGCTCGCCCGGTCGGTGGTGATCGAGCGAAACGGTCGACGCATGATCATCGGCGTCCAGATGGACGTCGACGAGCGGCACGAGATCCTCCTCGAGCTCGAACGGGTCAACACCCTGCTCAAGAAGTCGAACGACTCGCTGGTGGAGTTCACCCGGGTGGCCAGCCACGACCTTCGCTCCCCGATGCACACCATCCGGGCACTGTGTCGTTCGATCCGCGACGAGGCCGACGGCGACCTGCCGGCCGGCATCGAACGTCACCTCGCCGGGATCGAAGAACGCGTCGACCGGCAGATGCAGCTCCTCACCGACCTCCTGACCTACGCCAACAGTGACGAGGACGCTGCGCACCACGACGTGGACGTCCGCAGCCTGGTCGAGCGGATCGTCGCCGATTTCGACACGCCGGACGGCCCGACGATGACCGTCGACGTCGACTTCCCGGACGTCATTCGACTCGAGCAGCTGCCGTTCTCGACCTGTGTGCGCAACCTCGTCGACAACGCCGTCAAGCACCACGACGACCCGACCAACGGAACGGTCAGCGTCACCGGCCAGATGGTGGGGTCGACGATCGAGGTGGCGGTGGTCGACGACGGTCCCGGCATCGAGCGTCGGTACCAGAACGAGATCTTCGAGCCGTTCCAGCGGCTCGGTCGAGCGACTCGGGGCAGCGGCGTCGGGCTGTCGGTGGTGCGGAACACCGCCGAGCATTTTGGTGCGACCATCGACGTGCGCTCGGAACCCGGTGTCGGCGCGGAGTTCCGGATCTACTGGCCCGCCCAGATCGTGTTGAGATCGCTCGACGAGGTCGAGCGGCACGAGGAGCGCAACCCGGCCCGATCGTCAGGGGTTCGGCCCCGCTGAGAGGCTCGGATCTGCCCGTGTTTCACGCCCGCCAGGTGTGGAGCTCGCCCCCGCCGCCCATCATCACCGTCCCGGGCATCACCCGGAGGCGCCACGGGTCGAGGCGGAGGGCCGCGAACTCGGGCTGGGTCGGCGACTGCCAGGCGGGGATGATGGCGGGGTCGTAGCCGACCGGTTCGGGGGCTTCGACGAAGCGGTTCCACAACCAGGTGCACGTCTCGTCGTCGTGCACGAGGGTCGCCTCACACTCGGCCGTCGCCACGTCGTGCTGGGAGTCCCAGTAGTTGACCGAGACGAACGGGCTGTGGTCGAGGTGGGCGAGTTTGAGCGGTGTCGGAGCGGTCGCCACCCAGCCGACGAGCTGCTCGCCGTCCCACTCCCAGATCGGGTGCAGCACCCGCGATCTCGGGCGGTTGTCGGAGTCGACGGTGGCCACCGACGCCCACACGATCCGGTGGGCGACATCGACGAAGGCGGGTGCGGCTGCAGCAAGTGAACTCATGACCCCACCCTGACACGTGTTGGGGGACACCCACAGAGGATTGCGGGTTTGCGGCTCGCGCTACCCGGGCGGCAGCATCGCCGCCAGCTGCAGGGTCAGGGGCTCCACGAGTTCGGCGGCCCCGATCGGGTTGAGGTGGTGGTCGTCCAT
>JAWSVN010000133.1:0-11368 GCA_033851875.1 Acidimicrobiales bacterium
ATGACCGTCACCGACCCGAGCCCCACCGGCCGCTCCGATGCCGAGATCATCGGCCGCGACGACGCCAACGACATCGACGCGATCCTGGCGCTGACCAACACCGAGCGCGATGCCACGATCCTCCAGGTCAAGAACAACGCCGACACGATCTACACCTGGGACTACGAGAAGGGCGCTCGCCCCCGACTCAACAAGCTCTACGAGAAGGCCAAGCACTCGATGTGGGACGGCGAGACCGACCTCGACTGGTCGACCGACGTCGACCTCGAGCAGATGGTCAACCACCTCCAGATCGTGTCCCAGGTCCAGGACCAGTCGATGTACCGCTATGCCCAGGAGCCCGGCAGCGCGCTGGCCCATTTCGGTCAGAAGGAATGGGACGACCTCGCCCGCGAGTCGCTCACCTGGCAGCTCAGCCAGTTCCTCCACGGCGAGCAGGGCGCCCTCGTCGCCACCGCCAAGATCGTCGAGACCGTCCCGTGGATCGACGCCAAGTACTACGCCTCGACCCAGGTGATGGACGAGGCCCGCCACGTCGAGGTCTTCGCCAAGTACCTCGACACCAAGATCGGCGACCACTACCCGATCAACGTCCACCTCCAGCAGCTCCTCGACGACGTGATCGAGGACTCCCGCTGGGACATGACCTACCTCGGCATGCAGATCATGATCGAGGGCCTCGCCCTGGCCGCCTTCGGCTTCCTCCATCAGATGACCGACGAGCCCCTGCTGAAGAAGCTCCTGCGCTACGTGATGAGCGACGAGGCGCGCCACGTCGCCTTCGGCGTGCTGAGCCTCCAGGAGTACTACGAGCACCTCACCCTGGCCGAGATCCAGGAGCGCCAGGAGTTCGCCTTCGAAGCGGCGCTGCGAATGCGCGATCGCTTCCTCCGCCAGGAGGTCTGGCACCGGATGGGCATCGACGACACCCGCGGCGTGATCAAGACCATGGTCGAGGCCCCGCCCGAGGAGAAGGAGTTCCAGCGGCTCCTCTTCTCCAAGATCGTCCCCAACTGCAAGAAGCTCGGCCTGCTCGACGCCGGTGAGGGTTGGCTGCGCACCAAGTTCACCGAGATCGGCGTGATCGAGTTCGAGAACCTCGAGTCGACCGACACCGAGTACGCCGACTTCGCCCTCGCCGAGGACTGACCTCTCCTGCTGCGCTGTTCGCGGATCCCTCTGCGCTGCTCGCGGAGCGTCGCCGTCACGCCGCCCCCCTCAGGAGTTGCGGCGACGCTCCAGCCACCCCAACAGCACCGCGAGTGCCCGAGGGTCGTGACGGAGCTGGTGGCCGGCGCCGGGAATGATCCGCAGATCCGCGTTGCCGTGGGCATCGGCGATCGAGCGCCCGTCGAACTGTGGCACCGCCTCGTCCTCGGTGCCGTGGAGCACGAGGAGGGGGCGGTCGGCCAACGCTTCGGCGGCGGCCGAGGGACGCACGGAGCGCACGTCCTCCTTCCACGCCTCGAGGTCGATGTCGGCATCGTCGATGTCGGGGATCGCGCCGGCGTAGCGACACCGGGCGACGAGTTCCTCCGGTCGACGGATCCAGTCGAGGAAGTCGGCCGGCGTCCCGGCGACCGCCACCCCGGCCACCCCGTCGTCGGCGGCGGCGACCGAGAGCGCCAAGGCGCCGCCGGTGCCGAACCCGACCAGGTACTCCCCCGCCACCCCGCGGGCCTCGCGCAGGCGAGCCAGCCCAGCCGCGGCGTCCTCAGCCCAGCCGCGTATCGAGAACGACCCGGTCGAGGAGCCGCAGCCGCGGAATCGAACGGCGAGAGCCACCCACCCCATCTCGAGCGCGACGCGCTCGCACAGCTCCGACAGGTCGGCACCGACGTGGGACGCCGGGACTGCCCCGCTCGGGAACCCGTGAAGGAGGAGCACCCCCGGGGCACGGGATGCACCGGACGGCAGCGCCAGATGCGCCTCGAGTTCCACGTCGTCGGTCGACGAGATCCTGATCGCTTCGACCATCGGCCGTCCGATTCTTCCGTTGCTGTTGGTGTCGTCGCGGCGGCGAGCGGCCGCCGGGCCGTTCAGCTCGCGCCGGGGCCGGTGTAGGGGCGGTAGCCCCGGTTGCGGGCCTCGTCGAGGGTGTCGGGCCCGAAGCAGAGATAGCGCTGCGAGGCCATCAGTTCCTCGATCAGCGGGGCCGCTTCATCGGTGAGCTCGTCGACGTCGTAGACCACGAAGGTCCGCTTGTCGCCGACGAAACGGTTGTGGTGAAACTGAATCGGACGCTCCATCGGCTCGGATCGTAGCCAACGGGCGCCACAACGACGAACCGCAGCGACCCGGAGGCCGCTGCGGTCCGCAGAAAATTCTGGAGTGTGAATCCCCCTCGGCATCTCGCACGGCCTGAGGTTCCGTGGGATCGAGCTGCAAGGGCGGGACGGTTCCCACCGAGGGATGCACCGGTGGCTGGCGGGTCTTCGCCGCCGGCCTCCAGCCGGCCGTCAGCGGCCAGCCACCTCCAAGGTCCCAAAAGTTTGACTGTTCAGTTGGACCACCTCCTTCCTCTTGGTGGTCACAGTCTGGCACAGCCACCCCGCGGGCGCGGCCGAATTTCCACCGCCGGTCAGTCGCTGGGCTCGCTCGACCCGCCGTCATCAGCGGTGTCCGAACGGTCCGACGCCCGCAGGCCAGGCCGCTCCCTCGGCTGGTCGAGCATCGGGAACGACGCGAGGTCCTGCTCGACGACCTCCGGCGCTTCGAGATGGATCGCACCCATCACCTGCAGGTAGGCCGTGTGGGCCTCGATCACGGCCGCGACGTGGCCGGGCTCGACGTCGAGACCGGTGATGTCGGCCCGCTCCATCACGTAGCCCAGTGCGTCGAATTCCTCGAACACGATCGGCCCCTCGTCGGTGCCTTCCGGGGCCCAGTGGTAGGCCTGCAGCCACTCGAGGTGGAGGCGCAGGATGCGCCGCACGTCGTCGTAGCTGAGCACCGACGAGACCGACACCGGGATGGCCTCTGCCACGAAGTTGATCGCCTCGTGCACGTCGACCACGGTCTGCGGCGGCGACGAGTTGGTCTTGCCGACGGCGTCGCCGACGAAGAGCAGCCCGATCGCCACGACGGCGACCACGGCGACAACGATCAGGAGCACGGCGAGCACCCGACCAACCTATCGCCGAGCCCAAAACGGCGACGAGACGGGGCCGAAACCCCGTCTCGTCTGCGGTTGTCAGAAGCCGTGCTGGCTCAGAGACCGATGCGCTGGGCGAGCTGCTCGCGGTGGTACGAGGGATCGCCGAACATCAGCTCGGAGCTCTTGGCCCGCTTGAAGTAGAGGTGGGCCGGGTGCTCCCAGGTGAAGCCGATACCGCCATGGATCTGGATGTTCTCGGCGGTGGCGTGGAAGTAGGCCTCGGAGCAGTAGGCCTTGGCCAGGCTGGCGGTGGCGGGGAGCTCGTCGTTCATCTCGGCGGCGCACCACAGGCCGTAGTAGGCGGCCGACTTGGCCGACTCGACCTCGAGCAGCATGTCGGCGCACTTGTGCTTGATGGCCTGGAACGAACCGATCGGGCGACCGAACTGCACACGGTCCTTGGCGTACTGCACGGCCATGTCGAGCACGAACTGAGCGCCACCGACCTGCTCGGCGGCCAGCGCGATGGCGGCGAGGTCGAGCACGGTGGAGAGGGTGTCCCAGCCGCCACCGTCGGTGCCGATCAGGGTGCCCTGGGCGCCATCGAGCTCGATCTTGGCCTGCTTGCGGGTCTGGTCCATGGTGCTCAGCGCAGTGGCGGTGACGCCGCCGGCCGAGGGATCGACGGCGTAGAGGCTGGTGCCGGCCGAGCTCTTGGCGGCGACGATCAGCAGGTTGGCCACGTGGCCGTCGAGCACGAAGCTCTTGGTGCCGGTGATCTTGCCGTCGGCGTCAGCGGTGGCGGTCACGGCCGACTCGTCCCACTTGCCGTTCTCCTCGGTGTAGGCGAGGGTCGCGATGGTCTCGCCCGAGGCGATGCCGGGGAGGTGGGCCTTCTTGGCGGCGTCGTCGCCGGAGTGGAGCAGCGCCAGCGAGGCGAGCACCCCGGAGAAGAACGGGGCGCACAGAAGGCGACGACCCATCTCCTCGAGGACCACGCCGAGCTCGACGAAGGTGAAGCCCTGGCCGCCGAACTCCTCGGGGATGATGAGGCTCTGGAGGCCCATCTGCTCGGCCATCTGGCTCCAGACAGCCTCGTCGTAGCCCTTGTCGGTCTCCATGAGCTCACGCACGGCCGTCTCCGAGGACTTGTCGTCCATGAACGAGCGGACGAACTCCCGGAGCTGTTCCTGTTCCTCAGTGAAAGCAAAGTTCATGCCGGGCATCGAATCATGGTGACGGCGCGTGCTACAAATCGAGGTGTGTCCACGCGTGCTACACCCCCTGGCCCACCGCCACCGCCACCGCCACCGCCATCCCAATCACCCCCGACCGTCGGCGTCCGCCAGCTCCGGAACCAGGTCGCTGCCGTGCTGCGGCGGGCAGGCGCAGGTGAGCGCATCGTCGTCACCGCGGACGGCGCTCCGGTGGCCCAGCTCGGGCCCATCGAACCCGACCGCACGGGTGTGACCTTGTGGGATCTGGCCGGCGCCGGCCTGGTCGAGCCGCCGCGCCGTCCCGACCGACCGGACGAGCCGACCCCGATCACTCCCCCGGCCGACGTCCGGATCGACCGCCTGCTCGACGCAGCGCGGCGTCGTTGAGGACGAACGCGTGACCCAGATCGTCTACCTCGACCCGTCGGCGCTGCTCCGCCGGTATCTGGCCGACCGGTTCCGCCCCCAGGTCCTGGAGGTGATGGCCGGCGCCGAGCACTGGGTGTGCTCGGCGCTGGGCAAGGCCGAGCTCGAACTCGCCCTCCAGGAAGCCGCCACCTCGCCGACGGCGGGCCAGGCCTCGTGGGCGGCCGTGCGCGACGACTGGGAGGCCCTCTGGGAGATTCCCGTCGACGGCCGCTGCCTCTCGGCAGCCGCCGGCATCGCTGCCCGGTTCGGGCTCGGCCTGTCCGATGCCATCCACGTCGCCGCCGCGTCGCGCTTGCCACCCGGCAGCGGGTTCTGCACCTTCTCCTTCGCCCAGATCCCCGCGGCCGAGGCCCAGGGCCTCGTCATCGTTCCCGAGTAGCAGAAGGAAGGCACCCGGCGCCTCGGGCGTCCGCCGCCTTCAGCTGGCTCGATCGAGCGATCTCGGCCAGCGTCGACGTGCCGCCACGACCCCGCCGACTCCGCCTGCGATGGTGCCGATCGGTAGGAGCACGAGCAGGGCCGCGATCAGCGCTCCCGCCTCGCCCTCGGGATCGGGCTCGACAAAAAGGTTGAAGACGACGAGCACGACCAGCTGGACGACGACGAACCCGATGAAGGCTCCGACGACGAGGGCCCCGGCAAGGAGGAGCGTCCGCACGGACGGAACCGTAGTAGGTGACGCCCCAGGCAAGGTCTCAGCCGGCCCGGTCGAAGTGTTGCCAGTCCTTGAGCGAGCGCCAGTCGCCGCCCCAACGCCAGCCCTCGAGGGCGAAGGCGTCGGTCACGACGTCGCCGCTGCGGATGATGCCGGGATGGTGGCGGGTGCGATCGATCCAGTCGACCCCGGCCGGCGGCAGCACCGTCTCGCCCCGCAGATAGGGGTTGATCAGCGGGTTGATGTCGATCGCCCGCCCATAGGCGTGGTTCGACCAACCCGACCCGCCGGTGACGGGCCGGCAGTTGAACGCCGAGGTGTTGTCGGCCTCCATCGAGGCGTCGTCGCTGGCGTCGAACTCGTCGACGGGTCGCATCGAGTGGATCGGGAACCTGGCGGCGTAGAGCCGCTCGAAGATGCGGGTCACCTCTTCGGCCACGTCCCGGTGGACGACGAGATCGCCGTCGGCCCACCCGGCGCCGAGCTCGACGTCTCCGGGGTAGGTGACGTGACGCAGCCGCAGCCGCACCAACGACTCGGGCCCGACCGGGCAGCCGGCGCGCCACGACGGTCCGAGCTCGGCGGCGGTGACGTCGTGGGCCGACCAGGCGAAGGCGGGGAGCTCGGGTAGGCCGGTGTCGGTGGCGGTCACGAACTCGGGCGACTCGCTGAACAACACCGCCACCCGGGTCCGGGGCATGCCGTCCGCGAGTTGGGCGAGCCAGAACGTCCGCCCGCCGAGATCGGGAGCACGCCCCAACACGTGGTCGTAGAGGAGGTCGATGAACTCGCCGTCGGTGGGGGCACCGGCGAGGTCGGCGAACTCAGGGCTGGCGACGAAGTGGGCGGCGAGCTCGTCGAGCGTCTCGACCGTGGTGAGGCGAGCCACCCAGAAGGCGAAGCCGCCGGCTTCGGCCTCGCGCCCCAGGATCGAGCGGTAGAGCCGCTCGACCTGGCCCTCCTCGGGACGCACGAACCCGTCGGGGTCGACGGCGGCCGCCGGGATCGCCGACGAGAGCGCCGCCGCCAAGGCGACGATGACGACCGTGATCGACCGGCCCACAGGGCGGCGCCGGAGCGAGCTCCTGGCGCTACGGGGCGATCGCGTCACCGGGGAGCGGCCCGTCGGGGTGGAGCATGTCCTGGAAGCGACGCATGCCGGTCAGCCAGCGGTCGATGTCGGTGGCCTTGCGCTCCATGTAGGTCTGCACCTCGGCGTGGGGCAGCACCAGGAACCGCTCGGCCGCCATCGCCTCGAAGCAGGCATCGGCGGTCTGCTCGGAGGTGAGCACGCCGTCGGCCGAGGCGACGCCGCCCATCTTGCCGTCGCCCTCTTCCTCGTCGTCGGGCAGGATGCCGGCGGCGGCGTCGGGGCTGTTGGCGACGATGTTGGTCTCGACCGCCTGGGGACAGAGCATCGAGACCCGGACCCCCTGATGGTGGTGGGTGATCGACAGCCACTGGCCGAGCGACACCGCCGCGCCCTTGGTCACCGAGTAGGTCATCGAACCGATCTGGCTGAGCAGGCCGGCGGCCGACGCGGTGTTGAGGAGGTAGCCGCCGCCGTTGGCGATCATCGACGGCAACACGGCCCGAGCGGCGTAGATGTGGGCCAACACGTGGACCTCCCACATCTTCTGGATGCGCTCGTTGCTGTCTTCCACGCCGCCGGTGGTGACGAACCCGGCGTTGGAGGCGAACACGTCGATGGGACCGTGCGCCGACAGGGTCGACTCGACCAGGTCGATGATGGCCGCTTCGTCGGACACGTCGACCACCGCCGCGGTGCCGCCGATCTCCTCGGCCACCCGGCGGGCGCCGTCACCGTCGAGGTCGGCGACCACGACGTGGCGCGCCCCTCGCTGCTTGGCGCCCTTCGCCAGCGCCTCGCCGATTCCGGAGCCGCCTCCGGTGATGACCACGACCTTGTCTTCGACCTGCATGGCGGCGACGGTAGCCCCGGGGGTGGGTCAGCGGAAGTCTGCGGCCACCTCGACCAGGAACCGGTCGAGGGCCTCGTCCTTCGCGGCGCCGTCGCCGAGGGTGAAGTCGGGGACGATCACCTCGTCGACGCCGGCCTCGACGTAGGCGGCCATCTGGTCGCGGAGCTGCGCCGGCGTGCCGACCATCGACGGGCGGGGCAGACCCCGGTCGCGGATCGCGGCGGCGTCGGCCTCGGAGTCGGTCAGGAACAACAGGGCCACCGCCGAGCGGGCGATGGCCGCCGGGTCACGCTCGAGTCGTTCGCAGTGCTGGTCGAGCACGGAGCCCTTCTGGGCCATCAGATCGGGCTCGCCCCACACGTTCCACTCGTCCGCATACTGGGCGACCATGCGCAACGTCTTCTTCTCGCCGCCGCCGCCGAGCAGGATCGGCAGCGACCCGACCGGGGCCGGCGACAGGGGTGCGTCGACCGTGTGGTAGCGCTCACCGCCGAACGAGAACGGGGTGTCTCCGAGCAACCCTCGGATGACCTGGAGCGCTTCCTCGAGCCGTTCGAACCGGTCGGTGAACGAGCCGAACTCGAGGCCGTAGGCGAGGTGTTCGTTCTCCTGCCAGCCGGCGCCGAGGCCGAGCACGACCCGACCCTTGGCGAGATGGTCGGTGGTCACCGCCTGCTTGAGCAGCACCGCCGGGTGACGGTAGGTGTTGCCACAGACGAGGGGCCCGAGGCGGACGCCCTCCCCCGTGGCAGGCGAGGTGAACCCGTCGGTGACGACGGCGAGGGCCGACAGGGTCGACCACACCTCGTGGATCGGGCCGTCGGGCGCGCCGGTGAAGGGCATGAAGTGATCCGCGAACCACAAGCCGTCCCAGCCGGTCTCGGCGGCGCGGCGGCCGCTGCGGAGGATTTCGTCGGTCGAGTGGGAGTTGCCGATCCAGAACGAGAAGCGCATCGGCGCAACCTAGCTCAGCCGCACTCGTCGTCGAGCTGGGCGACCAGACCGGCGTCCTCCGCCCGCTGCCGCACGGCGGCGAAGCGTGGTCGAGCGTCGAAGAAGTCGAGCTTGGGGTCGACGGCCGGCGCGACCTCGGAGCCGAGGACGTAGACGGCGAAGGTCTCGGCGAGGTCCTCCTCGGGGTGCGACGCGGCGTAGGCGCCGACGAAGGACCGGTCGAGGGTGCAGCGTCGGTCGCCGCCGTCGAGGTCGGGCTGGCCGTCGACCGGGAGCGCGTCGAGCGCGGCGTCGGCCCAGAACTCGTCGACCCACTCGTCGATCACTCCCCCGTCGACGGCGCAGCCGTAGCCGTTGTGCCACGTCTCGCACTCGAAGCTCGAGGTCTCGATGTCGAGGTCGGCGGGGCCGCCGGTGAGCACGTGGGCGAACTCGTGGACGACGGTGAGTGCGAACTCGTCGCCCGAGGTGTCGGCGTTGGCGTCGACGGCGATGTAGAACGCGGTGTTGTCGAACGGGTCGACCGGCCCGGCGAAGGCGAGGGTCTCGCCGTCGGACTCGAAGGCGACGAGGCGCACGATCGCCGAGCGGGCGGCCGGGTCGGCGATCGCTTCGAGCAGGTCCCAGGCGGCGTCGACCGACGCGATCTCGGCGCCGAAGCAGCGGGCGCCCCGCTCCCCGTCCTCGACCCGTTCGATCGCCAGGATCCGGCCGTCGTCCTCACCGATGGCTGCCGGACTGCAGGCGTCGTCGGGGTCGAGCGGCGAGATCGTCGCCAGCGTGGTCACCGGCTGGTCGGGCGGCGCGTCGGGAGTGTTGTCGGGGCCGCCGTCGAAGCCATCGTCGACGAACTCGATACACGACGCGGCGGCGAACACCAGGGGAAGGAGTGCGAGGAAACGAAGGCGGCGGAACACGGCCACGAGGCTACGGTCGAGCGATGCCTTCTGAGCATCGGGTTCTCGTCGTCGGCGGCGGAATCGGTGGCCTGTCCGCCGCGTCCTTCCTGGCCGAGGTCGAGGGCGTCGAGGTGGTGGTGGTCGAGGCCGAGTCGGCGTTGGCCCACCACACGACCGGCCGGTCGGCTGCCCAGCTGATCTTCAATTACGGCACGCCGCCGCTGCGGGCGTTGACCCGCGCCGGGGTCGGGTTCTTCCGCGACACGCCCGACGGCCTGGTCGACGCGCCCCTCCTCCACACCCGAGCCGAACTGACCGTCGCCACCACGCCCGAGCAGCTTGCCGTGCTCGACCGGCTCGCGGCCGACGCCGACCGTGACGGGGTGCGCCTCGACCGGCTCGACTCGTCGTCGGCCGTCGCCGAAGCGCCGCTGCTGCGGCCCGAGTCGGTGCTGAGCGCGGTGCTCGAACCCGACTCGGCCGACATCGACGTCGCCGGGCTCCATCAGGCCTTCGTCCGCAACCTGCGACGCCGAGGCGGTGAGATCCGCACCGACGCCGCCCTGGTGTCGGGTCGCCGGTCGGGGGCCGGCTGGTCGGTATCACTCGACGACGGCACCGATCTCGCGGTCGACTCGATCGTCGACACCGCCGGGGCGTGGGGCGACACGGTGGCCGAACGGTGCGGGGTGGCACCGATCGGGCTGACCCCGATGCGGCGGACGGCCTTCATGGTCCGTAGTCCGTTCGACGGCTCGGCCGGGTGGCCGCTCGTGGCCGACGCCGATCACGCCTGGTACTGCAAGCCCGACGGCCGCCAGTTCCTGTGCTCCCCGGCCGACGAGACCCCCGAGGCGCCGACCGACTCGAAGCCCGACGAGCTCGACGTCGCCCTCGCCATCGACCGGATCAACACCCACACCACGCTCGGCATCCGCTCGGTCGCCTCGGCCTGGGCCGGACAACGCACCTTCACCCCCGACCGCACGATGGCGATCGGCCCCGACGCCGACGAACCGAGGTTCCTGTGGTGTGTCGGCCAGGGCGGAACCGGGATCCAATCCGCACCGGCGGCCGGCGCCCTCGTCGCCCACCTGACGACCGGCTCGCCCGACGCCTGGACGGCCGCCTCGGTCGAGCCGCTCGACGACGCCACCATCGCGGCCCTCGACCCGGCGAGATTCCGCTGAACCAGCTGCCTCCCAGGTCCGGTTCGGCGGCCACCCAGCGGGCCGACCGTCCCGCTCCTGGAGGGTTGCGCTCACTACAGTCGCGTCGGTGGAGCAGACCCGCGGCGACGCCGTCGCCGACCAGCGAACGCGAGCCGCGTCGGCCGTGTCGAGGCACCGCCGCGCCCGGGCCGTCGTCGGCCTCGCCGTCGTGTCGACGGTCGCCGTCGTCGCCTCCGCTGCCGCCGCCGTCACCGTGTTGCGGCGGGGCGCCGCCGACGTGTCGATCGCCTCGTCTCCCCTGCTCGTCCACCGCTACGACAGCGCCATCCTCACCGGGTGGACCGCCGCCACCGGGTTCCCCGACGTGCCCGAGAACGGCCCACTCGTCGACGACGTCGACGGCCTGACCACCACCCCGGCCGACGCTGCCTCGCTGCCCGCCGGGCTCGGCCCACTCGCCGTGGCCGACGACTCGCCGTGGTTCGACGAGGCGTGGTCGACCCGCTTGTGCACCACGCTCGACACCACGGCGCCGCCGGCCGCCGGTGACCCGACGGCCGAACCGATCCGGGGGTGGGCCGAGCCCTTCGCCCTGGATGTCGACGCCCTCGTCGCCAGCGGCCTGCTTCGCCCGGATCTGTTCGACCTGCGAGCGGCCGTCGACGACGGCACGGGCCTGTCGACCGAGACGAGCCTCTGGGTCGAGCCGGCGCCGGTCGAGGGCGAGGCCGACACCGTCTGGGTCCGGGTTCCCGAACTGCCCGCCGCGGGCACCGTCGACGCGTGCGTGTATGTGTCGAACCCCGACGCCGCAGCGCCGGTGGCGACACTCCGAGGTGAAGCGGCCGTGTTCGACGGCGGCAGCGTTGCAGGTGACGGTGCGGGTGGCGGTGTCGCCGAGCGGGCGACGGCCAGGTTCGTCGCCCTCGATCCGGATCTGGCCACCCTCGACCCCGTCGGCGACCCGATCGACGGCGTCGGGCCCCTCACGGTCGCCCTGGC
>JAWSVN010000134.1:0-16216 GCA_033851875.1 Acidimicrobiales bacterium
ACGACATCAAGATCCTGGTCGTGGCCTGCAACACGGCCACCGCCGCCGCCCTCGGCGACCTGCGGGCCCGCCTCGACATCGACGTGATCGGCGTGATCAACCCCGGCGTGGCCGCCAGCGCCCATGCGGTCGCCGCGATGGGCCGCACCGGCCGGCTCGGGGTGATCGGCACGGTCGGCACGATCGGCTCGGGCGCCTACGAACGGGCCGTCGCCCGCCACAGCGCCCTCACCGGCGAGACGGTCGAGGTCGTCACCTGCGCCTGCCCCGGCTTCGTGGAATTCGTCGAACGCGGCGACCTCGACAGCCCCGAGGTCCGCATCCTGGCCGAACGCCTGCTCGCCCCGGTCGTCGACGCCGAGGTCGACGCCCTCCTCCTCGGCTGCACCCACTATCCGTATCTGGCCCGGGTGATCGCCGACGTGATGGGCCCCGACGTGGTGCTCGTCTCGTCGGCCGACGAGACGGCGTTCGCCCTGGCCGACCGGCTCGCCGCCGCCGGCCTCGCCCACCCCGACACCGGCCGCCGCGGCCGTCACACGTTCATCTCCTCGGGTGACGTCACCGCTTTCACCGTTCTCGGGAGCAAACTCCTGGGACCCGAACTCGCCAATGCAGAAAGATGGGAACCACATGCGACCTGATGGCCGTGCCGCCAACGAGCTCCGACCGCTCTCCTTCGAACGAGACTTCACCGACATGGCCGACGGTTCGGTCCTGGTCAAGTTCGGCCGGACGCACGTGCTGTGCACCGCCTCGGTCGATGAGGACGTGCCCCGCTGGATGCGCAACACCGGCAAGGGCTGGGTCACCGCCGAGTACTCGATGCTGCCCGGTTCGTCGCCCGAGCGGATCCGTCGCCGGACCTCGGGTCGCGACCAGGAGATCCAGCGGCTGATCGGCCGTAGCCTCCGAGCCGTCGTCGACATGACCCTGCTCGGCGAGCGGCAGATCAACGTCGACTGCGACGTGCTCCAGGCCGATGGCGGCACGCGCACCGCGTCGATCTGCGGTGGCTACGTCGCCCTGGCCGACGCCATCGCCCGGCTCGGCCTCGACACCCAGCCCCTGGTCACCGAGTGCGCCGCGATCAGCGTCGGCGTCATCGACGGCGAGTGCCGCCTCGACCTTCCCTACATCGAGGACTCGACCGCCGAGGTCGACATGAACATCGTGATGACCGGGACGGGCGACATGATCGAGGTCCAGGGCACCGCCGAGGGTGCGGTCTTCGGCCGCGAGCAGCTCAACACCATGCTCGACCTCGGCGCCGCCGGCATCGAGCAGATCACCGCCGCCCAGCGCGAACTGCTCGCCACCCCACCGGCGTCCCGCACGGTCGAGCCCCGGGCATGACCCGCCGGATCGTGTTGGCCTCGGCCAACCCCAAGAAGGTGGCCGAACTCCAGGCCCTGCTCGAGGGGCGCTTCGTCGTCGAACCGCGGCCGGCCGACCTGGCCGACACCGTCGAGGACGGCGACACCCTGGAGGCCAACGCGATCAAGAAGGCGTCGGAGGTGGCGGCGGCCACCGGGGCGATCGCCCTGGCCGACGACACCGGCCTGTTCGTCGAGGCGCTCGACGGCGCCCCGGGGGTGCGCAGCGCCCGCTATGCCGCCGATGGTGGCGACGCCGACAGCCACGACGATGCCGCCAATGTCGCCAAGCTCCTGCGTGAGCTCGAGGCAGTCGGCGCAACCGACCGCGACGACCGGCGAGCCGAGTTCCGCACGGTCGTGGCCGTGCTCGGCCCCGACGGGGCCGGGATCACGGCCGAAGGGTCAGTTGCCGGTCTGATCGCGGCCGAGGAGCGGGGCGACAACGGCTTCGGCTACGACCCGGTGTTCGAACCCGACGAGGGGGAGGGGCGGACCTTCGCCCAGATGGACGCCGAGGAGAAGGCGTCGATGAGCCATCGGGCCCGGGCGCTGGCCAGCGTGGAGCTGGCCCTCGCCCAGGCGGCCGATGCACTCGGCTGGTAGGTCGCCGCTCAGGCGGTGACGACGGCCGCCTCGGTCGTCGTCACCTCGGCCTCGGCCTCGACCGGGCCCCGGACGATGAGCACCACGACGGCGGAGGCGACCATGGCCACGCCCACCCACATCGACGAGATCCAGCCGTCGACGAATGCGTGCTGGGCGGCGTCGATGATCGTTCCGGCCAGCTGGGGGTCGGTCTCGCCGACCACGCCGGCGACGCCGAAGGCGTTGCCGATGCCCTCCGAGGCGGGCTCGGCCAGCTCGGGCGGCAGACCCTCGAGGGCCGGCTCGATGGCCGATCGGTAGCCCGAGCTGAGCATCGCGCCGAGCAGGGCGACGCCCACCGCGCCGCCGACCTCGCGGCTGGTGTCGTTCAGCGCACTGGCCACGCCCTGCTTCTCGGCCGGCAGGGTGCTGGTGATCGCCTCGGTCGCCGGGGTCATCGTGAGACCCATACCGAGACCGATGATCATCAGGCCGGGCAGGACCGACAGGTAGCCGCCCTCGACCGAGGCCCGCAGGGCGAGCGTGATCAGGCCGATCGCGGCGAGGCTGGAGCCGACGATCATCGTGCGGCGCACCCCGAACCGCTTCGCCACCTGGGGGGCGAGCGCCGAGGTCGGCATCATCATCACGGCCATGGGCAACAGGGCGACGGCCGAACGCAGGGCCGACCAGCCGACGACGGCCTGGAAGAACGGGAACAGCACCAGGAAGATGCCGAACATCATGCCGAACAGCACCACGAGGGTGAAGGTGCCCGACGCGAGGCCGCGGTCACGGAACACCGACATGTCGAGCAGGGGGTCCTCGAGGCGGCGTTCCCACACGATGAAGGCGACGAGGGCGACCACGCCGACCACGAGGCCGGCGATGGTGAGCGGGTCACCCCAGCCCTTCTCGGGACCTTCGTGGATGCCGAGGACGATGCCGCCGATCGCGAGGGCCGAGAGCACCGAGCCGACGACGTCGAAGGGGTGCTCGGCGTGCTCGACCGAGTTGGGGACGTGCATCGAGGTGAGCACGGCGGCGACCGCCACCAGGGCGATCGGGAGGATGAACAGCCAACGCCACGTGAGGTAGTCGACCATGAACGACGACACGAACAAGCCGATCAGGCCGCCCGAGCCGGCGACACCGGCCCAGATGCCGATCGCCTGGGCCCGCTGCTCCTCGGGGAAGGTCGAGGTGAGCACCGACAACGTGACCGGCATGATCATGGCGGCGGCGGCACCGGCCACGACCCGGGCCACGATCATCATCGCCGTGCCGGTGGCGAGGGCGGCGCCGACCGAGGCAAGGCCGAACAGGACGAGGCCCGCCATCAGCACCGGCTTGCGGCCGTAGCGGTCGCCGATCGCTCCGATCGGCATGAGCAGGGCCGCGAGGGCGAGGGTGTAGCCGTTGATGATCCACAGCACCGCGCCCTGCGAGGCGCCGAAGTCGAGCGCCAGCTCCTGCTGGGCGACATTGAGGCCCGACACCGAGGCGATGACCGCCATCAGCGCCACGCACATCGTGGTCAGGATCCAGTTCTGTTCGCGCTTGGACAGTGCGGGGGTCTCGGGTTGGAGGTGGTGCGCGGATGCGCGAGGGGACGATGACAAGGTGGCATCCTTTCCGGGGGGGGTGCCGTCGTTCGGACGGTGCCCTGAACGGTACGAAACGGTATCGTTTTGTTCATCCCACTCTCGGATGATTTCCCCCGGTTTTGCTATGACGTGTGACACAACGCCCCCAGCCGATCTCGACCCCAGGGTCGCCCGCAGCCGGGCCAAGATCCTCGATGCCGCCACCCAGCTGCTCGTCGAGTCCGGCGCGCGTGGAGTCACGGTCGACGCGGTGGCGGCTCGGTCGGGCGTGTCGAAGGCGACCCTCTACCGTCACTGGGATTCCCGCGACGCCGTGCTGGCCGACGTGCTGCGCCACAACATGCCGGTCCTCCCCGAGATCGACCTCGCCACCGGCTTCGTCGATGCGTTCCGGGCGGTGATCACGGCGCTCGGCGACCAGGCATGCGATCCCGAGTGGCAGCGCATCCTGCCGGCCTTGTTCGTCCTCAAGCACCAGACGGCCGAGATCGAACGGTTGGCCGAGGCCGAGCGGGAGGAACAGGAGCAGGTGCTCGAAACCGTCCTCCAACTCGGGGTCGACGAGGGGCTCCTGCCAGCGGATCTCGAGATCGAGCTGGTCGTGCACCAGCTCGTCGGGCCGGTGCTCTTCGCCGCCATGGTCGAGGGTGGGGACCTGCCCGCTCGGGTGGCCGCAGCGGTGAGCGACGACTTCCTCGCCGCTCACCGCTGAGTTCGGCCGTTCCCGCCGATCAGTCGTCGACGTCGTCCCAGGGCATGGGGTGCGAGGCGCGGAACTCGGGCGAGTCCGAGATCAGGAGCACCATCTCGGCGCGGCTCATGCCGCCGTCGAGCTGCTCCAGCCACCACGCCAGGCCCTCGGCGTCGGGCGCACGGCCGAGGGCGTTGGTGTAGACGAGGGTGGCGAACGCCTCGTCGTCGAGGTCGGCGCCGAAGCGCTCGGTGAACTCGGCGCTCTCCGCGAAATGGCGGGCGATCCGTCGCAGGTCCCATTCGCCCTGGTCGTAGAGGTCGAACCAGAAGCGGGCGCCCCCGGCCTCGGGCGCACGGCCCAGCACGGCCCAGTAGAGGCGGGCGACGATGCCGTGCGCCGCGTCCATCGTCTGGCCGGCGTCGGCTCGCTCGCCCTGCACGAGGCGCAACGGTGCCAGCTCGTCGACCTGGTTCTGTTCGTCGACGACGGGCTCCACCGCGGCGAGCGTCGAGGCGGTGAGCATGGCGGGATCGCCCCAGCCCATCACGTTGCGGGCACTGACGACGATCTGGTACTCGGTGTCGGCATCGAGGCCCTCGATCACGCAGGAGGTCTCGGTGGTGGAGCAGCCCGGGAGCGCCTTCTTGATCACGACGTACTCGTCGTCTTCGATGATGGCACCGCGCAGACCGGCCGGGTGGGCGGTCACGTGATACTCGATCACCTCGTGGCTGCCGGCGGCGCCGCCGTCCCAGGTGACCTGGGCGGGCTCCCAGGAGACCGCGAATGAGTCGACACCGGCCTGGGCGGTCGCTCCGGTCGGCTCCTCGGGCGTCGTGAACGATCCCTCGATGAACACGGCGTCGTCGAAGGAGTAGTGCAGGAATGGCGAGTCCAGGTAGAACTCGACGTAGGCGTGGTCGTAGCCCTCGGTCGGCAGCTCGAAGCTGGTGGTGACGAAGGTCCACTCGGCGCTCACCGGGTGCTCGCGCTCGCCGAGGATCTGCCGCTCGGCGTCATCGCCATCGGCCCAGGTGGCGAGGGTGACCGTCGGCGAGAACCGGGCAGGTTCGAGCACGATGCGCTCGATCTCCATCTCTTGGTCGAACAGGAAGTCCATGTCGCCGGGGAAGAAGTCGCCCTCGTCGGGGTGCGCCTCGGCCTTCACCCAGACGCCGAGGCTGTAGCGGCTGCCGATCGAGGTGTCGCCGAGCGGCACGTCGAACTGGACGAACGAACCCTCGGGGTCGAACGAGACCACCCCGAGGGCCTGTGCTCCGCTCCGGGGCTCGACGTCGGTCAACCCCATCAACACCCGCTCGGCCTCGGGGACCAGGGTCCACGGGTCGAACGTCGGGGCTTCGAAGCCGGCGTTCTGTAGCCGGTTGAGTCGGACACTCTCGATCTCGACGAGTTCGTCGCCGGGGCCGTCGACGGGTTCGAGCGCGCCGAGGGGCGGCGCCACGGCCGACCCCATCAAGGGCGTGAGCGCGACGACGACCAGATGCTTCTTCTTCACGTTGGGTTCTCCTCCTCGCCGACGCGAGCGAGTTCGCGCGGCGTTGCCTCCGACCCCGGACTCCGGTGATCGGTTGAGAACGTGGTCGGTGCGCGGGCCGGAGTATTGAGCGGTTCGCCGCTACCTCGTGCCGTCGAGGCGTTCGGCGACCAGGTGGACGAGCGCAGCCAGCTGGAACCGTTCGGGTACCGCGACGTCGACGCCGGGGTGGTCGTCGAAGCCGGTCGCACACACGGGGCCCACGCAGAAGGCGGTCGCCGTGGTCGACAGGCGGTCGACCAGCGCGTCGGTGACGCCCATCAGGTCGGCGATCTCGAAGAGGTGCTCGACCGCCGGCTTCGCGGTGAACGTGAGCCCGTCGACCTCGCCGAGGACGGTCGCCTCGATCAGGGCGCGGGCGGCGGCGTCGTCGTCGGGAAGCGCCCACCGGTAGACCGGCAGCTCGACGAGGTCGGCACCCAGGTCGACGATCCGGCGGCCGAGATCGTCCGACGCCGAGCCATCGCGCTGGTGGCCGACGCGCACGTCGCCGACCCCACGCTCGACGAGTCGGGAGATGACGTCGTCGTAGCGGGCGGCCGTCCACGACACTGCGAAGCCGGCGGCCGCGATGGCGCTCGCCGCCTTCGGGCCCCGGGCCAGGAATTCGGTCTCGGTGAGCGACGAGCGGAGCGCGTCGCCGAGGCCGAGGTCGTCGGCGGCGCTGAACCAGGTGCGCACCCCGAGGCCGGTGGTCATCACCATCACCTCTGGCGGCTCCGCGATGAGGGCCTCGGTGTTGGCCCGGAGCGTCTCCTCCGACGGGGTCGGGTGGGTCTGGATCACCGGTCCGTGGATCACGGTGGCGCCGCGAGCCTCGAGAAGCTTGATCTGGGCGTCGGCTCGGCGATCGGCGGTGACGCCGATCGTTCGTCCGGAGAGGGGAGAGGGGGCGTCGGGGGCGCTCACCCTTGGAAGTGTGCCAGCGTCAGGCGGCGCCGACGTGCACGACGCCGTCGACGATCTCGACGGGCCACACCCGCACCGAGACCTCGGGGTCGTCGAGGCAGGCGCCGGTGTGGAGGTCGAAGCGCTGTTTGTGGAGGGGCGAGGCGACGACGGTGGCGTCGCCGGCCGATCCGACGATGCCCCGCGCCAGCACGGGAACCCCGGTGAACGGGTCGACGTGGTCGATCGCCACCACCTCGTCGGCCGCCAAGCGGAACAGGGCGACAGGCTGACCCTCGACGAGGGCGGCGACCCCGCGTTCGAGGGGGAAGCGTTCGAGTGGGGCGATCTCGGTCATCGTGGAGCTCTCGATCGTGGTCATCCGGGCACCTTCTGTCCTCGTTCGCGGATCCAGACCTGGGTCGAGGATTCGTCGGGGGCGTTGATGAACTCGACGAAGTGGGAGAGACGCTCGGGGTCGGCGAGCGTCGCCGTCCATTCGCACTCGTAGGTGTCGACGTGGCGGGCCATGTCGTCCTCGAGTTCGGCGGCGATTCCGAGCACGTCGTCGAACACGACGTCGCGCACGTGGTCGAGGCCACCATCGAGGGACTCGAGCCAGGTCGATGTGCGCTGCAGCCGGTCGGCGGTCCGGATGTAGTACATGAGGAACCGGTCGATGGCGGTGATCAGTTCCTGGTCGTTCAGATCCGAGGCGAGGAGGTCGGCGTGGCGGGGCTGGCGGCCGCCGTTGCCGCAGACGTAGAGGTTCCATCCCGTCTCCGTGGCGATCACCCCGACGTCTTTCGACTGGGCCTCGGCGCACTCGCGGGTGCAGCCCGACACCGCCATCTTGATCTTGTGGGGGGAGCGGAGGCCTCGGTATCGCTTCTCGATGTCGATCGCCATGCCGACCGAGTCCTGCACGCCGTAGCGGCACCAGGTGGAGCCGACGCACGACTTCACCGTCCGCAACGACTTGCCGTAGGCGTGGCCCGACTCCATGCCGGCGTCGATCACCTTGGCCCAGATCGCCGGCAGGTCCTGGAGGCGGGCGCCGAACAGGTCGATGCGCTGGCCGCCGGTGATCTTGGAGTAGAGGTCGAACTCCTTCGCGATCTCGCCCAGGGCGATCAGCTGGTCCGGGGTGATCTCGCCACCGGGGATGCGGGGCACGACCGAGTAGGTGCCGTTCCGCTGCATGTTGGCGAGGTGGAGGTCGTTGGTGTCCTGGAGGGCGAGCTGGTCGCCGTCGAGGATGTAGCCGTTCGACAGCGACGCCAGGATCGAGGCGACCGCCGGACGGCAGATCTCGCAGCCCCGGCCGGTGCCGTGGTTGGCCAGCACCTCCTGCCAGGTGGTGTAGCGGTGGAAGCGGATCAGCCCGAACAGCTCCTGACGGGAGTGGTCGAAGTGCTCGCAGATCGCGTTCGACACCTCGACGCCGAGCTCGACGAGGGTTTCGTTGAGCAGGGTGTTGACGCCCGGGACGCAGCCGCCGCAGCTCGTGCCGGCGTTGGTGCAGGCCTTGAGTTCGCCGACGGTGGTGGCTCCGTCGCGCACGGCCTGGCGGAGGTCGCCGGCCGAGACGCCGTTGCACGAGCACAGCTGGGCGGCGTCGGGCAGGCCGCCCTCCTCGGGCGGTCGGACCGAGGCCGGCAGCACGTAGGCCGGGAGGTCGTCGGGGAGCGGGGCGAGGCCCTGGGTGACGGCGCTGAGGATCTCGTAGCCGGAGATGTCGCCGACGAGTGCGCCGCCGAGCAGGGAGCCGGTCTCGATGTCGAGGGCGAGGCGACGGAAGATCTTGTTGAGGGGGTCGTGGTAGACGATCTCGTCGACGCCCTCGCCCTGGGCGGTCGACGCCCCGAAGGTGGCGACGTCGACGCCGAGCAGCTTGAGCTTCGTCGACGTGTCGCTGCCCTCGTAGACGCTGTCGCCGCCGGTGAGGCGGTCGGCCAGGGCAGCCGCCATCTCGTAGCCCGGGGCCACGAGGCCGTAGACCGAGCCGCGATGCAGGGCGACCTCGCCGATCGCCCACACGTCGGAGGCGGAGGTGGCGAGGGTGTCGTCGACGGCGACGCCGCCTCGCTCGCCTACCTCGAGTCCGCACGAGCGGGCGAGCTCGTCGCGGGGACGCACGCCGGCGGAGAACACGACCACGTCGGCCGGCAGCTCACGCCCGTCGGCAAGCTTCAGGGCCCGCACCTTGCCGGCGTCGTCGGTGAGGAACTGTTCCGACGCCACCCCGCAGTGGAGATTGACGCCGAGGGAGTTGACCCAGCGACCGAGCATCGTGCCGCCGCCCTCGCCGAGCTGGGCCGGCATCGGATACGGCGCCATCTCGACCACATGGGTCTCGAGCCCGAGGGCCCGCAGTGCGTTGGCCGCCTCGAGGCCGAGGAGCCCGCCGCCGATCACCAGGCCGGTCGTGCCACCCTCGGCTGCGGAACGGATGTCGGCGAGATCGTCGAGGGTGCGGTAGACGAAGCACCCCTCGCTGTCGTGGCCGGGGATCGGGGGGACGAAGGGGTAGGAGCCGGTGGCGAGGACGACGTCGTCCCACGCCAACACCGTGCCGTCGTCGAGCGTGGCCCGGTGGCCCTCGACGTCGAGCTCGGTGACCTTGCGGCCGAGGCGATAGTCGACCCGCGGGTCGCTGCGGTACTCCGGCGCGACCAGGCTGAGGTCGTCCTCGGAGCGGCCCTCGAACCAGCTGGAGAGGGCCACCCGGTCGTACGCGTAGCGGGTCTCCTCGCCGACGACCGTCACATCGATGGTGGTCTCGGCGTCGGCGGCGAGCAGCCGTTCGACGAACCGCTGTCCGACCATCCCGTTGCCGACCACGAGCACATGTCGTCGTTCCATTCGCCCAGCCAAGCCGATGGCGGTTTCGGTGCCGTGGCTCGACCGTGACATCTGTGCGACGCGTATGTCGCCCGTTGTGTCCGCTCGCTGAGAAGCTCCTCACACCTAGCTTTCGCCCATGAGAAGCCCATGAGAAGCGGAGCGATGATGAGCGGCGGAGTAGCGCCGGTCAGTCGCGTTCCGGTGGGCCGGGTTCGCCGAGGGGGATGACCTGACGGCAGCGCCAGCCGCTCGGGCCGAGGCGGGGATGGTTCACGAAGATCGAGAGCATCCGAGCCTTGCACTTCCACGGCAGGCGAGCGGCGAGGTCGCGCTCGGCCTTCTCGAGGGCGCCCGGCATCTCGTCCTCGTCGAAGAAGCCCAGGGTGAGGTGGGGGAGCGGGTCGAGGTCCGGGTCGCCGTAGGGGGGATGATCGGGAAACGCCTCGACCAACCGCTCGGTCAGTTCACGGAACGGCTTCTCGGGTTCGGGCCGCAGCCACAGCACGCCGGGGAACTGGCCGAACTCGACCAGTTCGTACTCGAAGGGCTCGATCGTGCGGGCGACGTCGCGCACCCGGTCGAGGACCTCGGGGGTGATGTCGGCCGGGGCGACGAAGGGGAACAGCACGGTGATGTGGGCCGGCACCCCGTCGGCCGCCGGATCGAACCGTCGACGCCACGGTCGCACGAGCGGCTCGGCGCCGAGGACCTCGATGATGAGCCCCGCCTGCGGCGCGGGGTACTCCGATGCCATGGCGTCAGTCTCGCACGCCCGACACGGAGTCGCACGGGTCGACCACAAACGGTGAGATGAGAGCGGCGTGTGCGAACTGGCGCGAGTTCTGAGCGCCAGCGAAGAACTCGGTAAGTGACGAGGCCCCCGGGGCCGAGGAACGACGGGTGCGGAGGGGGGGACTCGAACCCCCACGCCCGAAGGCGCCAGGACCTAAACCTGGTGCGTCTGCCAATTCCGCCACCTCCGCGTGGCCGATCGGGTCGGCCCGCAGAGCCTAATCGGGATCTGGGCCGGTCGGCCCTGAGCCCCTCGGCCAGTTGGGCGGGCGATCCCGCCGCGGGGGTGGTGGTGCCGATAGCCTCTCACCCATGACGACCCCAGGCCTTCCCGTTGCCGAGACCTCCAGCGGTGGATTCGGTTTCGACGTCTATCACCAGTTGCTCAAGAGCCGGATCGTGTTCCTCGGCCAGCAGGTCGACGACACCATCGCCAACTCGATCGCGGCCCAGATGTTGTTCCTCGCTGCCGAGGACCCCGACAAGGACATCTGGCTCTACATCAACTCGCCGGGTGGCTCGGTCACCGCGGGCATGGCGATCTACGACACCATGCAGTTCGTGAAGCCCGACGTCGGCACCGTGTGCCTCGGCCTCGGCGCCTCGATGGGTCAGTTCCTCCTCACCGCCGGCGCCCCGGGCAAGCGGTTCGCCCTGCCCCACGCCCGCATCCTGATGCATCAGCCGTCGGCCGGTGTGCAGGGTCAGGCCACCGACATCGCGATCCAGGCCGAGAACCTGGTGAAGATCAAGCGGGAGATGGCCGAGCTGATCGCCGAGCATTCGGGTCAGTCGGTCGAGCAGATCACCGAGGACTCCGACCGCGACAAGTGGTTCAGCGCCCAGGAAGCCTGCGACTACGGCCTGTTCGACCGGGTGATCGCCCGAGCCGGTGAGATCCAGGCTGAAGCCACTGGCACCGACTGAGTCGGCGACGGGACCGACTGAGTCGGCGCCCGCCGTCGACGAGCCGGGAGCGCTCTTCGAGGGCGTCGTCGACCGCTGGGCCACCGGCGGCGCCGGCATCACACGTGCGCCATCGGGGCGCCTCGTGCTGGCCGCCGATGCCGCCGTCGGCGACCGGGCCCGGATCGAACTGACGGCGGTCCACAAGCGCCACGCCGATGGCCGAGTGATCGAGGTCGTCGAGCCCGGCCCCGGTCGGATCGAACCGGCGTGTGCCCACGCTCGCCTCGATGCCGAGCCCCGCTGCGGCGGCTGCGACTGGCAGCATCTCGACGCCGGGGCGGCGTCGGCTGCGCGGCGAGCGATCGTGGCCGACTCGTTTGCTCGCCTCGGTCGGTTCGACGGCGACCTCCCGTGGCAGCCGAGTCCGGAGCTGCCCGCCCTCGGGTACCGGACGATCCTGCGGGCCGCGGTGGCCGACGGCCGGGCTGGGTTCCGGCGCGCTCGTTCCCACGACGTCGCCGTGCCCGACGACTGCTCGATCGCTCACCCGCTGGCGGCCGAGATCTTGCTCGAGGGCCGCTTCGGCGACGTCGTGGAGGTCAACATCAAGGTCGGCGCCAACACCGGTGAGCGCATGGTCGTCGTCGACGGGGCGCCGGATCGGGTGGTGGTGCCCGACGACGTGATCGTCGTCGGTCGCCGGGAACTCGCTGCTGGCCGCAAGGCCCACATCCACGAGGTGATCGACGGCACCCGGTTCCGCATCTCGGCCGACTCGTTCTTCCAGTGCCGCCCCGACGGCGCGTCGGCCCTGGTCGCGGCCGCCGCCGACGGTCTGGCGGATCTCGGCGACCTCGGTGAGGGTCCCGTGCTCGACCTCTACGCCGGCGTCGGCCTGTTCGCCGGTGTGTTGGGGAACAGCGCGTTGGGCAAGGGAGTGTCGGGCGCCGCCGGTGCGTTCGCCGGCCGTCGGGTGGTGGCGGTCGAGGCCAACCCGTCGTCGACGGCCGACGCCGCGGTCAACCTGCCGGCAGTGCTCGACGACGTCGAGGTCGTCACGGCCAACGTCGACCGGTTCGTTCCCGCCGATCACGGGGCCGGATCGGCGGCCGCCGTGATCGCGGATCCGGCCCGCAAAGGGCTGGGGCGCCCCGGCGTGGCGACGATCGTCGCCACCGGAGCGCCCCGAGTGGTGTTGGTCAGTTGTGATCCGGCGGCGGCAGCCCGCGACGCTCGTCTGCTCAGCGACGCGGGCTACCACCTCCGGTCGATCCGGGTGGTCGACCTGTTCGGTCAGACCTCCCATGTCGAGGTGGTGTCAGCCTTCGAGCGAGGCTGACACGGTCGTGCGCCCGGCGGGGCGGTGGATGGCGCCGAACCAGAGGGCGACGACCCCGGCGCAGGCGACGGCCACCGCCACGGGCGAGCCGGCCACCCACAGCTTGAGGGCTGCCGAGGTGAGGGCGGCGACGGCGGTCATCGAGACGACCCCGCCCCGCCACGGCTGACGCTCGGCCAGCAGGGCGCCCTGCTCGAAGCGGGCGACGGCGGCGACGAGCCCGGCGAGGACCACGGCGGCGGCGGCGATCAGGGGCAGCTTCTGGAGCCACCAGGCGCTGGCGCCGACCGCTGCGGTGGGGAGCAGGTCGAGGGCGAGGAGGGCGACGCCGGCGACGACGGCGGCGGTCATGTGCCAGAGGTAGACGCTCATCGCCACGGTGTTGGCGGCCACCACGGCGGCCCAGGCCTTGGCGTTGTCGGCGAGCCAGCGGTTGATCATCGGTGCGAAGCACAGGGCGGTGGCGGCGTGGGCGGTGCCGAACAGGAGCAGGGCGAGGGTCGGGGGGTTGGCGGGCGAGTGCTCGAGGCCTTCGACGTTGACCATCGACACCGGGTAGGGCCCGGCCAGCACGACGGTGAGGGCGGCGGCCCAGGCGCCGGCGGCGAGGGCCACCAGGCGGCGACCGGTGGGGAGCAGCCCGTCGCGCCAGGCGAACCCGGCGACCTGGAACAGGAGCCAGCCGAGGACCCAGTTGAGGTGGGGGATGACCGGCACGCCGACGAGGCGCAGCGCCTCGAGGGCGCAGAAGAGGGCGACACCGCCGCCGGCGACGAGGCGGGGGTTGTGGCGGAAGGCGGGGAGGACAACCGGGGCGATCGCGGTGTCGATCGTGTAGTTGGCGAGGAACCACAGCGGGATGGCGGCGGCGACGGCGCCCTGGGCGGCGTAGGAGCCGAAGCCGAGGGCCGTGCCGATGGTGAGCGCGCCGAGCCAGAAGCCGGCGAGCACGACGGTCGGGGCCAGCATCCGGCGCAGGCGGGCGGCCACCCAGTCCTGCGGGCGGCCATGCCTGTTGGTATGAGCGTCGAGGGACATCGCCGAGGAGAACCCGCCGACGACGAAGAACAGCGGCATCACCTGGAGCGCCCAGCTGAACCACGCCATGTTGGGGGCGTCGACCAGGGCGTTGCCCGCCGAGACGTTGCCCTCGGCGTCGGCCGAGACCGCGATCGCCATCCAGTGGCCGATGGCGACGGCGATCATGGCGACGGCCCGGAAGAAGTCGACCGCACGATTGCGGTCACTCTTCGCGGCCGCCGCCAGGTCGGNNGTCGGTGTGCGCGTTGCAGACATGGCTCACAGTGAGCCATCGATCCGGGGATCGGTCTGCTGGGGGTTGCCCCCACGCTGGCCTGGGGGATCCCCTAGAGGTACATCACGCGCAACGTGTCGGTTGCACGAGTGGCCGTCGAGTTGCCCGAGATGACCACGACGCGGTCGCCGGGGTGCAGGTTGGTGTGTTCCCGGGTGCGGTCGAGGGCGTCGTTGATCATGTCGCGAGCGGCGGTGCGCTCCGGGGTCTGGAACGCGGTCGCTCCCCAGCTCAGCGAGAGCTGGTGGGCGGCGCGAGCGTCGGGGCTGAACCCGAGGATCGGCACCTCGGGGCGATAGCGCGACACCGATCGCACGGTGTAGCCGGTGCGCGACAGGCACAGGATCGCGTGGGCGTCGACCTGTTGGGCCACCCGCACGGCCGCCATCGTGATGGCGTCGGTGGTCAGGGCTCCGGGGGCGAGGTCGCCGTCGGATTCACGCACGGCGTTGACCGAGTCGATCCAGTCGTCGTGGGGGAATTCGGCGTCGGCCCGGGAGGTGATCTCGGCCATCGTGGCCACCGCGTTCACGGGGTCGATGCCGATCGCGGTCTCGCCTGAGAGCATCACCGAGCTGGTGCCGTCGAACACCGCGTTGGCGACGTCGGAGGCCTCGGCCCGGGTGGGGGACGGGGCGTACACCATCGACTCGAGCATCTGGGTGGCGGTGATCACCGGCAGTCCTCGTGCGATGCACCGCTGGATGATGTGCTTCTGGAGATGGGGGAGCTCGCTCAGCGCGTAGTCGACGCCGAGGTCGCCACGAGCGACCATCACGGCGCCCGACGCGGTGATGATTCCCTCGAGGTTCTCGACGGCAGCCCGGGTCTCGATCTTGGCGACGACCATCGGGCCGCGTGGTGCGGGTTCCACCCCGAGGGAGCGCACGTCGTGGGCGCTGCGGACAAAGGAGATGGCGAGCATGTCGACGCCGTGCTCGATGAAGGCGTCGGCCAGCCTGAGGTCCTCTGGGGTCGGGGTGGAGATGCGAAGGCGATCGGAGGGGACCTGGAGGCCGGGACGGCCCTGGACCTTGGAACCTCGGATCACCCGGGCGCGGAGCGAGTCGGCGTCCTTGTCCTCGACGACGAAGGTGATGTTGCCGTCGCCGAGAGCGAGCTGGTCGCCGACCTCGACGTCGCGCACCAGGCCGTCGTAGTCGGACGAGATCACCTCGAGGCTGCTCGTCGGATCACCCGAGGTGAAGCGCACCGGGGCGCCGTCCTCGAACACCACGCCGCCTTCGGGGAAGGGGGAGCAGCGGACCTTCGGGCCCGGGAGGTCGGCGAGGATGCCGATGTTGGCGTCGCACGCCTCCGCGGCGGCGCGGATCCGGGCGTACTTGGCGAGGTGCTCGTCGAGCGTGCCGTGGGCGAGGCCGATGCGGGCGACGTCCATGCCGGACATGATCATCGACTTCAGGATTTCGGGACGATCGGAGGCGGGTCCGATCGTGGCAACGATCTTCGTGCGTCGCATGGTGCGGGGGCTCCTCGTGGGGGTGGCGGGCCGGAGATCACACGACGCTGTGCGAAGACTCGTCGAGTCCGACGGTCAGAGTATCGGACACAGCTTCGACAGGTGGGAGGGTGGTTCACTCACCCGTCGTTCGGCGGTCCAGAACCGCCGTCGGGGCGCGAAGAAGCCCGCTGGCGAGAAACGGAGGGAATGTCCCCCACCAGCGGGCTGGGAAGCATCCTAACCGAGGCTGCTCGGAGCGCAAGGTCGCAGGGTGGAGTGCAATTAGTTCACAACGGATGTTGATGATTGTGGTCCGCTATGGGCCCTTCAACACTCGGGAGCCGCGCACGGGTGGCACTCGAGTTGCAGTGTGGCGTGGGCGACGTCGAGGTCACGCTCCAGGGTGGCCGTGAGCGACGCGATCTGGTGTTGCGCATCGTGAAGCGACTGGTCGCCGTCGACGACGACATGAGCCGTGACACTCGTGCGTCGCTGCCCGAGGGGTCGGACATGGACATGGTGCACCTCGCCGACGCCGGGCTGGGCGCCGAGGACCGCCGCCACGTCATCGGCGCTGATCGCCACGGGTGCCCGGTCGAGCAACTCGGCCGCGGCGCTGCGGAGGAGGTCGACGTTGGCCCGCAGCACGGCGACGCACAACACGAGTGACGCCACCGGATCGATCCACGACGCTCCCGATCCGCGGAGGCCGATTCCGGCCGCGACGACCAGGAATGATCCGGCGAGGTCGGTGATCAGGTGGAGCCGTGCGGCCCGCAGCGACAGGGTGGCCGTGCCGTCGGCGGGGTGTGTGTGGCCGTGTTCGTGGGCGTGGCTGTGT
>JAWSVN010000135.1:0-7824 GCA_033851875.1 Acidimicrobiales bacterium
TCGAATCCTGCCGAGGGCGCCCTCACCGACTCGTCGCGTGTTCCCCCAGCTCCGCCCACTCAGCGAGGCGATTTCGCCGCGCTCGGCGACTTGTGACTCCTGCCACGTTGGGCCTCATGAGTTTGCATCCGAGCCCGACTGTCGTAACGTCATCGTCACGAACGAGCTTCTCGGGGGCCAACAATCCCGAGCGCACCGTGTGTGGCTGGCGGAGCCAACACGAAGATGCTGCTGTCGAGATCGAATGCGTCGAGCCCCGAAGGCGGGCCAAGAATCGGCGCTCATCGCCCCACGGGGCCGAGCAGCTCCTTCGGTAGAGAGCTCCTGCGCGGCTGCATGTTCCCCAAGCCCTGTGGAGGTTGCCCGCGTGCGGACCCTTTCCAACTGCAATCGTTTCTTCATTTTCGTGCTGTCGGTGTGCGCTGTCCTCGGACTCGCACCGGCCGTCGAGGCGCAAGCGTCGGGTTCCCTGACGTGGTCCGACACCCCGGCCCAGACGGTCGCCTCGTCGACCGAAGCCCACGACGACCAGATCATCCGGCTCTACAAGACCGTGCTCGGCCGCATGCCCGACGCCGAGGGCGCTGCCTACTGGACCCAGCGCCGCCTCCAGGGCGAGTCGCTGGTCGACATCGCTCGCGTGATGCTCACCACCCCCGAGCCGATCGAGCGGTCGTCGGGCGATTTCATCGTCGACGCCTACCGCAACGCCCTCGACCGTGAGCCCGACTCCCAGGGCTACGCCTACTGGACCGCCCTCGACGACCCGGCGCTGGCGATCGCCTACATCTCCGACTCCGAGGAACACCGCCAGGTCACCGGCACGATCGCGCCGCCGCCCCGCACCGTCGCCGCCCCGTCGTCGCTCGAGCTCGACAGCGAGATCCCGGTCGGTTGGGTCAACGCCGGCCACGGCGTCTACGTCCCGCCGATCCTGCTCGCCATCCGCTGGTGCGAGAGCACCGACAACTACACCGCCGCCAACCGCTACTCGAGCGCTCGCGGCGCCTACCAGTTCCTCCGCTCGAGCTGGGCCGCCTACGGCCACGCCGCCCGCTACGGGGTTGCGTCGGCCGATCTCGCCAGCCCCGCTCAGCAGGACGAGGCCGCGGTCATCACCTGGCAGCGCAGCGGCACCCGCCCCTGGCTCGCCAGCGCCCACTGCTGGGGCTGAGTCCGGCCGCAGGCACGCCGGCCACCGACCGAAGGATTGCCGTCTCGGAGCGGGTCGAGCCCCTGACCCGCCCCGAGACGCCTGCGTGTCCGCCGTCGATGCCGCCGCCGTCATCCCTCGGCGCCGCTGCCGAGGGAACGCGCTGATCGACCACGGACGACCCGTGTCACGAGCCCCCGAAGGGGCCCCTGCCGATCACGGTCGAATCAGCAGATCGATGGTCGCCTTCAACAAGGCGCTGATGGCGATCAGGCCGATGGCCACGATCGATCGCTCCAGCGTGAAGATCACGCCGAGCGACACAGCGACGATGAAGGCAACGATCAGTGACGCCGACCAGCTCATGAGCCAGCCGGTGTCGAACTGCTGGGGACGGGGTGTCTCGGCGGGAACGGTGTGAGCCACGGGTTTCTCCTCTTGCCGGTGGGAACCTTGGGAACCAGCCGGCCGGCCCCGGCCGACTGGTTCGCTGTGACCACTCTTCGGCACATTCGGCCCATCACCTGTAGTGCTTTCGCACCACTTTTTGTGAACCCGTTGTCGGGCCCGTGGCTAGACGGTGATGCGTGACCGGGATGCGAGCCGCAGGCGTCCGGGCCAGTAGCGTTGGCGACCATGACCGGACGCCCCCGCCCTGCCGTCGACGCCCTCCCCGCCTACAGGCCGGGCAAGGACGCCAGCCAGGCCGAGGCCGAACATGGCATCACCGAGGCGATCAAGCTGGCGTCGAACGAGAACCCGCTCGGCCCCGTTCCCGCGGTCGCCGCCGCCATCGAGGCCGCCGCTGGTGGCGTGAACCGCTACGCCGATCACCGGGCCTCGGCGGTGCGTGCTGCGATCGCGGCGTGGCGAGGCGTCGACGTCGACCAGGTCGTCGTGGGCTGTGGCTCGGTCGGCCTGCTGCAGCAGCTCCTCCTCACCTACGTCGACCCGGGCGACGAGGTGGTCTACCCGTGGCGCTCGTTCGAGGTCTACCCCGTCTACACCCAGCTCGTCGGCGGCGTCGCCCGCACCACCCCGCTCGTCGATCATCGCTTCGACCTCGACGCCGTCGCCGCCGCCGTGGGGGAGCGGACCAGGCTCGTCATCCTGTCGAACCCCAACAACCCGACCGGCACCGCGTTCGGTCTCGACGAGCTCGAGACGCTGCTCCAGGCGGTGCCCCGTGACGTGATCGTCGTCCTCGACGAGGCCTACCGCGAGTTCGTCGACACCTCGGTGGTCGCCGACCCCCTCGCTCCGGGGGCCGATGGCGGCCCGTCGCTGCTCGACCGTCACCCCAACCTCGTCGTGTTGCGCACCTTCTCCAAGGCCCAGGGCTTGGCGGCGTTGCGCATCGGCTACGGGTTCGCCCACCCCGAGGTCGCCACCTCGATCGACAAGACGCTGTTCCCCTTCGCCGTCAACGGCATCGCCCAGGCCGCCGCCCTCGCCGCGATCGAGGCCCACGCCGACATCGACGCCCGGGTCGCCGGCATCGTCGCCGAACGCGGCCGGATGCTCGGCGCGCTGCGCGACGACGGTTGGACGCTGCCCGACTCGGCCGCCAACTTCGTGTGGCTCCCTGCCGGCGACGCCACGGTCGACCTCAACCAGGCCCTCGAGCGGCGCGGCATCGTCGCCCGTCCGTTTCCCGGCGAAGGCATCCGGCTCACCGTCAGCGTGGCCGAGGAGAACGACCGGGCCCTGAAGGCACTGGCCGCCGCTGCCGACGAGGTCGGCGTCCTCGCCTGAAGCCTGCCTGCGCTCGACAGGCAGCCCGCTCAGACGGTCGGTAGGAGCCCGTCGCGCAACCCGAGTTCGGGGGCGATCGAGCGGATCCGGTTCGGGATCGGGATGCCGGTGGCGTCGAGCACCCGGTTCATCATCTCGAACGTCGAGATCACGGCAGCCGCTCGCACGGTGGCGGCCTCGCCGACCCGGTCGACGAGGGCCTGGCGCGTGGCGTCGAGGTCGCCCTGGCCGGCCACGGCGTCGGCGAAGGGCAACAACACGTCGCCGTCACGGATCAGGGAGTCGACGCTCGGGTCGGTGACCGCCCGCAGATCGACCCGTTCGACCACCCGGTCGATGCTGGCCCGCAGCATCGCGCTGTGGGCGAACAGCGAATAGGCGCAGCCGTTGTTGAACGACGTGCGAGCCGCCAGCAACTCCATCTGCGGGCGGGTCAGCTCGCGACCCGAGTCGGGGTCGCCCATGTCGTCGTCGTCGAGGTAGAACGCGGCGTGGAGCTGCCGGCGAGCCGACGCCTCGGTGGGCAACAGCGACAGCGCGGTGCTCGCCGCCGCCGGCTCCAGGATCGGGACATACGCGCTGCGCTGGCGGGCCGCCAGCTCGATGTCGCCGGTGGGGGAGCCCTCGAGGGCCGTCGGCAACGGCAGGAGCTTCGCTCCCACCGCGGCGACGAACCGGTCGACGGCGGTCACCCGCGACACGACGCTCACCACTTCCACATACGGACCTCGCGGCAGCCCGAAATGCTCGATCTCGTCGAGCCACTTGGGGCCGATCGTGGCGGCACGATGGGCGATCTTGAGGGCGGCCTCGAGGGCCAGTCCGCTCGGTTCACCCGCCGCGTCGGCAGGCTCGCGAATGATCTCCGCCATCGACAGTCGCTCGGGTCCGGTGAAATACGGGCCTGGCGAGGCCAGGTTGAACCACTGCTGTCCGATGGCTTCGGTGTAGGAAGGGGCGACGTCGAGTCCAGCCATCGACTCAGGCGGTGAGGCTCGACTCCAGCTCGTGGGCGTGCTTGATGGCCGAGATCATGATCTTCATCGTGAGCTTCGGCATCTCCTCGAGCAGGGCCACGAGCTCACGACGGTCGAGGACCTCGACCATCATCTCGGTGTCGGCGGTGATGGTGGCGTTGCGAGGCAGGTTGGCCAGCAGCGCCATCTCGCCGATCACGTCGCCGGGGCCGACCGAGGCGACGACCTTGTTGCCCTTGCGGACGGTGGCGCGACCCTCGAGCACGACGAACGCTTCACGGCCGGGCTTGCCCTCGACGATGAAGTCACGCCCCGCCTTGATGGTCACCGGGGTCATGAGCCGCTCCACCTTGCGAAGGTCGGCCTTCGACAGTTCGGAGAAGATCGGGAGGGAAGCGAGCACCTGTTCGCTGTTGGCCATTGTTGCTCCTGCAGGAGGTCGGCCCGGACGGGCCGAATGAGAGAAACACGAGTCGCGTCCGACTCGTCAGCGACCCGTTTCGGCCGGGCCGTCCCGTGAACCCTAGCGACTCCGAGGGGTGTGGTCGGTGACAACCGGTGGGGTTCTTCGCTGGCCCTGATCGATCAGGCGATGCCGGCGTCGGCCCACTGTTCGGCGAGGTCGATCGAGCCGATCATGCGGGTCTTGAGGCCCTCGAGGTCGATGCCTTCGGAGCTCTTCTTGCCCTGTTGGTAGCGGGAGTAGACGCCGTGGATGATGCAGGCGGTCTTGAAGTAGTTGTAGGCCCGGTAGTAGGGGAGCACGGCCTCGAGCTCGGCCAGGTCGCGGCCCGAGCGTTCGGCGTAGCGGGCGATCAGGACGTCGGGTCCGTCGAACCCGGGGGCGGTGGTGGCGCCGGAGTGCATGGCGGCGGACGAGCCCTCGGTCGGCTCGGCGGTCGGGTCGCCCCACCCGTTGATGGCGTAGGCGAAGTCGGCGAGGGGGTCGCCGAGGGTGGCGATCTCCCAGTCGAGCACCGCGGTGACGTGGCCGTCGGCTGCCACCATCGCATTGTGGAGGCCGTAGTCGCCGTGCACGACGCGGGCCGGGCCCTGCTCGGGCAGGTTGGCGTTGAAGTGTTCATGCAGCCGGTGGATGCGCTCGTCGTCGTAGTCGGCGCCTTCCTTCGACGCCTCCCACGACCCGTACCAGGTGCGGAGCTGGCGGGCGACGTAGCCGTCGTGGCGGCCGAGGTCGGCGAGCCCCACGTCGGCCGGGTCGACGGCGTGGAGGGCGGCCAGGGTGTCCATGAACGACAGGCCGAGCGCCTTGCGGGCCTCGAGCGGCAGCCAGTCCTCGACCATGTCGGGCGTGTACATCGCCCGCCCGTCGACCATCGACATCACGTAGAAGTGGGCGCCGGTGACCGACGGGTCCTCGCAGTAGCCGTACGCGATCGGCACCGGCACGTCGGTCTTGTTGAGCCCGCTGATCACCTTGAACTCGCGGCCCATGTCGTGGGCCTTGGGCAACAGCTCGCCGAGGGGAGGGCGGCGCACGACGGCCCGACGACCCTCGGTGTCGGTGAGGGCGTAGGTGAGGTTCGAGTGGCCGCCCTCGAGACGGGTCCAGGTGAACGGCGGCGTGAGGCCGTCGGTGTTGGCGGCGATCCAGCCCTCGACGGCGGCTACGTCGTAGCCGGGGAGGTCGGGGCGAGGAGCGGAGGCATCGGCAGCGTCGTTCACGTCGCCGACCCTAAACGCGCTCGGCCCGCCGGTTCCATCTCGCCGAGGTCGCGAGGTAGCGTCCGCCCATGACGACCCTCCGGATCCGTGACGTCGACGTCGTGGCGCAGTCCTCCGCCGGCGTCGGTGGGCAGCAGCCGACGCTGATCTGGGGCCACGGCCTCACCTCCAGTCGGGCCGCCGAGGACGCGTCGGGAATCATCGACTGGGACGTGCTCGCCGGTCGGCTCGACGTCGTGCGCTACGACGCGATCGGTCATGGCGACTCGGGCGACGCTCCCGAGCTCGGCCGCTCGCACTGGCGCGAACTCGCCCTCGACCAGCTGGCCCTCCACGCCCAGCTCGGCCTCGACGCGTCGACGGGTGTGGTGGTCGGCGGGGCGTCGATGGGGGCGGCCACCGCGCTGCACCTCGCCGTGCTCGCCGCCACCCGACCCGAGCTCGCCACCGCCGAGCTGCGGGGTCTCGTCCTGATGATCCCGCCCACGGCGTGGGAGACCCGGGCCGGCCAGACCGACCTCTACGAGACGCTCGGCACCATCGCCGCCGACGGTGGCCCCGAGGCCGTGATCGAGGCGACGGCGGCGGCGCCGGTGCCCGACCCCCTCGTCGGCGACGAGACCCACCGGCCGTCCCGGCACGCGGCGCTGCGCGCCTTCACCCCCGAGCGGCTCGCGGCGGCGTTCCGGGGTGCGGCCGACACCGACCTGCCGACGCCGAGCGAGGTGGCCGCCATCGGCGTGCCCACGCTGATCCTGGCCTGGACCGGCGACCCCGGTCACCCGATGTCGACCGCCGAGCGTCTCCACGAACTGATCGACGGCTCGACGCTGCGGGTGGCCAGCACCCGCGACGATCTCGCCACCTGGACCGACGAGATCGCAGCGTTCGTTAGCGACCCTGGCTGATACGGCCTCGGCTGAGTCGCCAACCTCGACCGAGCGCTGCACGAACGCGAGAAGACCCCGGCCCGCCAGAGCCGGGGTCTTCCCTTCACGAGGCTGGTGCTCGGGTGATCAGTTGCGGGGAACGTCGATCCAATTGACGTTCTTGTCGACGCGGGGCTCGCCGGGGAGGCCGAGCACCTGTTCGCCGATGATGTTGCGCATGATCTCCGAGGTGCCGCCCTCGATCGAGTTGGCCCGCACCCGCAGGAACGCGTGGTGCACGCCGTTCTCCATGCCCGACACCGAGAGGTCCTCGGGGCGTCGGAACGTGTAGTCGTAGTCGACGAGCCCGGCCGGGCCCTCGAGGTCGACGCAGAGCTCCATGATGTCCTTGTTGAGCTCGGCGGCGACGATCTTGGAGACGCTCATCTCCGGACCGGGGTTGCCGGCCTTGCGGTTCTGGCCGGCCCGCATGTTGGTGAGGCGAGCGACCTCGGCCTTCACCCACAGGCTCATCAGCTCGTCCTTGTGGGCTTCGCTGCGACGATCCTCGGGGAGGCTCTGCCACGTCTTCACCGCAGCCGAGATCGAACCCGAGCCACGCTGGGGCGGGCCACCGCCGGAGCCGGCGCCGATCGCGTTGCGCTCGTTCATCAGGGTGGTGAGCGACGCCCGCCAACCCTCGCCCTCGGCGCCGATGCGGTTGGCGTCGGGCACCCGGACGTCGGTCATGTAGACCTCGTTGAACTCGGCCTCGCCGGTGATCTGGCGCAGCGGCCGCACCTCGACGCCCTCGCTCTTCATGTCGAGCGCGAAGTAGGTCATGCCCTTGTGCTTGGGCGTGTTGGGGTCGGAGCGGGTGACGAGCATGCCGTAGTCGGCGAGGTGGGCCAGGGTGTTCCACACCTTCTGGCCATTCACGATCCACTCGTCGCCGTCACGGACCGCACGGGCGCCGAGGCCGGCGAAGTCGGAGCCGGCGCCCGGCTCGCTGAAGAGCTGGCACCACTTCTCCTCGCCGGTGAACATCGGGCGGAGGAAGCGCTCCTTCTGGGCGTCGTCGCCGTGGGTGACGATCGTCGGGCCGGCGAGGAACATGAAGAACTGCGACGGAGCGAGCGCCTTGGCGCCCGCCGCCCGCAAGCGCTGCTCGACCGTCTTCTGCAGCTCGGGCCGAAGGCCCATTCCGCCGAAGCCTTCGGGGAAGTGGACCCACGCCAGGCCGGCGTCGTACTGGTGGCCTCGGAACTCCTCGTAGCTCTCGACCTTGGGGTCGTGATTGGCGAGGAGCTTGTCGATCGCGTCGTCGACGCGCTGCGCGTCGGTCGTGGTTTCGGACATGGGTGACAGATTGCCACCCTTTCGC
>JAWSVN010000135.1:7852-10935 GCA_033851875.1 Acidimicrobiales bacterium
CTCGCCGGCCTCGGCCATCGCGGCGTGGTCGACCCGCCACTGCGACTCGGCCACGCTCCAGGCCGACATCGCCGACTGGTACTGGGCGTAGGCAGCTTCGGCGGCGTCGCACTGCTCGGCCCGCCAGCGGCACTCGTCGGCCAGGCTCCGCAGCGCTTCGGCATCGCTGGTGGCGTCGAGCACGGCGTCGTCGACGAGCGCTTCCACGTCGGCGGTGAGTCGGCCGCCCTGGAGGACGTCGGGGCCGATCAACCTCGGCAGCGACGCCGAGACCTCCACGATCGTGTCGGCCTCGGCGTCGAAGACCTGGGCTGCGGCCCGGAATTCGCTGGCGTAGGGCACGTCGACCTCAGGCGAAGGAGAGGCCGGTGTTCATCACGCTGTCGAGGTTCTCGCGCTGGGCCTCGACGGCTCGGGCCATCGAATTGGTCGACGCCTGGGCGTCGGCGAGGGCGGCCGAGAGCGAGGCCTGGTACTGCTCGAGCTCGGCGGTCATCGAGGTGATGGCGGCGTCGAAGTTGGCGAAGGTGTCGCGGGTGGCGGCCTCGGCCTGGGCGACGGCGGCGTTGAAGTCGGCGTAGCCGCCGATGAACTCGTCGCGGTTCTTGCCGTTCCAGTTGGCGCCTTCGGCGGTGTTGGCGGCGGCGTCGACGCTGGACCGCAGGTTGTCCATCAGGGCGGTGATGTGGGCGAGCGAGTTGGCCGCTGCGGTGGTGACGTCGCCGACGACGGTGCTGGTGGCGGTGGTCGAGTCGGTCTGGACGCCACCGATCTCGGACTCGGTGGTCGTGAGTCGGCCGGCGAGGTCGGTGAGGTCTTCGAGCTGTGCGCCGAGAACGGTCATGTCATGGGCTCCTTGGGGAGTGGTTGGTGTGCTCAGCAAGGTAGGAACCAACCTCGGGTCGCGGAATGGGGACCGGGGCCCGTCTGCGCCCCGGGGGCGCATTCAGGGATTTCAACCCGGCTCGTCGAACACCTCGAACCGCTGGGCGTACTCGTCGCTGGTGATGAAGCCCGTGATCATCGCCGTGAGCGAACCCGAGTTGCGGTAGTACTGCGTCCAGAAGTCGGCGCCGTTGCGATCCGGCTCCCGTTGCAGCAGACCTCGGTAGAGCGCTCGCACGACGATCTGCGGGGTCGTCCGCTCGATGTTCTCGGGAGACTCCGAGAACTGCAGCATCAAGGTGCCCCTCGGCAGGCCGGCTGCCAGCCGGTCCTGCCAGAACGCTTGCCCCACGACGTCGGGCGCCCGGTCGAGCACGTTGCGGTAGACGAGTTCGACGAACTCGCCGTCGTCGAGCCCGCCGTAGGTCCGCTCGAACTCGGCGGAGCGGGCGAAGTGCTCGGAGATGTCGGCCAGCGATCGTCCGGCCCGCAACTGCCCGGTCCAGAACGTGAGCCCCGCGTCGTCGGGCGCGCGCTCGAAGTAGGCGAGGTAGAGCCTGGAGAGCGGCGCGATCGTTCCGAGGTATTCGGGCGACTCGACGATCGACTGCACGAACTCGCTGCGGCTCATCGCGCCGGCGTCGATCCGGCCGCTCCAGAACGCCACGCCGCCCTCGTCGGCCGCCCGGCCGAGCAGGTCGTCGTACTGGGTGCGCACGAAGACGTCGGTGTCGTCGAGCGGGTTCGGGTAGACGTCGAACAACACGACCGGCTCAGCGGTCGAGCCGGGAGCGAACCGATCGACCACCGATCGTCCTTCGTCGAGCACGCGGAGGTCGCCGGTGTTGCGATCCAGCCACAGTTCGAGCGACGGTGTCGGCGCATCCGACCGGCGGAAGTGGCAGATCGTGCTCGACGGGTCGACCGACACGTAGACGGTGTGGCCGTAGGCGACCTCGAAGCTGCCGGCGTCACCCGATGCATCGCACTGCCAGACGATCGTCGGTCGCTCAGCGGGTGGCGAGCCGTAGCCCAACATCGTCACTGGCACGACTGATTCGCTGAGCTGGCGGTCGTAGCCGGTGATGACGAGCTGGGCCCCGTCGGGCGTCGTGACGCCGGCGTAGAGATGATGCTCGTCGAAGTCGAAGCTGGTGACCGGGTGATCGAACCACGCGGAGCCGACCGGTTCGCCCGGCTGGTCGAGGCGCCAGACCCGCACGTGGTGGCCCTCCGACGCCGCGAGTAGGCGGTCGTCGATCTGGCGCATGGTGGTGTCGCCGGCCAGGTCCCACGACTCGACCGGCGCCGACCAGACCGAGCCGGTCGGCTGCATCGACCCGGGATCGAGTTCGAGGATTTGGCTGCGGTCGTAGATCCAGACCGACGAGCCGTCGTCGGCGAGTTCCATGCCGTACGACACGATCGAGTGGTTGGAGATCTGGACCGGCTCGGCACCGGAACGGTCGAGCCGATGGCTGGCCCAGCGCGAGTCGATGACGAACACATCGTTCGGCCGGGCCGCGTTGATGCGCAGGCCTGAGACGTAGCGGGTCCCCTCCGCATAGAAGAACGGGTCGACAACCTCGGATCCCATGAACGCGAACCCGACGCCGTTGTCGGTGAAGGGGTCATGGTGCGCGAACACGACCCGGTCGGCGACGGTGTCGATCTCGGTGATGACCGTGGCGCCGGTATCGAGGCGTTTCCATTCGGTGCCGTCGTCGAGGTCGATGGCGACGAGCTCACCGCCTGCGAGCAGCGACACCACGGCGATCGAGTCGCCGAGATAGCGGACCCGATTGGCGCCGGTCAGGTCGGTTGCTCGCATGAGGAGCGCACCGGTCGGCGAGCGCAGCTGGAGCTCGTCGTCAGCGGCGATGAGGAGTCGTCCGTCGTCGAGGCGGATCAGGTCGCGCACCTCGCCGACCCCGAGGTCGATCCGGGTTTCGGTCGTGCTCGAGGCCGCCGGTTCGGCCGCCGCGTTCGAGGCCGGGGCCACCAGCACCAGGAGCAGACCGACGAGCCAGAGACGAAGCCACCGCATCAGACAATCGTCGCCCGGTTCGAGCTCCTAGGGTATGGGGCCGGCGGCATCCCTGGCGCAGCAAACGTGCCCGAGAGCGGTTTGTCATGACGCTCGTTTCGGCAAGCCTCACGATCGGCGACGAGCGAACGATGCTTCGGAAGTGAACGAA
>JAWSVN010000136.1:0-2491 GCA_033851875.1 Acidimicrobiales bacterium
TCGCCGCCTAGCTTGGGCCTCGTGGACGACGTCGAAGCGATCGGACTGCTCCAGGATCCCGTGCGGCGCCGCCTCTACGAGGCGGTCGTCGCTCACGGGGGCGAGGTCACGCGCGCCGAGGTGGCGTCCGCCACCGACGTGGCGCGAAACCTGGTCGGCTTCCATCTCGACAAGCTGGTCGGCGCTGGCTTGCTCGAGGTCGACGAACGCCGCGTCAATGGACGGACGGGGCCCGGGGCCGGGCGACCGGCGAAGGTCTACCGTCGGACCTCGGTCGAGCGCACCCTCTCGCTCCCGGCCCGCGACTACCGGCTGGCGGCTGAGGTGCTCGCCGACGCCGCCGAGGAGGTGCGACTCGACGAGGCGCTCGAAGCGGCTGCCCGTCGTCGGGGCTTGGCGCTGCGAGTCGACGGCGAGGCGGGGTCGGTCGAACAGTTGCGGGCGCTCGGCTACGAGCCCTACGACGACGGCGACGGGGTGACCCGGCTCGCCAACTGCCCCTTCCATGCGGTCGCCGAGGCTCACCCGGGGTTGGTCTGTGGCATGAATCTGGCCCTCCTGGAGGGGATGCTCGGGGACGTGCCAGGGGTCGACGTGGTGCTCGACGCTCGCCCCGACATCGGTTGCTGTGTGGTCCTGGTCCCGAAGGGTCGTTCTAAAAACAATCACGATTGATATAGAGTGTCGTTCGTGACCTACCACCTCGCTCAGCTCAACGTCGCCGTTCCGCGATTCCCGACCGACGACCCGCGGATGGACGGCTTCATGTCGGCGCTGGACGAGATCAACGCCCTCGCCGACCGATCGCCCGGCTTCGTGTGGCGGCTGGTCGGCGAGGGGTCGAACGATGCGACGGACCTGCGCGCCGACCTCGACGGGCAGGAGCAGATGATCAACCTCGCCGTATGGGAGGACGTCGACTCGGTCTGGAACTACGTCTACCGCAGCGACCACCTCGACTATCTCCGTCAGCGGCGTGAGTGGTTCGAGACGCCGTCGGGTCCGGTGATCGTGTGTTGGTGGGTGCCGGCCGGTGAACTCCCGACCGTCGAGGAGGGCATGGAACGGCTGGCCCTGCTACGCGTGCACGGCCCGACCCCCGAGGCCTTCACCTTCCGCGATCGCTTCGACCCACCGGCGGCCTGAACGGGCGGGGCCGCCCGGCTGGTCCTCGGTCGGCCAACCGATTTAAGGTTCGCGGTCATGGCCGCAACCCTCGAAGCGCACGAAGTGATCGTCATCGGCACCGGAGTGTCGGGTCTCTACCAGATCAAGACCCTCACCGATCTCGGCTTCGACGCCGTCGCCCTCGAGGCCGACGACGACCTCGGCGGCACCTGGTACCGCAACCGATATCCGGGCGCCCGCTTCGACTCCGAGAGCTACACCTACGGCTACTCGTTCTCCCAGCAGCTGCTCGACGAGTGGCATTGGACCGAGCGGTTCTCGCCCCAGCCCGAGAACCTCCGCTACCTCAACTTCGTCGCCGACACCTTCGATCTGCGCCAGCACTGCCGCTTCGAGCAGCGCGTCACGGCGATGCGGTGGGACGAGTCGGAGCGGCGCTGGACCCTCGACATCGACGGCGCGCCCGCCTACACCGCCCGCTTCGTCGTGTCGGCCCTCGGCCCGCTGTCGATGCCGACCCTGCCGACCTACCCGGGCATGGACGAGTTCGCCGGCCGCTCGTTCCACACCTACCGCTGGCCCGACGACCTCGACATCACCGGCAAGCGAGTCGGCGTCATCGGCACCGGCGCCACCGGCATCCAGGTGATCGCCGAGATCGCCGACAAGGTCGCCGACCTCACGGTCTTCCAGCGCCGACCCAACTGGAGTACCCCGCTCAACAACGCCCCGATCTCCGAGGCCGAGATGGCCGACATCCGCTCCCGCTACGACGAGATCTTCGAGAACTGCGCCACCTCGCCCGGCGGCTTCGAGCACAACCCCGACCGGCGCGGCTTCTGGAACCTCACCCCCGAGGAGCGCACCGCCACCTGGGACCGCCTCTACAACGAGCCCGGCTTCGCCCTGCTGGCGCAGAACTTCACCGAGATCTTCTTCGACGAGAAGGCCAACGCCGAGATCTCGGCCTACGTCGCCGACCGCATCCGGGCCCGGGTCGACGACCCCGAGACCGCCGAGAAGCTGATCCCTCGCGACCACGGCTTCGGGATGCAGCGGCTGCCGCTCGAGACGAACTACTTCGAGGCCTACAACCGCGCCAACGTCCACCTCGTCGACGTCACCGCCACCCCGATCGAGCGTGTCGACGCCGCCGGCATCGTGACCGCCGACGGGGCCCACCACGAGCTCGACGTGATCGTCTACGCCACCGGCTTCGACGCCATCAGCGGCGCCTACGACCGGATCGACATCCGCGGTGTCGACGGGCGGAGCCTCAGGGACGATTGGACCGACAGCCCCCGCACCTACCTCGGGGTGATGAGCAGCGGCTACCCCAACCTGCTGATGGTGGCGGGCCCGC
>JAWSVN010000003.1:0-64099 GCA_033851875.1 Acidimicrobiales bacterium
ACGGTCGAACTCCTCCAGGCCCTCATTCGCAATCAGTGCGTGAACGACGGCACGGCTGCGTCGGGGCACGAGGATCGTTCCGCCCGGCTGCTGCTCGGGGAACTCGAGGGGTTCGGCCTCGACATCGAGACCTTCGAGCCGACACCGGGGCGGACATCGCTCGTCGCCCGCCATCACGGCACCGACCCCGACGCGCCCGCGTTGTGCCTGATGGGCCACACCGATGTGGTGCCCGTGTCGCCCGAGGGTTGGCAGCGCGACCCGTTCGCCGCCGAGCTCGTCGCCGACCCCGCCACCGGCTCGCTCGACGGTGACGGTGCCGAGGTGTGGGGACGGGGAGCGGTCGACATGCTCAACCTCACCTCGTCGATGGCGGTGGCCTTCAAGCACCTGGTCCGCAACGACATCCGCTATCCCGGCGACATCGTCTACTTCGCGGTCGCCGACGAGGAGGCCGGCGGCGTACACGGGGCCGAACAACTGGTGCGCGACGAATGGGATGCCCTGCGCTGCGACTACCTGCTCACCGAGTTCGGAGGCTTCGCCACCCACGGCCCGGAGGGAAAGAGTCTGCAGATCACGACCGCCGAGAAGGGCATCGGCTGGCGGCGGCTCCACGTCAAGGGAACACCCGGCCATGGGTCGCGCCCGCTGGGCGCCGACAACGCCCTGATCAAGGCGGCCGAGGTCGTGCGACGGTTGGCGGCCTTTGCCCCGAAGGCGAAGCTCGACGAACTGTGGGGTGCTCGCATCGAGGCCCTCGGGGTCGATGACGAGCTGCGGCGTCGCCTGCTCGATCCGGCGTCGGTCGACGACGCCATCTTCGAACTGCCCGAGCAGCACCAGGCCCTGACCCATGCGTGCTGCCACATGACCTTCAGCCCCAACGTTGCCCACGGCGGCGTGAAGACGAACGTCATTCCGGATCAGGTGACGATCGAGGTCGACATCCGCACCTTGCCGGGCGAGACCCGGGCCGACGTCGAGGCCGCTCTGGCCGAGGCGCTCGGGGAGCTGATCCACCACGTCGAGGTCGAGGTCATCCACGAGGACCCGTCGACGGCGTCGCCGATCGGCGGTCCTTTGTGGGATGCCGTCAAGAGCTCGATGCTGGTGGCGTATCCCGAGGCCAAGGTGTTGCCGTCGATGGTCACCGGCGGCACCGACTCGCGGTTCTTCCGTCAGCGGGGCGTGGTGGCCTACGGCGCCGGCCTGCTCTCCGGAGCGATCGACGCGAGCGAGTTCTTCGACCGCTTCCACGGCCACAACGAACGGATCGACCGCAAGTCGCTCGAGCTCACCACCAAGCTCTGGTTCGACGTCTGCGACCGCCTCTGGACCTGAGCCCAGCCGATCTCTCGAGCGCGAACGAGACCATCGGAAAACTGAAAAGGGCCGCTGCCTCGGTGAGACAGCGGCCCTCTGATCGAATCAGATCAGACGACGCGAACGTTCTGGGCTTCCTCGCCCTTGCGCCCGGGAGCGACGTCGAATTCGACTCGCTGGCCCTCGTCGAGGGACTTGTAGCCGTCACCGGCGATGTTGGAGTAGTGAACGAAAACGTCGTCGCCACCCTCGCGTGAAATGAAGCCGAAGCCCTTTTCACTGTTGAAAAACTTGACCGTACCTTGCATGTGAAGTGCCTTCGTCTCGAGCCAGGTCAGGTGACCCGGCAGACACAAGGCTATGCCGTTCCGGCCGTTGTCGCGCTACCGGCACGGCAATCAACGACCGAGCGCAACGTCCTGGCTGACCATCGTGAGGCCGCGGCGGCCGATGCTGGACAGGGTGACGACGTCGTCGTCGTCGCCGGGCGGTGGCCAATCGACCTGGAGTCCGAGCGGCCGGGTGCCCTGCGGGCCGAGGAGGAGGAGGCGACCGTCGGGAAGAAAACGCGCCACTGGGAGCGGGCCGAGGCCCTTGGGTACCCCGATGCCAGCGCCGAGGTGGTCGCCGGCCTCGAGCGGCAAAATCCTGCCATCGCGACGCAGTTGCAGGATTCGGCCACCGTCGACGACAACACTCTCGCCGTCGTGCTCGCGCAGTGGCCCTGCCGGTCGCAGGAGGCGATCGCCGTGGGTCAGGTCGAGGGTCGGCCAGCACGCCGTCCACCCCAGGTACTGGTCGAGGCGGGTGAGCCCGGCGACGACGCACCGCTCGGCCGCCCGCACCGGATCGGGCATGATGTCGGCGGCCGGCAACACGGACCGGAGCAACTCCAGCAGCAGGGGCTGATCGTGACCGCTGCCGGTCACGATCACCTGACCGAACCGGGACGACACCGCCGACCAGTCGTCGGGTCGCACGATCCCGTCGCGGTGGCTCAGCGACGCCCCCACGGTCAGACACCGGCGGAGTCGTTCGGTCACGGCCGCCGGGTCGTCGTCGGGGCCGGCGCTCAGAGGGTGGACCAGCAGGAGTCGTTCGGTGTCGGGGTCGGCGATCGTGAGCGACACGTCGCCACCGTCGTTGTCGACAACGGCGACCGGTCCGGCGGGGAGCCGGCCCGACAGCTCGACCCGATGGGCCAGCCAGCCGGCCATCGCTGCGATCGAACGATCGACCACATCGCAGGCCGCGATCTCGAGCCCTTGGCGGGAGAACGCGTCGCGCAACAGCCGTCGACCCCGGGGCCCGAGGCTGGACGGGACACCGAGTAGCACCCGCAGCTCGAACAGGTCCTCGGCGTCGAGATCGAGAGCGTCGGCCACCGAGTCGACGATCACGCCGGCGACGGCGTCGGCCAGCATCATCGCCTCGGCGCTGTCGAGGGCGACGAGCTCTCGCAGCCGGTCGGTGATCCGGTGCCCGGACCCGTCGTCGTCGAACCACCGCAGGAGCAGCCCGTCGTGGCGATCGCCGAGTTGGACGAAGCGAGCCTCGTCGAGCCGATGCGACGCGAAGACGCGATGTCGTCCGAGGTCGATGCCGACCACCTCGCGGGGCGAGTCGTCGATCGGCGGCTCGGCGCGAGGCGGCGGTGGAGGCGCGGCGCTCACCTTCCAGAAGGTAGTGCTGGAAGGGGTCGACAGCTACGGGCAATCCGCCCTTGGCTGCCTGGGCCGTCGAGGGCGTTATCCCAGTTCAGTCGAAGTTCGGCTTGCGCTTCTCGACGATTGCGGCGCGACCTTCGGCGACGTCGTTGCCCATGAAGTTGAGCATCTCGAACGCGAGGCTGGCGTCGAACGCCGGAGCGGCCTGATTGACCCACAGGTTCAGCGCCCGCTTGGTCCAGCGAGCGGCGTCCTGGGGGCCGGTGGCGATCTTCGTCGCCACCGCCATCGCGGTGTCCATCAGCTCCTCGCCGGGCACGGACTTCGAGACCAGGCCGATCTGATCGGCGGTCTTGCCGTCGATGAAGTCGGAGGTGATCAGGTAGTACTTGGCCTTGGCCAGGCCACACAGCAGCGGCCAGATGATGTTGGCGTGATCCCCGGCGGCCACGCCGAGGCGCAGGTGCCCGTCGGTGAAGCGAGCATCGTCCGCGATGATCGAGATGTCGGCCATCAGACCGACCGCCAGACCGGCGCCGACCGCCACGCCGTTGATCGCCGACACGATGATCTTGGAGCACCGGGTCATGCCGTAGACGATGTCGCCGGCCTCCTTGAAGGCGACCTTCATGCCGTCGTAGTCGTTGACCATCGTGTCGAGCCACTCGAGGTCGCCGCCGGCGCTGAACGCCTTTCCGGCGCCGGTCACGATCACGACGCGGGTCTCGGCGTCGTCGTCGATGTCGGTCCACACCCGGCTCAGCGCGTTGTGGGTGCGCTGATCGGTGGCGTTCATCGGCGGCCGGTCGATCGTCATCAGCAGGATGCCGTGCTCGAGCCGCTCGAATCGAAGGTCGGGGAATTTGGTGAACCAGTGGTCGGGGTCAAGCGTGGGGACGTGGGTCACGAGAGGCTCCTGTGGGGGATCGGGGTGGTGGGTCAGGACATCGTCAGGCCGCCGGACACCGACAGGGTCTGCCCCGTCACGTAGCCGGCGCCCTCGGACGCGAAGTAGACGACGGCCGACGCGATGTCGGCCGGTTGGGCGAGTCGCTTCATCGGGACGGCTCGCTCCAGGGCGGTCACCATCTTCTCGCCCTGGGGGCCGTCGCCGGCGAGCTCGGCCAGCAGGGGCGTGTCGGTGGGGCCGGGACACACGGTGTTGGCGGTGACCCCGGCTCGAGCGGCTTCACGGGCGATCGTCTTGGTGAAGGCGATCACCCCGCCCTTGGCGCCGGAGTAGACCGACTCCATCGACGACCCGACCCGTCCGGCGTCGGAGGCGATGTTGACGATGCGTCCCCAGCCCGCCGCTTGCATCGCCGGCAGGCAGGCGTGGGTGGTGCGCAGCATGCCTTTGTAGTTGATGTCGATGATGCGGTCCCAGAACGCCTCGTCGGTGTCGACGAAGAGCTTGAAGTCGTCCCAGCCGGCACAGTTGACGAGGACCTCGGGGGCGCCCCAGGCCTCGGTCACGGCCTCGACGGCGGCCGTCACCGCGGCGGAGTCGGTGATGTCGAGGGGCAGCGCCATCGCCTCGCCTCCGGCGTCGCGGATGGCGGCGGCCGTGGCTTCGGCGTCGTCGCCGAGCAGGTCGGTGACGACGACCGCGCGCTCGTCGGCGGCCAAGCCCTCGCAGATCGCCCGACCGATGCCGCGGGCGCCGCCGGTGACGAGGGCGACCCGGCGGGTCACCGGGCGCCGCCGTCGTGGGCTCGCACGGCCCGGGCGATCTCGCCCCACTTCCCGGCCGTGGTCGGGTCGCTCATGATCTGGTCCTGGCCGAGGTAGGTGACGACCCGGGAGGCGACGCCGGCGTAGCGTTCGATCAGCTTGTCGGCGAGCTCGTCCCACGGGGCGAGCAGGGCGTAGTGCCCGAGCATCTCGTCGGTCACCTGGGCGGCTGCACCGGGGATGTCGCCGGCCTTCATCTTCTCCCGGATGCGTCCGGTCGTGCCCTCGAACCCGAGGTCGTCGAACTGGAACGCGTAGTTGGGGGTCGAACCGTAGAAGGCGATCTGGGTGCGGGCCCGCTCCCGCAGCGCGGCCTGTTCCTCGGGGGTGTCGCCGGGCACGGCGAACACCGGGATGATCAGGTCGATGTCGTCGGTCGAGCGCCCGGCATCGGCAGTGCCCTCGGCGACGCCGGGCAGGAGGCGGTTCTCGATGTAGGGCATCGAGTGCAGCGGATGGACGTGGATGCCGTCCGCGACCCGGCCGGCGATCTTGGTCATGTAGGGGCCGACGGCGGAGATGTCGACCTTGACGTCGCCGAAGTCGTGTCGTGGTGGCGCCCAGTCGCCCGGCAGGAGGCTCAGGTTGTAGTAGGGCCCCTCGTGGTGGAGCTTCTCCTCGCCCCGGAACGCCCGCAGGCACGCCTTCACCGCCGCGACGTAATCGGCCATGCGCGGCCCGGGCGGGTCGAACTCGGTGGCGTAGCGGCGCTCGACGTGGGCCCGCACCTGGCTGCCGAGGCCGAGCCGGAACCGGCCCTCGGTGTTCTGGGCCAGCTCCCAGGCCACCGCCGCCGACACCATCGGCGAGCGGGGAAAGGCCACCGCGATACCGGTGGTGAAGTGGAGCGACGGGGCCGCCTGCGCGGCCGAGGCGATCATCATCCAGGGCGTCTGGCTGGTCTCGGTGTAGAGCAGCCCGCTGAAGCCGAGCTCCTCCACCGTGCGGGCCAGGCGGGCGGTGTCGGCCCACGTGGCCGCCCCCGTCATCAGGTCGAATTCCATGGCTACCCCCTCGTTGCCGTGTCGCCCCCCACTGTCGTCCACGGAGGGGTCCGTCGTCCAAGCCAACGGCGTCGAGCGGTGGCGAATGCGGCGCTCAGGATGTCGGCGCGGCCGAATAGGGTGACCGGCGAGATGTCCGACCTGCCCGATCTGTTCGCCCAGCAAGCCGCCGCCGTCCAGCTGGCGGCGGTCGGTGACGCGGCGGTCGACGCGGTGCACGACGCGCTGGCCGCCGGGCGCGACGACCCCCTCGCCCCGGCCGTGGTGGTGTGCGACGCGCCGTTGCGGGCCGTCGCTCTACGCCGCGCGCTGGCGGCTCGGCAGGGGTATGCGGCGGTCGATGTGATCACCACCGAAGGGCTGCTCGACCGGCTGGTGCTGCCGTGGTTGACCGAGATCGGCCACCGGCCGGCGTCGCGGCTCGAGGTGCTCACCGCCGTCGCCGCCGAACTGGCCGAGCGCCCCGGCCGCTTCGGTCGGGTGGCCAACCACCGGGCAACCGCCGAGCGGCTCCTCCGACTCGAGCGGCTCATCGCCGGTCTCGACCGCGACGACCTGGCGAGGCTGGAGGACGACCCCACGCTCGGGGCCGAGGCGGTCGGCGTGCTGCGCCGAGCGGCGAAGCGACTCGGCCGAGCCCGCACCCGTGGCACGCTGGTCGACGTCGCCGTCGAACGCCTCGACGCCGTCGCCACCGGGTCGTGGGGGCCGATCGTGCTGTTCCTGCCCGATCCGTCGTCGGTCGACGAGGCGCGCCTGTTCGCCGCCCTCGCCCGCCGCCACGACGTCACCATCGTCGTGGGCCAGGTCGGCGACGAGGGCATCGACCGGGGACATCTCGAACGGCTCGCCGGATGGGGGGTGGTGCCGCCGTCGACGACCCGCCGCCTCGACCTCGACGCCCCGACGGCGCGCCGGCTCGAGGCCGCCGACCCCGACGACGAGGTGCGGGCCGCCCTGCGTTCCGTGAGCGCCTGGGCCGCGTCCGGCACGCCGCTCAACCGGATCGCCGTGCTCTACCCGTCGGCCGACCCCTACGCCAGCCTGCTGTTCGATCGGCTGACCGAGGCCGGGCTTCCCCACTGTGGCCCGGGCCATCGTCCCCTCTCCCGTTCGCTCGCCGGCCGCACCCTGCTGCGGTTGCTGCGACTCCGGGCCGACGGACTCGAACGGTCGGCGGTGATCGCTCTGCTGTCGGGGGCGCCCCTCGTCGACGGCGCCGGCCGATCGTTGCCGGTGGCGGCGTGGGACCGGCTGTCTCGCCAGGCCGGGGTGATCGACGGTGACGACTGGCGGCCCCGACTCGAGGCGCTGGCCGGCGGTCTCGAGGCGACCGAGCCCGGCGCGGCGGAAGCGGCCCGGGGGCTCGCCGACTTCGTCGACGAGCTCGACACGGCCCTCCACCCCGAAGGTGGGCTCGACAACTGGTGGGCGTGGGGACACTGGGCGGCCGGGCTGCTCCGCTCCTACCTGCCGACACGGGCGTGGCCCGACGCGGAACGGCGGGCGTTCGACCGGATCGTCTCGACCCTGGAGCGGCTCCGGGTCCTCGACCAGGTGGCCACGTCGTCGACCGAGACCAGCCACGACTCCGACGCCTTCGCCGCGGTGTTCGCCGAGACGATCGCCTCGGAGCTCGACGCCGGCAAGGTGCCCGGCATCCCACTCGGCCCTGGCCTGGTGGTGGCCCCGATCGACGCCGTCGCCGGACTGGCCTTCGATCGGGTAGTGGTCGTCGGTGCGGCGGAGGGGGTGTGGCCGCGCACCCCGAGGCCCGACTCGCTGCTGCCCGACCAGGCTCGGGCCCGCCTCCGGGTGCCGGTCCCGGCGTCGTCCGATCTCACCGACCTCGACATCCGCACCGCGGCCGTCGCCGTCGCAGCCTCACGCAACCCGGCGTTGATCACCACGTCCCGGGGCGACCTGCGCTCGAATCGGGCCCGGCACTGGCCTCGGGTCCTCGACCCGGTGATCGATCCCGACGCCGACCTGGTCCTGGCGTCGCACCACCAGGGCTTGGCCTCGCACGCTCGCCCCGAGTCCGAGGCCAGCTTCTCGCTCCGGAGCCTGATCGCCCACGTCGATCGCGACGAGCCGGTCGACGTGCACCCGGCAGCGCTCGGCGACCCGGTGCTGTCGGCCGGGCTCACCCGCTGGCTCGAACGACGCCGACCCGAGCTGACCACCCACTCCGGTCGGGTCGCGGCCGGATCGATCGACCCGACCACGAAGCTCCTGTCGCCCACGGCGTTGGAGGACTATGCGTCGTGCCCCCGTCGGTATCTGTTCGCGAGGGTGCTGCGGATCGCCGAGGAGGAACGGCCCGAACGGATCGACGAGATCACGCCCCGCGACCGGGGCACCCTGGTTCACGCCATCCTCGAACGCTTCGTGCAGGAGGCGATCGACAGCGACGCGGTGCCGTCGCCCGACGTCCCCTGGTCGGCGGCCCAGGTGAGTCGGCTGCTCGCCATCGGCGAGGAGGAGATCGAGACCGCTCGGGCCCAGGGCATCACCGGCGGTCGGGTGCAGACCGAACTGCTGCGACGAGCCGTGGAGCGCGAGCTCTACGGCTGGCTGACCCTCGACGCCGAGATCCGGAGCGAGTTGCGGAGCCGCCCCCACGCCACCGAGTGGGAGTTCGGCTTCGGTGAGGAACGCCGGGTGACGCTGGCCGACGGACGTTCGTTCCCGATGCGGGGCTACGTCGACCGGGTCGACCTCACCGACGACGGTGGCGTCGTGGTGATCGACTACAAGGGGGGGAGTGGTGCCGGCTACGCCAAGATGGCCGAGGATCCGCTCAAGAGCGGGCAGCGGCTCCAGCTGCCGCTCTACGCCCGGGTCCTCGCCGACCAGCTCGACCTGACCGGTCCCCGCACGGCCCTCTATTGGTTGACCAAGGGTGCCGACCGGCGCGACATGGTGCTCGACGCCGACCTCGATGCCGAACTCGATCGGCTCCTCGGCGCCGCCCTCGACGGGATCGCGGCGGGGCTGTTCCCCGGCCTGCCGGGTGAGGCCACCGCCTGGCCCCGGGCCAGCTTCGACAACTGCAAGTGGTGTGACTTCGATCGGATCTGTCCGACCGACCGCCAGGCCGAATGGGACCGGGTGGCCGACGACTCGGCGCTGACCCCGATCGACCTCCTGCTCGGGCGAGGCGGCGACGAGGGTCCGGGGGGTGCCCGATGACGGCCTCGGTCACCTCGTTGGTCGACCACGTCTCGCGCCAGACGATCACCGGCGACCTCGAGCGAACCCTCTTCGTCGAGGCCGGCGCCGGCTCGGGCAAGACCACCGCGGTCGTGGCCCGGGTCGTCGAGTTGGTCCGCAGTGGCGTCGACGTCGACCACATCGCCGCCATCACCTTCACCGAGGCGGCGGCGAGCGAGCTACGGATCCGGGTTCGTGATCAGCTCGAGGAAGAGGGTCGCCGCGCCGATGACCGTCGCCTGCTCGACGCCGCCGCCCGGGTCGAGAGCGCAGCGTTCACCACGCTCCACGGGTTCGCCCTCCAGCTCCTCACCGACCATCCGGTCGAGGCCGGCCTGCCCCCGGGCTTCGGGGTGGCCGACGAGATCTCGTCGATCCTGGGGTTCGAGGACGCATGGCGGGTGTTCAGCGGGCGCATGGGCGACGACCTCGACCTGCTCGAGCTCCAGGCCCGGGCCGCCGTTCTGGGATGCGAACTCAAGAAGTTCGTCGATGTCGCCCACCGCTTCGACGACAACTGGGACCTCCTGGGCGACCTCGACATCGAACCCCCGCCGCTGCCGCCCCTCGACTTCACCGCGATCCTCGACCAGCTGCGCGACCTCGCGGCGATGCGGTCCGGCTGCCGGGTCGCCGGCGACAAGCTGGGCGATGCCCTCGAGTTGCTCGACGACACGATCGCCGAGATGGAGGCCGCCGAGCCCCTCGACCAGCTCGCCCGTCTCGACCACAGCCTCACGCCGAAGATCAACGCGGGTAAGGCCACCAACTGGGGATCGCCGTCGGTCGTAGAGGTCAAGGACGCCGTGCGGGCCGCGAGGGAGGCGATCGACGCCACCGCGGCGGTCCACAAGGCCGCCGTCGTGCGCCACCTGGGTCACCACGTGGCCCGCTTCGTGCATGAACGCGTCGAGGCCCGGCGAGCCGAGGGCGAGCTGTCGTTCCACGACCTCCTCGTCCTCGCTCGGCGACTCCTCCGCTCCGACGAGCAGGTCCGCCAACGGCTCCACCAGCGCTACCGGCGCATCCTGCTCGACGAGTTCCAGGACACCGACCCGATCCAGATCGAGGTGGCGGTGTTGCTCGCCGTGCCCGACCCGCCCGGCGAGCGTCCGTGGCTCGAGCTGGCGCCCGCGATCCCGCCTGGCCGCCTCGTGGTCGTCGGCGACCCCAAGCAGTCGATCTACCGGTTCCGTCGCGCCGACATCGGCACCTACAGCCAGGCCGAGCTGGCCCTCGTCGACGAACCCACCAAGCTGGTCACCAACTTTCGATCGGTGCCCGGCATCGTCCAGTTCGTCAACGCGGTGTTCGACGCCCAGATGGGCGAGGGGGAACAGAACGCTCAACCCGCCTACACCGCCCTGACCCCGGCCCGACCTCCCTGCCCCGACGGCGGCGGGATCGTCCGGGTGATCGGTCGCCCCGACGACAGCGAGTCGGTGAGCGAGCTCCGTCGCCGCGAGGCGACCGACGTCGCTGCCGTCGCCTGCCGGGTCATCGACGAAGGCTGGCTGGTCGAGCGCGACGGGGCCTGGGCGCCGGCCCGTCTCGGCGACATCGCGGTGCTGATCCCGTCCCGGCTGTCGTTGCCGTCGCTCGAGTCGGCGTTCGCCGCCGCCAACGTACCGTTCCGGCCCGAGACGAGCTCCCTCGTCTACGCCACCCAGGAGGTGCGCGAGGTGATGGCCGCCGTGCGGGCCGTCGCCGACTCGGCCAACGCCGTCGACGTGGTGGCCGCCCTGCGGTCGTCGCTGTTCGCCGTGGGTGACGCCGAACTCCTGGCATGGCACGGCGCCAGCGGCGGGTGGGACTATCGGGTCGACCACCCCGAGGCCGTGTCGGCGCTCGGAGCCGAGCACCCGGTGGCGCGGGCCTACGGCGTGCTGCGCTCGTGGCGCGAGCGGCGCTGGTGGGACGAGCCGGCGGCGCTGATCGACCGGATCATCGTCGAGCGACGTCTCCGCGAACAGGCCCTGGCTGCCGAGCGGCCCCGCGATCGGTGGCGGCGCTACCGCTTCCTCACCGAACAGGCCCGCCAGTTCGCCGCCACCCAGGCCGGCGACCTCCTCGATTTCGTGGCCTGGGTCGAGATCCAGAGCTCGGAGTCGGCGCGGGTCACCGAACCGATCCCGGCCGAACCCGACGACGACGCCGTGCGCGTCCTGACCATCCACGGCTCGAAGGGGCTCGAGTTCCCGATCGTCGTGCTCGCCGGCGCCCCGACCCAGGAGACCAACCGGCGACCGGGGCCGAAGGTCGTCTTCGGCGAGGACGGTGCCCCGCCCGAGGTGTCGCTCGGTGGCGACCGGTCGACGGCCCAGTTCGAGGCCCGCGCCGCCGTCGAGGAGCTGCTCGACGCCCACGAGCGGATCCGCCTCCACTACGTCGCTGCGACCCGGGCCCGAGATCACCTCGTGGTCAGCGCTCACCACCGGGTCGGACGCCGTTGCATCGGCGCCCGCACGTGGGAGTCGATCCAGGACCTCGACGGCTGGGAACCGTTCGAGGCTCGAGGCGACGAACGCTACGACGCCTCGCCGCCGACGCAGCTGCGACTCGCCGGCGACGACTTCGCCACCGAACTCGCCATCTTCCGCCGCGAACAGGCGGTGCTGGTCGCCGATGCGGCCGCCCGCTCGTCGACCTCCGCGACGGCGGTGGCCCATGCGCCGGACCCGGATGACATCCGCCCGCCGGCCGCGGCGCAGCGGGTCGTCGTCGATCCGGCCGACACCGAGCGGGAGTCGTGGCGGCGCGGCCGCGCCGGCTCCGCCTTCGGGTCCGCCGTCCACGCCGTGTTGCAACACCTCGACCTCGCCACCGGCGACGGTCTCGCCGACCTCGCCCGTCTCCACGCCGCGGAGGAAGGGCTCCCCCACCTGGCCGACGAGGTGGCGGCGCGCGCCGATCTCGTCCGGACGTGCGACGTGATCGTCGAGGCCGCAGGGGTCCGGCACTGGCGTGAGCTCTACCTGGCCTTCCCCGTCGTCGACGGGGGCACGGTCGTCGAGGGCTACGTCGACCTCGTCTACGAGCGACCCGACGGCCTGGTCGTCGTCGACTTCAAGACCGACTGGCTCCCGGCCGACGACGACGCCGCCGAGGCCGCCATCGATCGGCTCATGTCGTCGTATCGGCTCCAGGGCGCCACCTACGCCCTCGGCCTCGAGCAGGTGACCGGCCGCCCGGTCGTCGACTGCGTGTTCCTGTTCGCCACGCCGGAAGGGGTGCGCACCCGTCGCGTCGATGACCTCGACAACGCTCGGGTTGCGGTGCAAGATCGTCTGCGATGAATCGAGGAGGGAAGACCGACCGCCGAGCCTGGCGCTGGCTCGGGGTGTCGGTGCTCGTCGCCGCCTGCGGCAGTACGGGCGCAGCGCCGTCGTCGACGACGGCGCCCGCGACGACCACTGCCCTCACGAGCACATCGACGGCGCCCACGACGACGGCTGCCTCCAGCACGACGGCGCCGATGACGACACCGCCTCCTCCCGAGCCGGTGACGATCGCGATCGCCGGTGACACGAGCTTCACCGACGGGCTCCACACCGCCGATCCGCTCGGCCAGATCGCCGACGTGCTCGCCGGCTACGACTACGCGATGGTCAATCTCGAGACCGCGGTCGCCGACCCGGGCGTCGGCTCGCCGCCGGTGGCGAAGCGGTTCCTGTTCCGCTCACCGCCCGAGTCGCTCGACCTCCTCGTGGCCGCCGGCGTCGATGGGGTGACGCTCGGCAACAACCACGTCCTCGACTACGGCGTCGACGCCGTCGCCCAGACCCTCGTCGAGCTCGACTCCCGCGGCATCGACCGGGTCGGGGCCGGCAACGACGAAGCCGAGGCCTACACACCGCTGATCGTCGAAGTGGGGGAGTGGCGGGTCGCCATCCACTCGTTCAGCCGGGTGCCCTGCGATTGGTCGGCCCAGGGCGAGAATCTCCGCCCCCAGGTCGCCTGGGCGTGCCCACCCTTCCTCGAGCGGGCCGACGCCGAGATCATCGAGGCGATGGTCGACGCCGATGTCACGATCGTCAACGTGCACGGCGGCGCGGAGGGCGAGCTGTGCCCGTCGGACTTCATGGTCGACCTCTACGACCACTGGGCGGCGCTCGGGGTCGACGCCGTGGTGAGCGGTCATCCCCACGTGGTGCAAGGGGTGCGCGTCATCGACGACACGTCGGTGGCGCTCAGCACGGGCAACTTCGCCTTCCCGCCGGCGCGAGGCCTCACGGCGAACTCGATCATCGTCGAGCTGACGATCAGCGGCGTGCCGGGCGCGGCCGACGTCGAGCTGTCGATCCTGCCCGTGCGCGCCGACGGCGGGGTGGTGCGACCGGCGTCCGAAGCCCGGCACACCGAGATTCTCGAGCAGGTCAACCGGCACAGCTCTGGGGCGCGGCTCGACGCCGACGGGCGTCTCGTCGTCGACCCGTCACACGACGGGGTCTGTTGACCCGACCTTCGGCCGGGGCGGGACTCGGACGGGCTAGCGAAGGTGCCCGCAGGCGCTGCACGGCGACGGGCCGTAGTGCGTCACGTGATCGGTCCACGTGCGCCCGTCGAAGTATCGCTTCGCGTGCTCGTCCATCGGGTCGTCGTGCCACCCCGCCTGGATGGGCTCGACTCGTTTCGTCCGGGAAGTCTCCAGGATCGTCATCTTGTTTCACATCCTCGTTGATGCTGACAGCCGCCTGACCGCCTGCAACCGTTGGATCGGTGAACGAGCTCGCCATTGAGTTCGCCCACGGTGGGTTCGATCCCCCAGTTATCGTCGCAGGCTACGGAACCTTGAGCGTCCGGGAAAGGACCCCGGGTGTTTTCACTCAGGCGACGAGGACGGCGGCCGGGGCGTGAGCCGGGAGCTTGCCGGCGGCCTGCCGGCGGGCGAGCTCGGCCTGGCCCTCGGGGCAGCGCTCGGCGAAGGGGCACCAGCCGCACAGGACCGTGGTGCGAGGGGCGAACGTCTCGGAGGTGCACGCCTCGTTGATCGCCGACCAGGTGTCGTTGAGCTTGGCGACGGCGGCCTCGACCTTGCGGGGCGTGACGGTCACCTCGAGCATCTTCTGGCCGAGATAGAGCAGGCGAGCCTGATCGGGCTGTTCGTCCCCCGACGCCTCGATGGCGGCGGCGTAGAGCATGACCTGCTGATACTTGTCGTCGCGGAATCGGACGCCGGGGAGCGTGCCCGACTTGTAGTCCGACACGACGAGCCGGCCCTTGATCCGGTCGAGGCGGTCGACGATGCCGAGGAACGGCACCCCGTCGAGATCGGCGGTGATCTTCTGCTCGGTCGCCACCACCTCGACCGTGGCCGGGTCTTCGAGCTCCCACAGCCCGGCGATCGCCAGCCACGCCTTCCACCGGAAGGCGCGCGCATCGTCGTCGGCCAGCTCGAGGGCGAGGAAGTCGTCGTGGGTCTCGACCGTGGGCCACAGCTGCCGGGCCAACTCCTTGGCCCGATCGAGGGTGCGCTCGACGGGATCGAACTGGCAGAGGTGTTCGAGCACCTCGTGGACGAACGTGCCGACCACCGCGGCCTCGCCCGGCGGGTCGGGCAGACGCTCGACGTACTTGAAGTGCCAGCGGCGCGGGCAACCGTCGAAGGCGCTCGCCGACGACGGCGACAGGTATGCCGGGACCTCGACCATGCGACCCATGGTGCCGGATCGGTGTGACAATCACGCGGATCGCGACCTGTTGCGGGTTCCCGAGCCGGTCGCCTGTCGATGAGCCGGTCGCTCACAGGCACGATGGGACGGCCGATGGGAGCCGATGTCCAGGGTGGCCATGGAGGCGTCGCGACGGGTGGCCGAGCCGGTGGCCGCCACGACCCGAGCGCCGCGGACCGGCGAAGGACTCACCGTCGGGCCGATGGCCCCGGTCCTCGTAGCCGCAGCGAGCCTGCTCTTCACCGCGGTCTACGTCGTGATGGGAGCCGGGTACGTCCTGGACGACTGGTACACCCTGGCCAACGGTCGACTCGACGGCGCGACCAGCGCGGTCGCGGCCGACCAATGGCGAGCCCGACCCGGCACGGGGGTCGTGTCGACGCTCGTGTTCGGTCCGCTGGGAGGGCACCCCGGCTGGACCGCGATGATCCAAGGCTTGGTGAGCGCGGCCACGGCCGCGCTCCTGGTCGTCACCGCTCGACGATTCGTCTCCCCCGGTCGAGCGGCCGCGATCGGCCTGTTCTGGGCGGTGTTGCCGACCCACACCTCACTCGTCATGTGGCCGTCGGCTGCCAACATCGGCCTCTCGACCCTGCTCGGGGTCGCCGCGGTGCGTTGGTTGGCCGACGAGCGTCGCAGCCGCCACGCCCTCGCGCTGATCGCGCTGGCCATCGGCATCCTCTGCTACGAGGCCCTCGCTCCGTTCGCGGCTGCGGTGACCCTCGCCGTTCCGTGGGTCCGTCGTCGTCGGCCCGACGTCTCGCTCACCTTCGCCGGTGCGGTCGTGATCGGCGGAGCGACCGGCTGGATCCTGCTGCACTGGAACTCCTCGAAGGACCTCAAGCACACCCCGGACCTCGGCCTCGCGCTCACCGGGCACTTCGGAGAGGGAGCCGTCGGGGTCGGGACGATGGGGGTCGTGGTGGCGGGGCTCGCCGCCGTCGGCATGTTCGCACTCGTCTGGTCGGCCGTCCGCCGCGACGAGGGCGCGTCGTTGGACCGCGATGCATGGTTGCTCCTCGCCGGTCTGGCGGTGATCGTCGTCGGGCTGGTCCCGTTCGCCCGCTACTTCTACGCCCCGTTCGGGCCCGGCGATCGCTTCCACTTCGTGTCGGGGATCGGCGGCGCGATGTGCTGGACGGCGCTGCTGGCCCGAACGGTCGCGCTCCGACGCGACCTCGGCTATGTCGTGGGTGCCGGTCTCCTGATCCTCGGGGCTGCCGCCCACGTTCGGCAAGCGAGTGTCTGGCACCGCGGCGGCGCCGACGCCGAGGAGATCCTCGACGCGATCGTCGCCCGCTGGCCCGAACCCCCCGATGAGCGGATCGTGCTCGGCCCCGCACCGATCATCGAGGCAGGGGTGGCGCCGTTCGTGAGCCGCTCGAACCTCGAGTACGCCCTCCGCTACCGCTACGGCACGACGGACGTGCGGGCAGGGGTCGCGCACCACGAGGACGACTTCGCGACCGTACCCGAGGCACTCCGAGTGGAGATCGGTCCGCTGTCATCGCTGAACCCGGACGACTGATGGTCCGCTACCCGGCGAGGTCGATGGGGCGCTCGCCCGAGGCCGCCAGGCTGGGGAGTACCGACGCAGCGTCGACGCCCATCCAGCCCTCGGCCAGGGCGCCGAGGTAGCGGTCGAAGCTCACGGTCGCGCGCAGGTTGCCGTCGGCATCGAGCTGGGCGAGCGACGGTGACTCGCCGAGCCGACGGACCTCACCCCATTCGCCAGGGCCGGCGACGAACATCGTCGACGCCGTCCCGTGATCCAGGCCGCTGTCGTTGGGTTCGACCCGACGCCCGAACTCGCTGATCGTGGCGATCAACACCCGGTCGGCGAGTCCGGCGGCGTCGAGCCGACGTCGGAACCCGTCGAGGGCGGCATCGATCTGGGCCATCAGCGAGTCGTGGCGCCACCGGTGGCCTTCGTGGGTGTCGAACCCCGACAATCGTGCCCGCACGATGCGGGTCCCGAGATCGGCATCGAGGAGGTCTGCGGCGGTGACCAGCTGGCGCCCGAGGTCGCCGCCGTCCTGGCGCATCTGGCGGGTCGCGTCGTCGTCGTTCTCGTCGGTGGCGACTGCGGCGAGACGGTCGGCGAGCGAGATCACCTGCTCGATCGAGGCGTCCCCGTACCCGGCCAGCACCTCGCGATAGGCGCTCGCCTGGAGCCAGTCCGGCTGTGACAGGAACCAGAGGTCGTCGATCCCCTGGAGGTGGGCGCCGACGGCCATCTCGCCGTCGAGATCCGGCGCAGCTCCGGCCACCGACACCGCTGCCAGTGGGCTCGTGCTGGCCAGACCGTCGGCAAGGCGGCCGAGGAACCCGTGGTCGAACCGGCTGGCACCATCGACGTCGCCCTGTCGCCAGCGACCGGCCATCTCGAAGTGGGACAGGTCCGGCGTGGCGGCCCCGACGCCCTCGACGGTGACGAGACCCCGTTCGGCGGTGCGGGCCAGGGCAGGGTGCAGACCGACCTCGTCGTCGACGGCGATGACCGTGCCGGGGTCGTGGGCGAGGTCACCACGCAGGTCGTGGTAGCGCGAGTCGGCCGCCGGGACCAGCGTCGACAGTCCGTCGTTGCCGCCGTCGAGCTCGATGACGACGAGGACCCTGTCGCTCACCGCCCCCGGCAGCAGTCGGGCGCCCCCGGCGGCGACGGGCGCGGTGGAGGTCCGAGCTTCCGAGGCGGCGTGGCTGGTGTCGGTCCGGCAGGCGGTGAGCGCCACCCCACCGGCGGCGGCGAGAAGACGGGTGAGAACGTCGCGACGGGTGAGCACAGCGCGACGGGTGAGAGCAGCGCGAGGGGTGAGGGTCGATCCGGCCCGGGCGCGAGTGGTCGGTGTGGTCATGAGAACTGGAACTCCGGGGTCGAGAGGGCGAGCAGCCAGACGAGGTGGCTGCGGTTGGCGGGTTCGAGATCGGGCATGGCTCCGGCGTCGACGATCGACGCCCGCCGATCGGGCGCCAGATCATCGAGGCCGCACGCCCAGAGGACGCGCTGGAGGTCGACCTCGCCATCGCCGAAGGCCTGCCAGGGGTCGATCGACCAGAGGTGGCGGAGGCGAGCGCCGATCGAGCCCGGAGCGGTCCAACGCCTATCGGCGGCCCAACCGGCGACCGACGGCGGATGGAACGGCACCTGGCCGAGACCGTCGAGCGCCCACCGGTCGTCGGCGATCGGCTGCGGCGACCCGCCGGCGGTCGTGATCGCTTGGCGGACCGCCGCCCACCATTCGAATCCCCTTCTCGGGCGTTGGCGGGGTGAGGCAGCGAACGCCTCGGTGCCGACGATCCATCGGACGAGCGGCTCGATCTCCAGATCGGCGAACCGGTCGCCGATCTCCGAGAGGGTGGTCCCGTCGGGTGGCGAGCCGACCAGGTCGGCCCACAGCAGTCCGCCGAGGCGTCGCGGTGTCGCCGGATGGTCGCACAGCGCGTCGACGACCGACGCGGTGTCCCAGCGGTCCTGCACGCCGAGGAAGATCAGTGGTGCCGCGAACGCCGCTTGGCGGTCGAAGGTGACGGCGCCGTCGCCGACACGCCATCCCGCGAGGGCCCGCGCCGCCGCCCGGACGTCGTCTTCGCCATAGTGACCTCGCCCGACGGTGAACAGTTCCATGAGCTCACGAGCCAGGTTCTCGTTGGGATCCCAGGCGGCCGAGCCGTCGCCGTCGAGGTACTGCAGCAAGGCTCCGTCGACGACGAAGCGCTGCAGCAGGTCGCGCACGTTGCCGAGGGCATGGGTGTGGAGCACCTCGACCTGGGCCGCCACCAGCGACTGCTCGACGGCGTCGGCGTTGGTCGTGAACACGCCGTGCCAGAACCACGCCAGTCGGGTCCGTAGCCCGCGAGCGGGGTCGCAGAGTGTCCCGATCCACTCGGTGACCGAGCGGCCCCACTCGTCGTCGGGGGCCAGGGCCGGCGGCGGCTCCTCGGCCAGCCGTTCGAGCGCCTCACCGACAGAGCGGCCGACGAGGGCGTCGACGACCTCTGCCGGGGCGGTCACCGTGGTCCGACGGACCAGGTGTGCGGCCGACGCTCGGTCGAGACGCTCGCGGCCCGCGAACGCCGCGGAGAACCGGGTCGGGCGACGCGTGGCGAGGGTCGGCGTTGCAGGGGTCGTGGTTGCCATGGTCGGCAACGTAGGAAAACGTCGGTGAACCGATCGTGAAGAGGAGCTTCACGTTGTCTTCATGCTGGATGTGCCACGCTCGTTGGTCGATGAGGTTGTTGGTGGTCGAGGACGACGAGGCGCTGGCGCGTGTATTGGGACGCGCGCTCGCCGACGAAGGACATGCCGTCGACACCGCGAGCAGTGTGGCGTCGGCCGAGGAGTCGTTCGGCGTCCACCACTACGACCTGGTGATCCTCGACATCGGTCTCCCCGACGGTGACGGAGTGGCCTTGTGCCGTCAGTTCCGGTCGGTGCGGCACGTGCCGATCCTGATGCTGACCGCGCGCGACTCGGTGTCGGACCGCGTCGCCGGCCTCGACGCCGGAGCCGACGACTACCTGACGAAACCCTTCGCCCACCCCGAGCTGGCCGCTCGCGTGCGAGCGCTGCTGCGACGGCCCTCCGAGGTGGCGCAGCCCGTGCTCGAGGCGTCGGGCATCCGACTCGACGCCGCCGCTCACACCGTGTGGCGGGGCGCGATCCTCGTACCGCTCACCGCCCGCGAGTTCGGCCTGCTCGACCACCTCATGCGACGAAGCGGGGAGGTCTGCCGACGCGAGGACCTGCTCGAACACCTCTGGGACGCCAACTACGACGGATTGTCGAACGTGGTCGACGTTCACGTGGCCAACCTCCGCCGCAAGCTGGCGATGCCGGGGATGCCCGACCCGATCGAGACGGTCCGGGGTGTCGGCTACCGGATCGTCGACCCCGAGGCGGCGACGTGAGCCGGCTCGCTCGACCATCCCTGGTGGCCGGCCTCGCGACCTTCGTGCTGGTCTCACCGTTCGCGTGGCGGTCCGCGACGGCGGCTGCCGACGGACTGCGCAGCGCCACCCTCGCCGAGGCGGAGGCCGTGTTCGATCAGGCCAACATCGCCCGCAATGGCGGCACGGTCGGCCCCGACAACACCTGGGTCGCCAGCGTCGCCGACGACTGGTTCGAGGAACTCGGCAACAGTGCCGTCGACGTGCCGGTGCAGACCCTTGCGGAGGCGGCCGCAGAACGCGGCGAGGTGAACGAACGCTACGACTTCGACGGCACGTGGCTGGTCGTCGGCCGACCGGTGGGCTTCGATCAGGTGGTGCTCGTCGCGGTCGATCGTTCCGGCGACGACGCCGCAGTCCGCGCCGCCTGGTTCCGCTGGCTGTCAGCCGCATTGCTCGCGGCGGCCGTCGGCGGCGGGTTCGTCGAGTGGAGAGAGCGGCGCCGCGAATCGCCGACCGCTCGAGCCCACGCCGTCAACCGAGACTTCATCGCCGACGCCGCCCACGAGCTACGGACACCATTGTCGATCGTGCAGGCGTCGGCCGGCCACGCCCTGTCACGCGAACGCGACGCCGCCGACTACCGGGAGGCGCTCGAGGAGATCCTCACCGCTACCGAACGAGCGTCGGCCAGCGTCGGCGAGTTGCTGGAGTTCGCCCGTCTCGAGGCGGGTCAGGCCAGCCCACGTCTCGCCCCACTCCGGCTCGACCTCGTCGCGGAGGAAGTGGCGAGCTCGATCCGTATCGACGGTGCGGAGGTCGAGGCCTCGGTCGGCGACGCCGTCGTGGTCGAGGCCGACTACCAGCTGATCCGACAGGTCATCGACAACATCGCCCGCAACGCCGCGGCCCGGGCCCACCACGTCACGATCCGCACCGAGATCCGAGGGGCCGAAGCGCGGGTGGAGGTGGCGGACGACGGGCCGGGGTTCGATCCGGGGATCGTCGAGCACGTCTTCGAACGGTTCCGGCGAGGAGATCGCTCGGGTTCGGTCGGCTTGGGGATGGCGATCGCCAGGACGATCGTCGAACTGCACGGCGGCTCGGTCGCCGCTCGGAACGCGACCAGCGGCGCCGTCGTGGAGATCCTCCTGCCCCTCGTGCCGCCCGGCCGACGCCACTGACCCCAGCCGCCCGAGCGTTCAGCTGATCGCGACCTCGTAGGGGGCGAGACCGGCCGCGGCGCTCGAGCTGAGGTTGATCGTCCAGATCGCCGGCGGCGTGCCCTCCGTGGGACGACGCGTGATGCGGACGACCCCGGGCGCCGGTGAGGTCACCTCGGCCGGCACGATCGGGTGGAACGCGGGCGACGACCGCCGGGCCGCCACCAGTTCGCCGACACCGGCCATCACGCGGGCAGCGCGGGACGTCGGATCCGCCAGCCGCCCCTCGAGGGCGGCGAGATCGTCGAAGCGTTCGCGGTTGAGCTGCCGGTTGGCGCCGGTGCGGGCGAAGCCGGCGGCGTCGTTCGACGACCCGAACAACGAGTGGACGTAGATCGCCGCCACCCCCGGCATGGCGAGCATGACGGCGTGGGACGCCACGTGGCGGGCGATGGCCTCGTCGTCGTCGGCGGCGCCGGCCGACAACAGATCGAACCACGTCGTGTTGAGCTCATACGGGCTCTGTCCGCCGCCGGCGACCGATCGGTACGACACCCGGCCTCCAGCGGCCTCACAGGCATCGACGAGGACTTGTCGGCCCGCATCGTCGAGGATGCCCTCGGTCGGTCGCACCCCGATGCCGTCGTGGCAGGCCAGGAAGTTGAGGAAGCTCTGGCCCGGGGCCAGGACGTCGTCGATCGAGTCGGCCCAGGCGACCAGGGTCTCGACGTCGCCGGTGAGCACGGCGTGGGCGACCAGGGGCGCGAGCGGGAACTGGTAGACGGCGTGGACCTCGGGCGGGTCGTCCTTGAGGTAGCTGATGTTCTCGACGTGGGGAACGTTCGTCTCGCTGATCAGGAGGGTGCCGGGCGTCGCCTCGTCGAGCACGCTGCGCATGACCTGGATCGCGGCATGGGTCTCGGGGAGATGGATCGAGGTGCGGGTCGGGTCCTTCCACAGGAACCCGATGGCGTCGAGACGCAGCACGTCGGCCCCGCGGTCGACGTAGTCGAGCAGGACGTCGAGGATCTCGAGGAACAGATCGGGGCTGGCGTAGTCGAGGTCGACCTGGTCTGCCGAGAACGTGGTCCACACGTGGCGAACCCCGTCGGCGGTCTCCACCGGCGTGAGCAGGGGATGGGTGCGGGGGCGCACCACGAGCGAGGTGTCGGTGTCGGCTGCCTCGGTCCGGAAGTAGGACCGGTACGGCTCCTCGCCGGCCCGGAAGCGGGCGAACCAGTCGCCCTCGGCCGACATGTGGTTGATCACGGCGTCGGCCATGAAGCGGCGGCCCTCGGCGAGGGCCTCGACGTCGTCCCAGGTGCCGTAGCGAGCGTCGACCGCCCGGTAGTCCTCGACGCTGAAGCCGTCGTCGGAGCTCCACGGGTAGAACGGCAGGACGTGGACGCCGTTGACCCACTCGAGGTGGCGGTCGACGATGTCGGCCAGGGTCCGCAGCGGCGGCTCGCCGGGACGCTGGAACTGGTCGGCGTAGGTGATGAGCCAGACGTCGTCGCTCGACCACACCGCGCCGCCGGGCACCGGGGCGACGCCCTCGGCCGGGCGGCGCCGGCGGGCGACGAGGTGGTCGATGCGCGCCCCGACCGCCGGGGCATCATCGCCGTAGAGCAGGGCCAGTAGCGGGCCCCGGACGTCGGAACCTGCCACCGGGTTCAGCCCTTGACCGAGCCGGCGAGGATGCCTCGCACGAAGAAGCGTTGGAGGGCGAAGAAGACCACCAGCGGAACGAACGCCTGGACGAACGCTGCCGACGGCAGCAGGTGCTCGTAGCGCCCGAAGTCGCCGGCCAGGTTGGCGATGCGGACCGTCGTGGGGAATGCGTCGGCGTTGGAGCCGAGCATGACGACGGCGATCAGGTAGTCGTTCCAGGTCCACAGGAACTGGAAGATGGCGAACGCCGCCAACACCGGGACCGACAGTGGCAGCACCAGCCGCCAGAAGATCGTGAAGTGGTCGGCCCCGTCGATGCGGGCCGACTCGAAGATGTCGCGAGGCAGGCCGCTGATGTAGTTGTGGAGCAGGAAGATGGCGAACGGCATGGCGAAGCCGGTGTGGGTGAGCCACACCGCCGTCGTCGATCCGGCCAGGTCGAAGTCGGGGAACACCGTGATCGTCTTGTCGAGGAACGGCAGGGTGAGGTGGGCGCCGCCGAGATAGAGGCGGAGCAACGGGATCAGCGCCACCTGCAGCGGCACCGCCATGAGCGCCACCATGAAGATGAACAGCTTCTCGCGGCCCTTGAAGTCGATCCACGCGAAGCCGTAGGCGGCGAACGCCGCGATCGCGATCGGGATGATCGTGGCCGGGATGGCGATGGCGAAGCTGTTGAGCAGCGAGTCGGTCAGCGCAGCGGTCTGGCTGGCGGAGAAGACCGTGTCGTAGTTGTCGAGGGTCAGCTCACCGACGTTGATGATCTGCTGTTCGTCGGCGGGCAGCTCCTGGTTGCCGGCGGTGAGAACCTGCCACCAACCGCTGCCGCGCTGTCCCGACTTGGGTCGGAACGAGTTGACGAAGAGGCTGAACGTGGGGATGAACCACATCAGCACCACGCCCCACAGGGGGAGCTGACGGAGCACGCGGTAGAGCCGCGACCAGATCGAGTCGCCGGACGTGCCGCCATCGGGCACGAGTCCACCGGACGGAGTGGGTGAGTTGGCAGCCATCAGACCGCGGCCTCCTTCTGCATACGGCGGATGTTGAGGACCATGACCGGGAGGACCGACAGGAACAGGATGATCGCCAGCGCGGCGCCAACCCCCCAGTTCTGGAACTGGAACGACTCATCGATCATCCGGTTGGCCAACACGTCGGTGTCGAAGTTGCCGCCGGTCATCACCTTGACGATGTCGTAGACCTTGGTCACTCGGACGATGATCGTCGTGACGACCACGCCGATCGTCGGGGCGATCTGGGGGATCACGATCCGCCAGAACACCTGGGAGTCGTTCGCGCCGTCGATCTTGGCGGCCTCGATGTAGTCGTCGGGCACGGCCTTGATGGCGGCCGAGAGGATGACCATGGCGAAGCCGCTCTCGATCCACAGCAGCACGACCATCAACCAGAAATTGTTGAACGGCCCCGTCTCGAGGAACGTGATCGGGCTCGGCACGACCGTGCCATCGTCCTGCACGAGGTAGCCGCCGATCCCCTCGGAGGCGGTGCGATAGGCGAGGTAGGCGGGGATCAGCGCAGCGACCCCCCAGCCGACGAGGCCGCCGAGGCCGTGCACCTGTGCGGCCACGAGCATCCGCCACACACAGAGGATGGCGAGGGCGGCGAAGATTCCGACGAACAGCCACTTGGCCGGGAAGGAGAAGAACTCGAGGTCGAAGATGCCGATGCCGAGGTTGCCGTAGGCGTCCGGGTCGTAGTCGGGGGCGTCGCCGCGGGTCGGAGCCGCCCCGCTGGTCTTGGCGCCGAGCCAGGCCCAGATGGCGTTGAGGGTGCCGGTCTGGGACTTCTGGATGTTCTGGCTGCGATACATGAATCGCCAGATCACCGAGGCGCCGACGAACGAGATCGCCATCGGCATGAAGATGATCGATTTGGCGAACCGTTCCCCCTTCGCCCCGTCGGACCAGGCGGCGACGGCGAGACCGATGGCGGTCGAGAACACCGTGACGGTGAACACCCACCAGAGGTTGTTGAACACCGTGCCTCGCAGGACCGAGAAGACGCCGAACACGAGGAAGGTGATGCCGGCTGCGGCGACCAGCCCTGACTGCGGCGTCCAGTCGGCGGCTCGCCCGGTGCGGCGACCGTCGAGGGCGGCCACGAGGAGGCCGATCAGGAGGAGGGGGAGGCCGAACCAGAGCAGTCGGGAGCCGAAGAAGTCGGTCCAGTGTGAGAGATCGAAGTTGTCGGAGTTCCACTCGCCGCCGACCCGGACGACCCGCGAGTAGTTGTCGAGGCCGACGAAGCGATCGCCGTCATCGTCACGAATCGACAGGATCAGGGTGATGATGCCGGGGATCACCAGGGCGCTGGAGATGAAGAGCACCGCCGGACCCATGAAGATCCAGGCTCGCGATTTCTGCTCGATCACGGTGCGGCGCACGCTGTCGGGGTGGCTCGTGGAGCCGAGGGCGAAGCCGAACAGGGCGCCGGGGACCACGGTGGCGATGATCGACTCGATCAGCGAGCCGGCGCCGAGGTCGGCCGATCCGACGCCGCCGAGGACGACGCCGATGCCGAGAAAGGTGGCGACGGTCGGGAGCAGTCGTTTGGAGCGGAGTTGGCTCCAGAGCCCGCCGAGGGCGCCGACCGCGGCCGTCCAGGCGAGGAGCGGCACGGGACGCAGGCCGGGGGTGACGGCGCTCTTGAAGATGAAGGCGACGATCAATCCGACGACCACACCGGCGCCGACGCCGATCATCAGCCGCGGTTTCGGATCCTCCTGCCGGGACAGGGCGTAGGCGACCGCAGCGCCGATCAATGCGCCGGGCGCGCCCCACCAGAGCAGGGCGACGATGTCGGCGAAGAACGTGACCGGCTCGCGAGCGCTGCCGAACGTGAGGGCGTCGCGGGTGGCCTCGAGGCCACCCGCGTGGGTGACCAATCGGTTGCCGTGCAGCACACCGAAGAAGACGAAGCCGACGAAACCGCCGACGATCGCCGAGAAGCGGCCAAAGCTCCGATTGGCCTGATCGAAGACCAGGTTGGCCCCCACCCACAGGGCGGTGAAGGTGCCGACGGCGGCCACCACCGACACCACGGTCACCAGCAGTTTGAGCATGCTTCCCCTTACCTCCGAGCTGCGAGTATCGCGCAGCCATCCTCCCGATTCGCCGCCGACGACCACAGGGACTACGTCGAGACCTGTCGCCGGAACTGCAGCGGGCGCCGACCCGAAGGCCGGCGCCCGCACACAACCAACGGTTGTGAGGTGGTCACACCCTCACAGGTGTGCGGTCACCGATCAGGCAGGCCAAGAGGCCTCGATCTTGTCGGCGGCCTCCTGCGCGTCCTGCTCACCGTTGACGGCGGCGGTGCCCTCGCTCCAGAAGGTGCCGGCACCGACGTCGGACGGCATGAGGTCCGAAGCGTCGAAGCGAACCACGTCAGCGCCGGTGAGGGAGCTGATCATGCTCTGCTCGAGCGGTGCGTAGCTGTCGAGGTCCACGCCGCTGTTGGCGGTGAGGAAGCCCGAGAGGTCGCCACCGTTGAGCTCACGCTGAGCCTGCTGGCGGTTGTTGGCGTAGTCACCCGACGCCATGTAGTTCAGCACCGCGTACACCTCGGGAGCGTCGCGGAAACCCGCGGCCAGGGTGCCGGCGCCGAGCACCGGGGCGCCCTCGTTCGACGGGAAGTAGAACACGTCGACCGCGTCCTCGGAACCGTCGGCGAAGACGGTGCCCTCGTCGAACTGGTTCGAGAAGAACGAGGCCTGGCGGTGCATCATGCAGTCGCCTTCGACGAGCGGGGTGCCGTTGGCCTGGAAGGCGGTGGAGGCGATGGTGCCCCCGTCCGCGTAGACCATGCCGTCGGTGTTCCACAGGTCGAGGACGGCCTGCATCTGGGCGACGACGCGCTCGTCGTTGAACGGGATCTCGTGGTTGACCCACTGGTCGTAGACCTCGACACCTTCGAAGCGGAGCATCATCTCCTCGACCCAGTCGGTGAAGGGCCAACCGGTGGCGTCACCCGACTCGATGCCCACGCACAGCGGGGTCTCGCCGTCGGCGATCATCTGCTCGGCGAGGGCGACGAACTCGTCGAAGGTCGTCGGGATCTCGTAGCCACCGGCCTCGAAGGCAGCGGGCTTGTACCAGACCAGGGACTTGATGTCGGTCTTGACCGGGACACCGACCTGGGTGCCGTCGACGTTGCCGAACACGGTCCAGGCGTCGGTCCAGTACTCGTCGACCGTCGACACGACGTCGTCGGGCAGCGCCTGGAGCGAGCCGTCGCGGTAGAAGTCGGCGAGCTTGCCGGGCTGCGGGAAGATCGAGATGTCCGGCGGGTTGCCGGCCTCGACCTGGACGTTGACCTCGGACTCCCAATCGGCGGAGCCGGTGTAGGTGATGGTCATTTCGTTCTCTTCGGCGAAGATGTCCATCGCGGCCTGGATGGCCCCGACTTCCTGCTCGGAACGCTCCGGACCGGTGATGATCACCTCGGTGCCCGCGAGATCGGCGGAAGCCGTCTCGGATCCTTCGGAGCTCTCGTCCCCGCTACACGCAGCTGCCACCAAAGAGAAGGCGAACAGCAGCGACAGCAAGGCCTTCCAGCGTGAGGTACGCATGGTTGAACCTCTTCCTTTCTGTTTCCCGGCGTGGCCGGGTCTCCCCAAGAAGGTGACGGTTGCGTCAACCTTCGTGCAAACGCTTACAAACGCAAGCGACCGCACCCTATACGGCTCGGATCGACCCGCCCACGATCGGCCCAAAATCGTCACATTCGGCGATCGAACCCCGGGTCTTCGGTGACGTTCTGGCCACGCGGCGTGGCGATTGCCGAGTCGTCGGTCGGTGGCTCGGCCGTCGGTTCCAGTTCGCGTCGGGCCCAGAGCGCGGCGGTCAGTCGGGCCTCACGCTCGGCCTCGATCTCGAGATAGGCCAGCCGACTCCGGCGGTGGCGGCGGAGGTTGCGGGCGTAGTCGGCGAGGTACCAACGGAGGAAGCCGACGACGCCACGCTCGCCCCACTGCCGCACGTGGACGAGCTCGTGGGCGATCAGCTTGCTCGTGCCGTCGGCGGGCTCGGCGTGGGTGAGACAGACGGTGGTTCCGAGGGTGATGCCGGCGAAGCCGCCCGGCACGAACGGGATCCTGATGATCCGGACCTGGTCGAGCCGATCGGCCGGGCAGAGCGAGACGTAGGCAGCCCGCTCGACGTCGCGGAGTCGGCGGCCCGGCCGACGCCGGTCGATCACCCGCAATGTCATGGGGGAACCCTACTCTTCGGTCGATGCCCACCCCCACGAAGCAGCGCCGAGCCGCGCCACTCGTCGTCGCCCTGGCGCTGGTCGGCGCCGCGGCGGCTGCCGCTCGCCGATTCCTCGCCGACGGCGACGGCGCGGCCCGGCTCTCCGGCGGCGAGACGTTGGCGGCGCGGAACCTCCGTCTCGCCCGCCTCGGCGCCCGATCGGGGCGTCGCTACGCCGCCCACCGGGCCCGCCGCACGTTCGTCTCCGCCGAACGCAAGGAGGCGCTCGACACCGAGTTCCAGCTCCGCACCGCCGAGGACGTCACCGCCGAGCTCGGGCAGATGAAGGGGGCGATGATGAAGATCGGGCAGATGGCCAGCTATCTCGACACCGGCCTCCCGTCGCATGTGCGCGACACTCTGGCGTCGTTGCAGCACGAGGCCCCGCCGATGTCGGCCGAGCTTGCCGCCGAGCAGATCGAGCGCGAGCTCGGCGAGCCGCCCGACCGTCTCTTCCTCGAATGGGACCCGGTGCCGATCGCCTCGGCGTCGATCGGTCAGGTGCATCGGGCGATCACCCGCGACGACCGAGCCGTGGCGGTGAAGGTGCAGTATCCGGGGGTGGCCAAGGCGGTGGCCTCCGACCTGGGCAACGCCGGCTGGCTGTTCGGCGGCCTGGGGGCGCTGTTCCCCGGCCTCGACTCGGGTCCGGTGGTCGACGAGATCAAGGCCCGTCTGCTCGAGGAGCTCGACTACGAACTCGAGGCTCGCAACCAGCGGTACTACGCCGAGTTCTTCGACCGCCATCCGTTCTTCCGGGTGCCCCGAGTGCTCGATCACCTCTCGACGGCACGGGTGCTCACCAGCGAGCTGGCCGCCGGTCACCGCTACGCCGAGGTGCAGACCTGGTCGCAGGAGGAGCGGAACCTGATCGCCGAGTCGGTCTTCCGGTTCTCGTTCGGGTCGATCTACCGGCTCCACGCCTTCAACGGCGATCCCCACCCGGGCAACTACCTCTTCGAACCCGGCGGCAAGGTCACCTTCCTCGACTTCGGTCTGGTCAAGCGGTTCACGCCGTCCGAGACCGTGCTGTTCGAGGATCTGATCCGGGCGATGGTGATCGATCGCGACCTCGGCCGTTTCCGCTCGATCATCGAGGCGGCCGGGCTCCTCGCCCCGGGCGCGCCGTTCAGCGACGACGAGGTCGGCGCCTATTTCGAGTATTTCTACGCCTACGTGCTGGAGAAGGGCGAGCTGACGATCGACCGTGAGTACGCCGCGGCCGGGATCTCCCAGCTCTTCGATTCCTCCGGGGCCGACAGCGAGCTGAAGAAGCAGCTCAACGTGCCGCCCGCCTTCGTCGTGGTGCAGCGCATCACGCTGGGTCTGATGGGGTTGTTCGCCGGGCTCGACGCCACCGCCGACTGGCGGGCGATCGCCGAGGAGCTGTGGCCGTTCGTGGCCGCGCCGCCGTCGACCCCGATGGGGGAGGAGATCGAGGAGTGGCGTCAGTCTCGGAACCAACGTCGGTTCGGGCTGTGAATCGGGCTGTGAATCGGGCTGTCGCCCCGGCTCGGGCGGTCGCCGTGAGTCAGGTCAGAGCCGGATGAACCGCGCGCTGCTGCGCTGGACTGCGGCGGCCGTCGTCGCGGCTGGTGCGGCGGTCGCCGGTTGGTTGGCCCTCCGGCCTGCCGAGCCTCCCGAGTTCGCCCAGCTCGCGCCGCTGGCCGGCGTCGGTCCAGCGGTGAGCTCCGCCTCGCAGACCCTCGACGTGGAGCCCGTGATGATCGACGACCTCACGGCCGACGCCGAGGTAGCCCTCGGCGGCTATGCCCTCGCCCTCGGCGCGGTCGACGACGGAGGTGGTTGGACGATCGACGTCGGTGCCGCCGGGCTCGATGAGTCGGCGACCGACGCCGTCGCCGATCGGATCGCTCACGGGCTGCTGGCGAGAGGCCTGCCGTTCGAACGCAGCGGACTCCGATGGGACGTGCTCGAAGGTGCTGGGGGGCTACCCGAGGTCCGACCCGACGACGATCCGGCCGTCGTCGTGGCCGCCATCGTCGAGACCGCCGGCAGTGTCGATGGCGGCCTGGTCGACGGCGGCCTGGTCGACCGCGGGCGTAGCGACGCCGACAACCTGGCCGAGATCTCCGGCCTCGCTCGCTCTCTCGGCCTCGATCCCGTCGTCGACGGCCAACGGCTCGTTCTCACCCGTCGGGCCGACCGCATGCTCGTCGCGGGGCTGGCCTACGTCTGCGACCAGCGGGTGCCGCTGAGGCCCGGACGGTCCTGCGAGGGCGCCGACGCTCCCCTCGTCGAGGTGTCGGTCACCGACCTGTCGTCGTGGACGGTCGGGATCACGGGGTCGCTGATCCCCGGGGCGCCCGAGGATCCCCCGTCCTCCGAGGGCGGGATCGGGTGGACCAACCGGGAGGCGCAGCGCTACGTCGCCGACGCCGTCACGGTCGGCCCGGCCGGCATCACGTTGTCGGCTCGCCCGCACCCGACGCCGTCGATCGACGAACTGCCCTACACCTCGGGGCTGATCGTGATGGACGAATCCGTCGGCCTCGGCGTCGTCGAGGTCGACGTGATCGTGCCGGCCGGTGACGGACTGTGGCCGGCGGTATGGCTGCTCGACGCCGAAGCGTGTGTGATGCCGGGACGGTGCCCCAGCTACGCCACCAGCGCCTATCACGAGATCGACATCCTCGAGACCGACGGGTCGCAGCCGGATGCCGCCGTCACCTCGCTGCACTGGTGGGACACCCAGCTCCGGTCGGCCAGCCACGCCACCTCGATCGCCGGGCTGTCGGAAGCCCCCCACACCCTCCGGCTCGAGCGGCGCCCCGGATTGCTGCGTTGGCTCGTCGACGGCGAGGAGGTCTTCGTCATCGCCGGCCCGGTCGACGCCCTCGCTGGCCCGCATCGCACGGCGCCGATGCAGCTGATCGTCAACCTCGCCGTCGGCGGCGTCTTCGCCGGCGACCGGCAGATCGGCCGCTTCGGGCAGTGGTGGGGCGACGCTCGAGTGCCCTCGTCGTTCCCCGACGTCGGTTGGGACGAGGCGACGCTGCAGCTCCAGGCGGTCCGGGTCAGTCCTTGACCGACGGGCGCCCGGTCGGCCGCTGCGGCGGTGCGCAGTGTCCATCGGGGCACTGATCGGGCCACGGGCCGGCGTCGCCCAGCCACAGGCGGGGGCCCTCGTCGAGCCGTTCGGCCACCAGGTCACGCACCATCGCTACGAAGCGGGGGTCGGTGCCGACCGTCGCCGCCCGACGATAGTCGAGGCCCAAGCGTCGAGCCGTCCCGGCCGCTTGGGTGTCGAGGTCGAACTCGACCTCCATGTGGTCGCTCACGAACCCGAGTGGGCACACGGTGGCCGCGTCGGTACCTGCCGCGGCCAACGCCTCGAGGTGGTCGTTGACGTCGGGCTCGAGCCACGGGATCTGCGGCGGCCCGCTACGGCTCTGCCACACCAGATCCCAGCCGGTGATCTCGTCGAGCTCGTCGGCGTCGTCGCGCTGGCCGATGAGGTCGATCACGAGCTCGGCGGCGGCCCGGAGTTGGGCCTCGTAGTCGCAGGCAGCCGCCATCGACAGGGGGATCGAATGGGCAGTGAACACCACGCGGCGGGCCGTCCCCGTGCGCAGCTGCTCGGCGACCCGATCGGCGACGGGCTCGAGGAAGCCGGGGTGATTCCAGTAGAGGCGGAGCTTCTCGAGGGTCGGCGCGTCGTCGACGGCTGCCTCGGCGCGGGCAAGGTCCTCCCGGTACTGCCGACATCCCGAGTAGGAACCGAAGGCCGAGGTGACGAACACGAGGGCCCGCTCCACGCCGTCGGCGGCCATCTCGGCAACGGTGTCACCGATGAAGGGCGCCCAGTTGCGGTTGCCCCAGTAGACGGGCAGGTCGAGGTCGTGGTCTGCGAAGTCGGCTCGGATGGCGGCGAGCAGCGCCCGGTTCTGGTCGTTGATCGGTGAGACGCCGCCGAAGAGTTCGTACTGTTCGGCCACCTCGGCGAGCCGCTCGTCGGGGACGTTGCGGCCCGCAGTGACGTTGCGGAGGAAGGGCAGTACGTCGGCGGGACCCTCGGGGCCACCGAACGAGAGGAGGAGGACGGCGTCGTAGCGCACGGTCAGAGTGTGCCGGGAGCGGCGGGCGCCGCGGTGCGGCGGTCCCGGCTCGATCAGTAGGCGGTCTGGTCGAACTTCTGCTTCGCCCTGTCGCGGGCCTGGAGCACCGAACGGCGGCTGGGGGAGCGTGGGGCGTAGCCGGCGAGCGCTCGCTCCTCGTCGTTCTCGCCGCCCCAGATGCCGTGCTCGAGGTTGAGCCGGCCAGCGTTGCGGCACGGGATCATCACCGGGCAGACCTCGCAGTAGGTGCGAGCCAGGGCTTCGCGCTCGACCCGTCGCTCGGGCCGCTCGGCCGCCGGACCGAAGAACACCTCGGTCAGACCCTTGCAGAGTGCGTGGTCGGCCCACCCGGATTCGGTGTCGGGGTGAAGCTCGAAGTCGGTGTCCATGGCGGGCTCTCTTCAGCGGATGGAGGAATTAGCACTAAATGTAAGTCGTTCGACCCGATGTGGCAAGGGGTTTTTGAGTCATTGCTCAAATCTGCTGCTCAAGCCCTCCGGGTTCGGAGCCGGGACGCGATCGGATTGGTCCTGACGTGCCCCGGATCGCGGGCGCGACAAACAGGGGGGGTAGACAGAGCGCGATCTCAGCCGCGAGCGGCGTTCAGTGCCTCGACCAGGCCGGGCGCCCACTCGGTGGCGCCCAGCGATCGGGCGTCGGCCTCGTCGCCGACGGCGCCTCCGCCGACCAGGACGGACGCCCCGGGCGCTGCCGCTCTCACGGCTTGGGCGGCGGCCCGCGCCCCGTCGCGACCCCGATCGCAGGTGACGACGATGGCGACGACGATCCCCGAGATGTCGGTCGACCCTCCGGCCTCGTCGGCCACCTCGCAAGCGGCCTCGGCGAAGGCCTCGGGGGTGACGTCGGCGCCGAGCTCGGTGACGGCGAAGCGTTCACGACGGGCGAGGGCGGCGCCGAGCACGACCGGGAGCGAATGGTCGTCGTCGGTCGGGGCGCCGATCACAAGATGACCGTGTCGCCGGCCGCGCCGGTCGCCGAGGTCGCCCAGTCGCCCGACGAGACGGGTCGCCGTCGCGGTCGCTCGGTGCTCGTCGTCGACGCCGACCTCGTCCCGCTCCCAACGGCTTCCGATCTCTCGCATCGCCGGCACGACCGCCTCGGCGATCACGGTGTCGGGGCGACGGTCGGAGCTGAGGGCGAGGGCCGTGTCCCACGACGTCGCGTCGTCGCCGGCGATCAGGGCGGTGACGAGTCGCCCGACGCTCGCAGGAGCGCTCGCTCCCACCGGTCGGTCCGGCTCGGCAAAGCTGCGCAGGTCGGCGTCGGTCACGGCCCAGCGACCCTTCACCTTGCGGGCGGGCAGGCGCCCTTCGCGCACGTAGCGGTGCACCGTCATGTAGTGCACTCCGAGCCGTTCGGCGGCGTCATGCAAGCTCAGATCGGTGGCCACGCCCCGACGGTAGTCCCAACCCCACTAGCGTTGTCGGCTTGGACGCCTGGCGAGTGATGACGTGGAACCTCTGGTGGCGCTTCGGCCCCTGGGAGGACCGCCAGCCGGTCATCCTCGACACACTGCGCCGGGTCGACGCCGACGTGATCGGGCTGCAGGAGGTCTACTGCGTGACCGACGACGACGGGCCGCTCGGCGGCGACCAGGCGGCTCGTCTCGCCGACGACCTCGGGTACCACGCCGCCCGGTCGCTCGACACCGACGGTGAACCGCAGGCCTTCGGCAACGCCGTGCTCAGTCGCTGGCCGATCTCGCGCCAGCGCACCATCTCGTTGCCGGGCAGCGAGGGCGCGCCGGCGGTGCGCTCGGCGGTCGTGGTCGAACTGGCGGCGCCGCACGGTCCACAACTCGTGGCCGTCACCCACCTCGACTGGCAGTACGGGGCGACTTCGGTGCGTCGCCGCCAGCTCGAGGCGGTCTGTCGAGAGGTCGCCGCCGACATGAGGCGGTTGGGCGAGGGCGCGCCCGGGCCGCTCCTGATGGGCGACCTCAACGCCGTGCCCGACAGCGTCGAGGTGCGCCGGCTGACCGGCCTCGACGAGCCCTACGTCGACGACCTGGTGTGGATCGACACGTGGCCGTCGGTCGAGGACCGCCCCGGCCACACGTGGGAGCGAGGCAATCCGCACGCCGCCGACGCCGGTTGGCCGCGTCGGCGTCTCGATTACGTGTTCATCGGTTGGCCACACCCGAAGCCCCTCGGCAACCCGATCGCGGCGCGGCTCGAGGGCGGGGTCGGCGAGCCGTCGGCGAGCGAGGTCGGGTCCGACCACTGGGCCGTCGTGGTCGATTTGGATGGGCGCCGTTTCGAGGCCTGAGCGGGCCATGATGGAGTGATGGCCGACCTTCCGCCCCCGGGCTGGTATCCCGATCCGATCACCCGTGCCGGCTCCCGTTGGTGGGACGGGTCGGCGTGGACCGACGACTGGCAGGCCGGGGAATCGCCGGGCGGCTTCGGTCAGGTGCAGGGCTCCGAGGGCGAAGGCCTCGGTGACGTCGGTTCGTGGATGTCGGAGTTCTTCGGCTGGTTCGGCGCTCGCCTCGGCCACCTCTTCACCTTGATGGTCGTCCTCGTGCTGCCGGTGTCGATGCTCGCAGCCGGGCTCCTGTGGTGGGCGATCTCGCCGATCACGTTCGTCGCCGTGGCCGGTGAGGAGGAGGTGCGCGGCTTCGAGCCGGCGCGCGTCGCGATCGCCGGCGTCGCCTTCCTGGTGCAGTTCCTGCTCACCTTCCTCTTCAGCGCCTCCGTGGCCCGCCAGTCCGCCCTGGCCGCCGCCGAACAGCCGGAACCCTGGGACGCCACCCTCCGCTACGTCGTGCGACGGATCCCCAGGCTGGCCGGCGGCAACCTCGCCGTCAGCTTCCTGATCGGCGCCGTCGTCCTCGTACCCGCCCTGCTCGGCCTCGCCATCGGTCTGGCGACCGGGGGCGGGGACGGGATCGCCGTCGGCTTCGGCATCTTCGCGCTCGGGGCGCTGATCACGCTGCCGATCATCGTGTGGCTGGCGGTCAAGCTGTCGCTCGCCACGACCGCCGCCGCCGTCGGGCCGAAGGGGTCGCCGATGGTGCGGGCCTCGTGGAACCTCACCAAGGGATCCTGGGCCGGCCTGTTCGGCCGATTGGTGCTGCTCGTGCTGCTCGGGTTCGCCTCCAACTTCGCGCTGTCGGCGCTCTCGTTCCCCTTCACCAGCCAGCAGCAGTTCGATCCCGAAGCCGACGTGCTGGTGTTCGGCGACCTCTTCGGCGGCCCGATCGCCTTCATCGGGATGCAGTTCGTCTCGTCGATCGTGTCGTCGCTCGCCACGGCGATCTACGGCGCGGGACTCTTCGGGCTCTATCGCCGCCTCGGCGGCGAGATCGACCTCTCGTGACATGACCCGGACATGACCCGCCCGGACGACGGCGACGCCCTCGCCATCGAACAGGCGATGCTCGATCGCGCCCACGGACTGCTCGAGGCGATGCAGGCTCGCGCCGACGAGGTGCGGGCGGTCGCCGACCGGGCGGTCCGCGACGAGAACACCGCCGACGCTCGCGTCGCGCAGTGGAAGATGCAACAACGGCAGGCCGCGCTCACCGCGGGTGCCGGCCCGCTGGCGTTCGGCCGGATCGCCGACGGCGACGACGAGTGGGTGGTCGGACGCCGGCACGTCGAGGCCGCCGACGGCGCCCCGTTCGTCGTCGACTGGCGAGCCCCCATCGCCGCCCCGTTCTACCGAGCGACTGCCGTCGACCCGTGCGGGCTCGAGTTCCGTCGGCGCCTCAGCGTCGAGGGCCGCGAGGTCGTCGCTGTCGCCGACGAGGACCTGACCGACCCCGACGGTGAGGTCCGCGGCGGTCTGCCCGACCCCTTGCTGGCCGAACTCGATCGCGAGCGCACCGGGCGGATGGGCGACATCGTCGCCACGATCGCGGGCGAGCAGGACGTGATCATCCGGGCCGAGCTCGACCGGCTCGTCGTGGTCCAGGGCGGACCCGGCACCGGTAAGACCGCGGTGGGCCTCCACCGGGCGGCCTTCCTGCTCTTCGCCGAACGCGAACGGTTCATGGACCAGAACGTGCTGGTGATCGGACCCAATCGAGGGTTCCTCCGCTACATCGCCGACGTGCTGCCGTCGCTGGGGGAGACGTCGGTCTCGCAGAACACGCTCTCCGGACTGATGGCGGCTCGCTATCGGCTGGCGACCGAACGCGATCGGCCCGCCGACGCCGACGAGGTGGCCCACGTGAAGGGCGACCCCCGCATGGCGGGCGTGATCGCCAACCTCGTCGCAGCGAGCCGCAAGGTGCCCGATGAACTCGAGCTGCGGAGCGGCGTGGCCAAGATCCGGCTCGCCGGGGCCGACGTCGACGCCCTGATGAAGACGGCCCTCGCCCGCGACCTGCCGTCGAACGCGGGGCGTGAGGTGTTCCGGCAATTGTTGGCTCAGGAGGCGTGGCGTCGTCAGCGGGAACGCCCCGGCGTCGATCCGGCCAGCCAGCCCGACTTCGTGCGCGGCATCACGTCCGACGCCCAGTTCGCCAAGGATCTCAACTCGATGTGGCCCACCCTGTCGGGGGCGAACCTCGTGCGCGACCTGTTCCGGTCGAAGACCAAGCGGCGCCGAGCGTGCGCCGGCCTCTTCGCCGACGACGAGGCCGATCTGTTGGCTCGGCCGGTCGCCAAGAAGCTGGCCGACGAGCGGTGGTCACCGGCCGAGATCCCCCTCGTCGACGAGGCCGTGGCCCAGGCGCAAGGCGTGGCCGCCAGCTACGCCCACATCGTCGTCGACGAGGCTCAGGACCACAGCCCGATGGCGTTGCGCATGCTCGGCCGCCGGGCCCGCGGCCACTCGATGACGATCCTCGGTGACCTCGCCCAGGCCACCGCGGTGCAGGCGGTCGACGACTGGTCGGTCGCCGTCGAGCACCTCGGGGTCGATCGCGACGCCACGACCGTCGAGATCGATGAATTGACCGTCGGCTACCGCGTGCCGGCGCCGGTCCTCGATCTCGCCAACCGGCTCGTCCCGGTGGCGGCGCCGACGGTCACCCCGGCGCGGTCGGTGCGGCCCAGCGCCGTGGAACCCCTCGTGGTCGAGGCGTCGGCCGACGAGCGAACGAGCCTGGTGTTGGCGGAGGTCGAGGCGTTGGCCGAGCGGATGACGTCGGTCGGGGTGGTCGCCCCCGACGAGGACCTGGCGGTACTCGGCGCTGCGCTCGCGGAGCTCGACCTCGGCGACACGGTGCTGCAGGTCCTCGACGCCGACGCAGTGAAGGGCCTCGAGTTCGACGCCGTCGTGGTGGTGGAGCCGGAGGGGATCGTCGCCGACGTCGCCGACCGGGCCCGCGGGCTGCGGCGGCTCTACGTCGCACTCACCCGTGCCGTGCAGCACCTCGGCATCGTGCACACCCAACCCCTCCCGCCCGAACTCGCCCCCTGACGCTGCTGCCCTGCGCTGGCGCGGCGCCGCCCGGCCTCCGCCCGCGGCGCCCAACCCGGCCGTCGCGAGTGCCGCCCCCGAACTCTCCCGAGTTCTGTTCAGTTCTGACGCTTTCGCGGCAGAGTTCGCGGACGACGGCTACTTCGACGAACACGCGAGGGCGGCAAGGATGCTGTCGATCACGGCCTGCGGACGCTTGATCACGTCGCCGTGGGTGAACCGGAGTACTCGCCAGCCGTGCTCGACGGCTCGCCGGTCACGGTCGCGGTCTCGCTGGAAGTCCGCTCGGGTGCTGTGCCAGCGCCTCCCGTCGAGCTCGATGATGAGTCGGGCCGACGGGATCGCTGCGTCGACCACCCCCTGCACGCCGTCGTGCCACGGCGGCCGGAAGTGGAACTCGACGCCCTCGACCCCGGCGTTGGCCAGGAGGCGGGCGCACGCCTCCTCGAGCACCGAGTCGGCGGCCACCGGCTCCCGATCTGTGAGCGAAGCCAGCGCCCGGTTGCGGCGTGCCGCACCTCGACGCCCTCGCTTCGTCCGGCTCCCGAAGTCGGTCTGGAGTGCGGCGACGCCCCCGACGCTGCCGAGAGGTGAACCGTGCCGTCGTCGACCTGGATGCCGAGGAGCTGGGCTGCCGTCTGGTGCGAGAGCACCGAGCCATCGACGGCCAGCAGCGCAGCGACACATCGGGCACGGTGTTCGTCGGGGTGCTCGGCGAGCGAGACGACGCCCCGAGCGTGGGTCGTCAACAGGCCCGAGCGGAGGTAGCGCCGGATCGTCGAGCGCGAGATTCCAGCCCGCTCGAGATCGACCATCCGGGCCGCGTGGTTGACGGACAGGTGATTGACGAGGTCGACGGCGATCGTGCGTGTCATGCGGTGCAGCTCCGGGCCGGGGTCTTCCGGCGACGCGCACGTCGCGATCTCGCCGACCCTACGGAGTCGACGCTCGCTCGGGACGCCCTGCGTCGAACTCGAGCGCGAACGCGTCAGAACTGAACAGAACGCGGGAGAGTTCGGGGCTGCGTGGCCGGCTATTCGGGTTCGGCGGTGTCGACGGCGGTGTTGGCGTCGGTGTCGGCGGTGGCGTCGCTCGGGACGAGCGGTGACCCGTCGGGCAGGGTGAAACAGCCGTCGACCGAGAAGCCGTCGACCGCCTCGACGACGTCGATGCCCTCGTCACGTCGCCAGAACCGGAGCTTGTCGAGCCAACCCACGCAGCGACCCTAGCCCGCCGCCGTCTCCGGGAATCGTCCTCGATCTGGAGAAGATCTGGAGAAGTCCTCCAAGACCCCGAAACCTGTGTCGCTCAGGATGGTTCCCATGCGGCACCAGTACATCGACCGAGACCGGCAGCAACGCCTCGCCCGTCCTTCGGTCCGGCGCGAGCGGCAACCGTCGACCGCTTCGGCCCTGCTGCGTTCGGAGGGAACGGCAGGGTCGGAGCCGTCCGTGGATCCCGAGGTGGCCCGGCTGGCGAGGCGGTTCGCCGCCGGTGACGAGGCGGCGATCCGAGAGCTCCACGCCCGATACGGCGCCCGAGTGTTGGCAGCTGCCCGTCGCGTGGTCGGCGATCGTCGATTGGCCGAGGACGTGGCGCAGGAGACCTGGCTGCGGGCGTGGCGTCGGGCGCACACGCTCGATCCTCGGCTGCCGATCGAGCCGTGGCTGTTCCGGATCGCCCGCAACACCGCGATCGATGCGCTCCGCCATGCCGGTCGGCGGCCGGCGGGCGCGCCGCTCGACGAGCCCGAGCTGCTGCGGTCGAGCGACGACCTCACCGACCCCGCCAGCGTCGGGGAGCGGCTCGCCACCCGGTGGGCCGTGAGGGCCGCCATCGAGCACCTCCCCGACGGTGAACGAGACGTCGTGCGGCTCCACCACCTCCACGGTCTCACCCACGCCGAGGTGGCCGACCGACTCGGCATCAGTGTCGGCACGGTCAAGTCACGGTCGTATCGGGCCCACCGTCGGCTCGCCGCGGTGCTCCGAGATCACCGGCTGGATCGTCAGGACGGGGCGACGGTGGCGAGGAACTCGTCGACGACCGAGAGGAACCGGTCCCAAGCCGGCTCGTCGGCCTGCAGGATGTGATTCCGGCTCGGCAGCGAGACCAGCTCGGCGTCGGGGATCAGCGACGCGATCTCCCACGCATTGGCGGCCGGCACGCGGAGTTCGTCGCGTGAGTGGACGAGCAAGGTCGGGCACTCGACCTTCGGAGCGAAGTCGGTCACGTCGATGTGGGCGAAGGTCTCGAGGAACGACACGGCGTTGTCGGGCGAGGTGGTCTTCGCCTGGAGGTCGTTGAAGGCGTTCCATTGCGAGCGGTCTGCGTCGGGCATGAACTGCGACGCGAACACCTGCATGAAGGGCGAGTCGGGGATGCCCCAGCCGGCTCGCGCCAGCTCGACGTCGAGCGCCGCCTGACGGAGCTCGTCCTCGGTCGTCGCCCGCACCAGCCGGCCGCGCGGGTAGGCCCCGACCAGCAGGAGCCCGCTGACCCGCTCGGGGAACTGCGCAGCGAAGGCGATCGCGACGGCCGCCCCCTGGGAGATGCCGAGGAGGGGGAAGCGTTCGAGTTCGAGGTGGTCGGCGAGGGTGTGGAGGTCGCGCACCCAGGTGTCGAAGGTGAAGTCGTCGACGTCCCAGTCCGAGAGGCCGCAGCCTCGTTCGTCGTAGCGGATCAGGCTGCAGCGGGTGCTGAGGTCGTCGATCCAGTGCCGCCAGATCGGGCTCTCGCGATCGAACTCCAGATGGGTCATCCAGTTGGCGGCCTTGAGGAGCACCGGACCGTCGCCCGACGTTGCGTACCCGAGGCGGGCGCCGTCGTCGGTCTCGACGAAGCGGATGACGTCGCGCGTCCTGGGCGTCGGCGGCTGGCTCGCGCCAGGGCTGTCCTCGTCAGGGCCGTCGTCGTCCACGCCCTCGGCGACGAACTGGAAGCCGCGGCCGAAGACGGTCTTGATCACGGCCTGCCGGCGCCCATCGTCGCCGAGCGCCTTGCGGGCCATGTTGATGCGGGTCGACAGCGTCGACTCGGAGACGAAGCGGTCACCCCAGACGGCGTCGAGCATCTCTTCCTTGGTCACCACCCGGTGGCGGTTGGCGACGAGGTGCGCGATCACGTCGTAGACCTGCGGCTCGACGTGCACCGGTGCACCGGCCTGGCGGACTTGGAACTGCTCGACGTCGACCTCGAAGTCGCCGAACCGAAAGGCGGGGGTTGCCACGCGACAAGGATGGCGCAGATCTCATGGGGCGGCGAGCGGGGCAGCGGAAAGCGGCACAGCCAGGGAGTCCCGTGGGCGATACTCGTCCCATGACGACTGCGTCGCGGTGGGCGGACCCAGCTTGCTCACCTCCTTCGATCCGGCGGATCACCATGGACGACTGGCGGCTGCTCCGGTCGCTGCGGCTGGCAGCACTGTCGACCGATCCGGGCGCGTTCGGGTCGACGTACGAGCGCGAGGTCGCGTTCGATGACGAGGAGTGGCAGGCGCGGGCGGGAGCGGCCGCCACCGGCGCAGGGTCGTGCTACCTGCTGGCCGAACAGGACGGCGAGGTCGTCGGCCTGATCGGGGCCTGGTGGCCGAGCGATGCGGAGTTCCCCGAGATGGTCTCGATGTGGGTCCGACCCGAAGCTCGTGGCGGAGGTGTGGCGCGTCGGCTGGTCGACGGTCTGATCGAGTGGGCACGAGACGTCGACGCCGCCGGCATCGGGCTCTACGTCACCCTCGGCAACGACCCGGCCGAGCGGCTCTACCGCAGCGCCGGGTTCGACGACTGGCCCGACGGCAGCGGCGTGTCGATCCACCCGTGCAGCGACGAGCGTCGAATGCTCCGCCGGCTGCCCTGAATTTTCTCTTGACAATCTGGAAAGAGAACGCTTGAGTTTCCAACATGGAAACTCAAGCGGCGTATCCGAACCTTCCCGACCCGGCCGAAGCAGCTGCGTCGGCGCGACGAGCGCAGGTGCTCGTCTACACCCGAGGCCCAGCGACGCCTCGCTGGCTCCTGGTGGCGACCGGGCTGTGGGCGACGCTGTACACGGCGTCGTTCGCCGCCGGCGACTGGGTGCAGATCGGAGCGCAACTCGTTGGGGCGGCGCTGATCGGCGCCTTCGTCGCCTACCAGCAGAAGCGCCGCGGGGTCGTGCCTTCGATGTCGGCGGCGCCGACGCCGATCAGGTCGGCGTTCCGCCTCTGGTTGCTTGTCTACGGGCTCTCGGTCGTCGCCGTCGTCGTGGTCTTCATTGGAGTGAACTGGTGGGTCGCGAGCCTGCTGGCTGGCGTCGCCTTGCCGCTTGTGACTTGGGACTACGAACGGCGCTACGCCATCGCCGGACGTCAGGCCGAGGCCGAGGCCGGGATCGAGTCGGCGGCCGAGCCGGGCGCGGGGGAGTAGCGGTGCTCGACGCCCTCGACCCGGTGCTCACGCCCCCGAAACGGTTGGCGATCATGGGCATGCTCGGCGCGGTCAGTCAGATCGAGTTCGCGTTCGTGCGCGACACCCTCGAGCTCAGTGACTCCGATCTGTCGAAGCAGATGAAGGCCATCGTCGACGCCGGCTACGCCACCGTCCGCAAGACGGGTAAGGGCGCCGACCGGCAGACGTGGTATTCCCCGACCAAGCCCGGCAAGACCGCCCTGGACCGCCATTTCGAGGCGCTGTCGGCTCTCGCGAACGCCCCGGCCATCGGCGACGCTGCGGCCGTCGAGGCGTCCGGGGCGGGCTGACGCTCGAACTCGTACGAGTTCTGGTCAGATCTGACGCAAACTCGTACGAGTTCGCGGCACCGGAAGTTGGCGGGCCCGGGAGTCAGCCGCCGGGGCTGGCGCTCGGTGGTAGCCGGTGGGTCCGGGTCAGATGTCGAGCGTCTCGTGGTCGATCAGGCTCGAGTGGTCGATGATGTACTCGCGGCGGGTCGACACGTCGTTGCCCATCAGCACGCTGAACAGGCGGCTGGCCTCGGCGGCCTGCTCGCCGTGGCCCATCGACATGCGCTTGAGCACCCGGGTCTCGGGGTTGAGGGTGGTCTCGGCCAGCTCCTCGACGTTCATCTCGCCCAGACCCTTGAACCGCTTCCACTTCGACAGCTCGACCCCGATCCGTTCGGAGATCTCGGCCCGCTCCGCGTCGGAGTAGGCGTAGTGCATCTCCTTGCGGTGCTTGATCGCGAACAGCGGCGGCTGCGCCGCATACACCCGGCCGGCCTCGAGCAGGGGCCGCATGTGGTGGTAGATGAGGGTGAGCAGCAGGGTGCGGATGTGGGACCCGTCGACATCGGCGTCGCACAGGATGATGATGCGTCCGTAGCGGGTCGACTCGAGGTTGAAGTCACGACCCGAACCGCCGCCGATCGCCGTGATCAGGGCCTGGGCCTCGGCGTTCTCGACCACCTGCTTCAGACTCGCCTTGCCGGCGTTCACGACCTTGCCCCGCAGGGGCAGCACCGCCATCATCTCGGAGTTGCGGCCCTGCTTGGCCGGGCCGGCCGCCGAGTTGCCCTCCACGATCAGGAGTTCGGCGTCCATCCCGTGGATCCGGCAGTCGGCGAGCTTGTCGGGCATGCCGTTCGAGCTGAGGCTGCTGGCCTGGCGGCGGGCCTCGAGCTGCTGCTTGGCCATCACCCGGTTGAGCACGGCCTGGGTGAGCTTCTCGCGCACCGAGGTGATCTGGGCCTTGCGGCCACCGCCCTCGGCCCAGGCGGTGAAGCCGTTCTTCATCGCCTCGTAGGTGAGGGTCTGGGCCGCCGGGGTGCCGAGCTCCTGCTTGGTCTGGCCCTTGAACTGCGGCTCAGGGAACGTCACCTTCACCGCCGCGACCAGCCCCTCCTGCACGTCGGGCGAGGTGGCGCGGTCGTTGCCGTCCTTGGCCAGCTTCTTCAGCTTGCGGGCGTCCTTCAGCAGGATGTCGTTCGACACCTTGAGCAGGGCGCGCTCGAAGCCCTTCACGTGGGTGCCGCCCTCGGAGGTCGGGATCGTGTTGACGAAGCTGACGATGTTGGTGTCGTAGCCCTTCACCCACCGGAACGCGAGGTCGATCGTGCAGGGGCGGGTGACGACCTGCATCTTGCCGTCGACCGGCACCTTCTCTTCGAACGACGACTCGTCGTGGATGGTGATGATGTCGCTCACGGCCTCGCCGATCGACAGGTAGTCGACGTAGTCGGCCAGGCCGCCCGCGGCGACGAACTCCTCGGGCTCGCGGCCCTCGCCCCGCCGGTCGTGCAGCTTCACGGCCAGGCCGGGCACGAGGAAGCAGACGCGGGCGACGTGGTCGCGCACCCGCTCGTAGTCGATCTGGGCCTCGGCGTCGAAGACCTCGAGGTCGGGCCAGAAGCGCACCCTGGTGCCGGTGCGGCTGGCCGGGATCTGCTTGACCTTGGCGAGCTTCGAGCCCGGCTTGAACGTCCCGTTCTTCAGGTAGTTGCCGGGCGCCCGCTCGCTGAAGACGAGCCGCCAGGTGGCGCCGTCACGGTCGACCTCGGAGACGACCTTGGCCGACAGGGCGTTGACGACCGACGCACCCACGCCGTGGAGGCCACCGGATGCCGAGTAGGCGCCGGAGCCGAACTTGCCGCCGGCGTGGAGTTCGGTGAACACGACCTCGAGGGCGCTGCGCCCGTCGGGCTTCTTGTCGATCGGAATGCCGCGCCCGTCGTCGCTGACCTCGACCGATCCGTCCTTGTGGAGGGTGACCTCGATGTGGGACGCGTAGCCCGCGGCGGCCTCGTCGACGCCGTTGTCGATGATCTCCCACACGAGGTGCATGAGGCCGTCGCTGCCGGTGCCGCCGATGTACATGCCGGGGCGCTTCCGGACCGCGTCCAGACCCTCGATGATCTGGATGTGGGAGGAGTCGTAATCGCTGCTCTTCTTCTTCGCCATCGTTCAGGCCTTCCTCGGGGTGCGGGCGGCTACCACCGCAGCGAGCCGATGTTGAGCAGGCGACGGGGCGTGGCGGAGCTCTTGCCGTCGCGGCGGGTGGGGCGGAGCACGAACGACTCGGGGGTGGCGTCGGGCTTGGTCGGGGCGTCGGTCTGGCCGACGATGGCGACGATGCGTTCCGGCACGCCCACCCAGGCGAGGTCGATGCGCTGTTCGTCGGCGAACTTGGTGAGCCGCACGCCGCCGGTGCCGCGACCCTTCACCGGGACCTCCTCGACCGAGGTCGACTTGGCGGTGCCGAGGTCGGTGACCGAGATGATCACGGCCTCGGCGTTGGCGACGCCGGCGGCGACGACGCGGGCGTTGCCCTTGAGTCCGATGCCGGCGACGCCCTTGGCGGCCGGGCCCTGGACCGAGATGTTGGCCGCCGCGGTACGGAGCGCCTGGGCATCGGAGGCGACGAACACGACGTCGTCGGCCTCGGCGACGGGGAAGGCGGCGACGATGCGGTCGCGGTCGGCGAGCTTCATCACCGACTTGCCGCCGGCCAGCTCGAGCAGGGTGGTGCGCTCGACGCGCTTGGCCTGGCCCTGGGCGGTCACCAGCATGATCGGTTCGGCGGCGGGATCGGCTCCGACGATGGTGACCACCTGCTCGCCCTTGTCCGCCGCCATGACCTCGGAGGCGTCCTTGCCACGGCTTCGGCCGCCGACCTCGGGGATGTCGACCGCCGTGGTGGAGAGCAGTCGGCCCTGGGAGGTGATGGCGAGCACGGGGGAGCGCAGCGTGGTGACGACGACCGTGTCGATCACGTCGTGACGGCCCGGTGCATAGGACTTCGAGGCGCCGAGCGCTTCGCGGCCCAACACGCCGGAGGTGGAGAGGCCGACGACGCAGGGATCGTCGGGGATCTCGGCCACGGCCTCTTCCTGGAGCGCCTCGAGGGAGGGGATCTCGCCGGGGGTGATGATCGTGGTGCGGCGTTCGCGTCCGTAGTCCTCGACGACCCGACCGAGCTCACGGATCACGATCGTGCGCTGTCGCTGCTCGGAACCGAGGATCTTGAGCAGGTCCTCGATCTCGGTCTCGAGTCGCACCTTCTCCTCGACGACCTCGTCGTAGGCGAGGGCCGTGATGCGGCGCAGGCGCAGCTCGAGGATCGCCTCGGCCTGCGTCTCGGTGAGCTCGAGGGCCTCCATCAGCCCCTGGCGGGCAGCGGTGCCGTTGGGGGCGTTGCGGATGATCGAGATCACCAGGTCGATGTTGTCGATCGCGATGACGTAGCCCTCGAGGACGTGCAGTCGTTCGCGAGCCTTGCGGAGCCGGTACTCCGACCGCTTCACCACCATGTCGAGCCGATGGGTGACGTAGTGCTGGCACAGGTCGTAGAGACCGAGCGTCGTCGGCACGCCCTCGACCAGCACCACGTTGTTGATCCCGAAGGAGTCTTCCAGGGGCGTGAGCTTGTAGAGCTGCTGGAGCAACAGGTTGGGGTTGACGCTCGTCTTGCACTCCACGATGAGCCGGGTGCCCTTGTGGCGGTCCGAGAGATCCTTCACGTCGGAGATGCCGCTGAGTTTGCCCGAGTTGACCAGGTCCTTGATCTTGGCGATCACCCGCTCGGTGCCCACGAGGTAGGGGAGCTCGGTGAACTCGAGGCCCTTGCGGGCCCGGGTCACGTCGATCACCTGGGCGCGGGCTCGCATCCGGAACGTGCCACGCCCCGTCTCGTAGGCCTCGCGCAGGTCGTCGTCGACGACGATCGCGCCGGTCGGGAAGTCGGGGCCCGGCAGCACCTCCATCAGCTCGTCGATCGTCGGCCTGGGTCGCCGCTTCGTCATCACCAGCTTGATGGCCTCGTAGACCTCGCGCAGGTTGTGGGTCGGCATGTTGGTGGCCATGCCCACGGCGATGCCCGAGGTGCCGTTGACCAACAGGTTGGGCAGGAGCGACGGCATGTAGGCCGGCTCGGTCGTCTCGCCGTCATAGGTCGGACGGAACTCGACCGTCTCCTCGTCGAGCTCGCCGATCAGGTCGAGGGCGGCGTCGGTCAGGCGGCACTCGGTGTAGCGCTGGGCGGCCGGCGGGTCGTCGAGCGAACCGAAGTTGCCCTGCGGGTCGACGAGCTTCACCGGCTTGGCGAAGTCCTGACCGAGGCGCACCAGGGCGTCGTAGATCGCGGCGTCGCCGTGGGGGTGGTACTTGCCCATCACGTCGCCGGTGACGTGGGCGCACTTGCGATGGGGGCGGTCGGGCAGCAGGCCCATCCGGAACATCGAGTAGAGGATGCGGCGCTGCACCGGCTTGAGGCCGTCGCGCACGTCGGGGATGGCGCGGCTGGTGATGACCGAGAGCGAATACGCGAGGAACGACTCACCGAGCTCGTCGGCGACCGGGACGTCGATCACCTCGCGGGCATAGGAGGCGAACTCTGGCTGATCGGGATCGGAGGGCATGCGGGAGGGGCCTCGGACGGGAGACGGGCGGTGGGCCTCGGCGGGGGTAGGCAGACCAGCCTACCGAACGACTGTTCGGGGGCGGGAGCGGGTGCTCAGCCGGATCGGCGGGCGCCCACCAAGGGGCCCATCAGCCGTTCGAGCGCCCGGTCCTGTCCGCCGTGGACGATGATGGGGCTCGGGAGATCGTACCGAGTCGGATCATCCCGCTGGGGGATGAGGTGGGCGACCTCGAGGTGGACCGTCGTCACCTCGCTGCCGGCCAGGAGCACGGCCTCGCTCCGGTCGGGCGAGTCGACCATGGCGACCACGTCGGGTCGGAGTTTCTCGACCGAGGACGCCAGCGCGTCGAGCGGGGTGTGGGGGCCGAGGTCGGCGACCCGATGCCCGATCGCCCGGAAGGTGTCGGCGACGAGGGCGACGCCCGCCTGGTCGTGGGTGCCCTCCCGGGCGGTGACCAGCACGGTCAGCCCGGTGCTCGGCCCGGCCTGGGCGGCGCCGGACAGGCGGCCGAGGAGGCGGAGGAGGGTCGCGTCGGCTCGACGCGAGCGCAGGCCGCTCGGCGAGTCGGCTCGGATGTCGAGCAGGGCCGGCGCGAGGAGATCGACGTGGACCCGCCACGGTTCGGTCGCCGAACGCACTTCGTTGACCACCTGCATCGCGCCGGGCTCGTCATCCGCGCCGAGGCGGTCGGCGAGTCGACGGCAGCGATCCGACCGAACAGCGGCCGGGGGCGGGCCGCCGTCGGGGGTGGTGTCGGACGATGAGGCCGCCTCGTCACCGAAGCGGCGGAGGTCGTCGGCGGAGACCCGCCACACCCCGCCCGACTTGCGGGCGGGGAGTCGACCGGAGCGTACGTAGCGGTACGCCGTCATGTAGTGGACGCCGAGCTGGGCCGCCGCGTCCTTGAGATCGAGATCGTCGGACCCGCCGAGATCGTGCGGTTGGTCCAGATCGCTCAGGGTGCTCGTGTCTCGATCTCGGGCCGGGTCAGCGGCGGCGACGGCGACGCTGGGCGTCGATCTTGCGTGCCGCCCGCACCACCTCGTCGAGACGGCTCGTCAGAGGTTGCTCGCCGTCGAACTGTTCTAGATCGAGTTCTGGGGCCAGGGCCTCGAGGACGGCACTCACGCTCACGCCCTGTTCAGCAGCGAAACCGTGCCACTGTTCGTGAGCGTCGTCGCTGACATAGGCGTGAAGGGCCTTGCGTCCGGTGTCGTTCGACATCGATCGCCTTTCTGTTGTGCGGTGATGGCCGGTCGTAGCGCCGCACACGCGTCGACACCCACCTGGCTGGTGGGTCTTCCACACGCATCGGTCGCCAAACCGGTGTTGTCAGCTGAGTAATATACGACGAATCGTCGTATCGATGTGCACTGAACGAGATTCAGTTTGGGCAGACGTGCCCTCAGGCGTGCTTCGCCGGCACGAGGTGAGGCGCCTCGCGCTTCATCGCCGCCAGCACCTCCTTCGCTGAGGGGTTGACCATGCCCCACGAGCCGACGACGACGGTCGGCACGGTCTCGTTGCCGTTCGCGATCGAACGCACCGTGGCCGCCGCCTCCGGGTCGTCCCAGATGTTGCGCCGCTCCGCCTCGATCCCGAGCTTCTTCAGCCCGCGGTCGAGGAACATGCAAAAGGGGCAGCCGGGGCGCCAGTAGACGGTGATGCCGGCATCGGAGTCGGGAGAAGCGTTCATCGAAGACCATCAACCCGTCGCTCACTCGCCTTGTTCCCGCGCGCCGGGCGCTTGGTCCCGGTCGTCGTCGGTCACGGCTCCGGCCACGGCTCGACCCGCGGCCTCGGCGGCGTCGGCGGCCCGCTCGACCGGGAGCGGCTCGCCGGCCTGGGCAGCCAGCAGCCGATTCTCGACCACCGGATGTCGTTCGACGTAGGCGGTGAAGAAGCCTCCTGCCGTCGCGACGACCGGCAGGGCCAGCAGTGCGCCCGGGGCGCCGAAGAGGCTGGTGCCGGCGAGCACCGCGGCGATCGACACCGCTGGATGGAGATCGAGGGTCTGAGCCGTGATCCGGGGCTGGAGGACGTAGTTCTCGACCTGCTGGTAGACGAGCACGGCGCCGAGCACCCACAGCGCCTTCGACGGGTCGTTGCCCAGCGCGACGAGCACCGGCAAGACGCCGGCGAGGTAGGTGCCGAGCGTCGGGATGAACTGCGAGACGACACCGACCCAGACGGCGAGAGCGACGGCGCTCGGCAGCCCGAGGAGCTGGAAGACCACCCAATGGAACACCCCGCTGCACACGGCGAGGATCAGGCGGCTGGTGATGTAGGCGCCGGTCTTGTTGATCGCGAGTTCCCAGACCCGCAGTACCTCGAGCTGGCGGCGGGGCGGCAGCACCGTGCAGATCACGCGACGCAGCCGAGGGCCGTCGGCGGTGAAGTAGAAGGTGAACAACACGATCGTCAGCAGCTGGAACAACACCGACGCGACGGTCGTGCCGGCGCTGAGCAAGCGTTCGGCGATGTCGCTGGCGTAACCGGCGGCGTCGCCACCCTCCTGAAACCGCTCGACGAGGAACTCGGCGTCGACGGTCACGCCGAGTACATCGTCGGCCCAGCGCTGCCCCGACACGATCGTGTCGGGCAACTCGGCGATCAGGTCGGTCAGCTGGGTGGCGATCAGCCGGCCCATCGCCGCGAGAAAGGCGCCGGCGGCGATCATGAATCCGAACAGGGAGACCGCGGTCGCCAGGCCTCGGCCGAGGCCGCGCTGCTCGAGCCGGTCGACCAGCGGCTCGAGAGCGAACGACACGAAGAGCGCGACGACGATCTGGACGAGCAGGCCTCGCAGTTCGTGCACGACGCCCCTGGCCACCCAGAGGGCGACGAAGACGCCCCACCACAGGAAGATCGCTCGACGGACCCACGGTGGCATGCCCGCTGACAGCGCCGTTTCGGCCGTCGTCGTCGGCGAGGTCGAAACGGCCGCCTTCGTCGACGGTGCGGCCTCGGTGCTCATCAGCGGCGAGCGTAGTGTGCGGCTCCGAGCGAACCCCAGATACCCGACGGTTGGAACAGGGGGGTGGTCTGGGCGTCGGTGAGGGTGCCGACCCACCGGCCGTCGGCCGGGTCGTGGACCACGACCGCCGCCACCCGTTGGTCCTCGACCCGGTCGAGCACCCGCTCCACCGGTTCGTTGCTCCATGCCCGCACGATGCGCTCGTTGGGGACCATCAGGTCGGCGACCTTGGTCCACGACCGAGCGGGCACGTCGACGTCGAGGCCGGCGGCGGGGACGATGATGCCGACGGGTTGGTTGTTCCAACGGGTGACCGGGCAGGCCACGTGGAGTTGCTCGTCTCCGGCCCACCGCAGCAGTTCCTCGACGCTCCAGGCGGCGCTCACCGACGCCGGGCGGCGCACCATCAGGGCCTCGGTCGTCGTGGTCGACAGCCGGTGCCGCACGGTGGCCCCGGCGATCTCCGATCGGGCTGCCCAGGCGACCACGGCGGTGGTGGCGAGGGTGGCGAGCAACCAGGTCGACAAGCCGCTCCGGACGAGCAGGGCGGCCGCGACAGCCGTGCCGACGATGCCGACGACGAGGCCGATCCGGGCCGAGAACAGTCGGGCCGGCTCGGGTTGTCCGAGCCGACGCCACAACACCGCGGTCAGCACCCGGCCGCCATCGAGCGGGGCCGCCGGCACCAGGTTGGTGAGGCCGAGGGCGATGTTGACGAGACAGAGCGACAGCATCGTCGAGGCCGTCAACCGCGACCCGGCGGCGTCGATCGCGGTCGCCGCTACGCCGGCGAGGCCGAAGCCGGCCCCGAGCACGAGGTTGGTGGCCGGGCCGGCGATCGCGATCTGGAACTCGGCTCGCGGGGTCGGCGCCTGCGAGGTCAGCTTGGCCACACCGCCGAACAGCCACAGCGAGATCTCGGCGACCCCCACCCGATGGCGGCGCGCCACGAGGGCGTGGCCCACCTCGTGGAGGAGGATCGATGCCACGAAGGCCAGGCAGGTGAAGCCGGCGACCACGAGTCGACCGGTGGTGGTGATCCGGGGCTCGAGCGACGGCAATCGGAGGTAGAGCGCGACGGCGGCGATCGTCGTCACGACGATCACACTCGGTTGCACGGTGATCGGGATGCCCCCGAAGCGGCCGATGCGCAGACTCACCGCCTCATCATGGCGTGATCTGCGCCACGACGGAGATCAGGCGCCCTCGCCCTCGGCGCCGTCGAAACGCACGAGGCCGCCTCCGTCGAGCACGAGGTGCTGGCCGGTGATCCACGAACCGGTGTCGGCCGCCAGGTAGAGGGCAGCGCCGGCGATGTCGGCGGTCTCGCCGAGGCGGCCGAGCGGATACTGCTTCGCGACCTCGACGCCCCGCTCACCCTCCCAGAGCATGCGGGCGAAGTCGGTCTTGATCAGGCCGGGGCAGATGGCGTTGACCCGCACCTTGGGGCCGAGCTCGGCGCCCAGCTGCTGGGTCATGTGGATGAGCGCCGACTTGGTGAGGTCGTAGACGCCGAGCACCGGGGAGGTCATCAGCCCGCCGACCGAGGAGATGTTGAGGACGACTCCTCCCGATTCCTTCATCGCGGCGTTCCATGCGGCCTGGGTCCACAGCAGGGGAGCGGTGAGGTTGACCTGGATCGTCTTGTCCCAGCGGGCCAGGTCGACGTCGATCATCGGCCCGGCGTAGGGATTGGTGGCGGCGTTGTTGACGAGGATGTCGAGACCGCCGAAGGCCTCGATCGTGGCGGCCACCGCGGCCTGGGCGCTCTCGGCGTCGCCGATGTTGGCCGAGTGCCAGGCGCAGCCGTGGCCGATCTCGGCGGCCGCCTCCTCGAGCGTCTCCGCCTTGCGGGAGACGATCATCACCCTGGCGCCCGCCTCGGCAAACGTGCGGGCGATCTCCTTGCCGATGCCCCTCGATCCTCCGGTGATGAGCGCGACCTTGCCATCGAGACGTAGTTCCATGGCGGGCCACGCTACGACAGCGGGGCCGACCTCCCAAAGACGGTCGTGCCGCCGCCGCGAGGTCGGGCGCCGGCGATCAGCCGGCGACGAGCAGCATCAGCACCATCAGCGCCGCGATCAGGCCGACGAAGAGCCACTCGATGCGCTGGCGGGTGCTCCGCTCCTCCTCGAGGTAGGCGGCCAGGATGTCGGAGCGGTTGTGCACGGCCGACAACTGCTGTTCGATCGTGGTGATCCGGTGCTGTCGGCCGAGCGCTGCCTTGCGCGACACCTCGAGTTGGGCGGCGAGGTCGTTGTACTCGTCCTGGAGTTCTGAGAATGCCCCCTCGCTCTCCGCCAACTGGTTGCGCAACCGATCGCTGTCGACCGTGGGAACGGCATCGAGGTCCTCGGGCGACGGCGAGGGGTTCCGCAGGCGAGTGCGCAGGCCGCGAAGGCCCGACGTGGCGTCGGGTGCCACCGGCGCCACGAGTCGCTCGATGGTGAGCAACATCCGGTCGATGTAGTCGGCGTCGTCGGGCAGGTTGAAGTGGGCCCACAGGTTCCGGGCCTCGATGATCTGCCCGATCAGCGGCCGAAGGTCCTCGCCGAAGAAGTCGGCGAACACCGGGCCCCAGAATCGGCGCAACACCAACAGCTGGAACAGCGGATCGGTGGCGCCGTGATCGTGGGCTCGCCCCATCCGGTTCGCCGCCGTCTCCTCCCACGACAACTCCTCGTGGAAGTAGTCGCTCATCCGTTGGTCGATGAACGGGCCCATGGCCAAGGCCAAGGTCTCGAACGCCTCGGCCAGCAGACCGTGACGGGAGCGGGCGAGGTCGGGCGCGGCTCCGCTCTGGTCGGGCCGTCCAGGGGCATCAGCTCGGCTGTCGACGGGCGAGTCGACAGGCACGTTGTCCGGCGTGGGCGCGTCGGAGGACATCAGTTCGTCTATCGGCACCGACGGCGTCGACCTGAGCAGCTCAAGATCTGCGACATCTGGCCGTTAGGTAGCAGGATGAGCGAGCACCGCCTGGGGACATCCCCCGGACTGATCATCGGTTCTGGAATCGCCGGCACCGGCGTGTTCATTGCCGTGGTGTTCTTCCTGCGCGAACTCACCCAATCACAGCTGGTGATCGCCGCCTCGACCGGGGCGTTCGCCGCGATCAGCGCCGGCGTCAGCGCCCTCTGGTCGACCTGGGCCAACCGCCACGAGTCGGAGAAGTTCGCCACGGCGGAGCGCGACGCCCGCACCGACCAGCTCACCGACCTGCTCAATCGGGTCGGTCTGTGGACCGAGCTCGACCATTCGATCGCCAAGGCCCGCAAGTCCGACACGGTGCTGGGCGTGCTCTTCCTCGATCTCGATCGTTTCAAAGTCATCAACGACTCGATGGGACACGACGCCGGCGACGAGTTGCTCAAGATCGTCGCCAGCCGGCTGCGACGAGCCGTTCGAAGCAGCGACGTCGTTGCCCGCTTCGGGGGTGACGAGTTCGTCGTCGTCTGCCGGGAGCTGCTCACCGATGCCTCGGTCGAGGCCGTCGCCCGGCAGATCCTGCGGGCCTTCGAGGAACCCGTCTCGTTGCGGGGTGGCTCGCAGGTGATCGGTACGTCGATCGGCGTCACCGTCGCTCGTCCCGGGGACGTTCGCAGCGGCGAGGACCTGGTGCGCGACGCCGACGCGGCGATGTACAAAGCGAAGAAGGCGAAGTCGGGCTACGCGATGTTCGACGAGGCCCAACGCCTCCAGGTGATCGACCGCCTCGACATCGAACGCGACCTCAACAAGGCCCTCGAGGAAGACCAGCTCTCGGTCGTCTACCAGCCCCTGGTCGACGTTCGCACCAAGCGTCTCTACGGCTTCGAGGCCCTCGTCCGGTGGATGCACCCAACCCGCGGCGAGATGAGCCCCGGACAGTTCCTGGCCGTGGCCGAAGAGGCCGGCATGATGAGCCGGATCGGCGAACTGGTGTTGCGCGAAGCGTGCGCCCAGCTCGCCGTCTGGAACCACCTCAGCCCCGACGCCCGCGACGTGAAGATCAGTGTCAACGTCGCCGAGCAGCAGCTCCTCGACGCCAACTTCCCGTTTCTCGTGCAGGACATCCTCACCTGGAGCGGGCTGCCGCCCGAGCAGCTCGTGCTCGAGATCGTCGAGGACACGATCGTCGACCACCTCAAGGACGGCATCGGTCGGTTGCGCGACATCCGCGACATCGGCGTCGGCCTCGCCATCGACGACTTCGGCACCGGCCAGTCGTCGCTGAGCTACGTCAAGCAGTTCGACATGGTGTCGACCCTCAAGATCGACAAGACCTTCGTCGACCAGATCGGCGCAGGGCAGTCCGACCGGGCGATCATCGAGGCGATCGTGGCGATGGCCCGAGCCCTCGACCTACGGGTCGTCGCCGAGGGTGTGGAGCGCAACGATCAGGTGAAGGAACTCTTCGGCATGGGCGTGGAGATCATGCAGGGCTACCTGTTCAACGCCCCGGTTCGGCCCGACGGTGTCGACCCGCTGCGGTGGTTCAAGCCCCGCACGGAGGCGGCGCCGGCCAGTGGTGCAGGCCTGACCCCGCTCGAGGTGAGCCGCACGCTCGTGGCGCCGGGTGAGCACGCCCGGCCCCCGCGCCGGGGCTGACGGGATCCCGGTCGAGGCCGATCGTCTCGATCAGGTGCGTGGCGGGGGCGAGACGAAGTCGATGAGCTGCTCGACCGCACCGACCAGGCCGGGCTCGAGATCCGCGTAGCTGCTCACCTGGGCGAGGATCCGCTTCCAGAGCTCGCCGGGCTCGCCGTCGAAGCGGAACGCCTGGCACACCCCGCGTTTCCAGTCCTGCCCCTTCGGGATCTGGGGCCACGCCTCGATGCCGAGGACGGCGGGCCGGACCGCCTCCCACACGTCGACGTAGGGGTGGCCGGTGATCAACACGTTGGGGTGGTCGATCGTCGACGCGATCCGGGTCTCCTTGGTGCCGTCGACCAGATGGTCGAGCAGGATCCCGAGCCGGCGGGTCGGGGTGGGGCCGAAGCGGCGCACCACCTCCTCGAGATCGTCGGCGCCGTGGAGGGGCTCGACCACGACGCCCTCGATGCGCAGGTCCTCGCCCCACACCTTTTCGACGAGTTCGGCGTCGTGGAGACCCTCGACGAGGATGCGGCTTGGTTGGGCGACCCGGGCCTTGACGTTGCCGAGGGCCACCGACCCCGACGCCGTACGGCTTGCCGGCTTCGCCTTCGGCTTGGGCGCGACGAGGGTGACGGTCTGGCCGTTGTGGCTGAACGCGCCCTTCTCGTTCCGCAGCGTCTGGTCGCGCCCGTTGGTGTCACGGATCACGACGAAGTCGGGGGTGAAGCGCAGGATCGTGCCGACGTAGCCGCCGGTGCGGTGCCGTACGGTGAGGCCCTGCTCGGCCGGCAGCTTGGGATACTCCGGCTTGCGGCGCTGGGGCCCGTTGAGATCGAGGGGCTCGCTCAGGATTCCCGACATCTCCGTCACGGTAGCGTGCCTGCGATGATCCTCTTGGACGCCGTCGAGGTCTCGATGTCCCGGCCCGATCGGCCCCTGTTCACCGACGTGTCGGTGACGGTGTCGAGCGGCGACCACCTCGGCATCGTCGGCATCAACGGCACCGGCAAGTCGACCCTGCTGCGGGTGCTCACCGGGCAGAACGAGCCCGAGTCGGGCACGGTGCGCTTCGGTCGCGACGTGCAGGTCGTCATGCTCGACCAGGCGGCGTCGCTGCCCGGCGGCTCGGTCCTCGACGCCGTGCTCGGCGAACTCGTGCGGGCCGACGACGGGGCCGAACGGCGCTGGGAGGCCGAGAAGGTGCTGTCGCACCTCGGCATGGGCGGCCACCTCCAGCGCGGCACCGGCGAACTCTCCGGCGGTGAGGCCAAGCGGGTGGCCCTGGCCCGGGCGTTGGTGCAGCCGAGCGACCTGCTCGTGCTCGACGAGCCGACCAACCATCTCGATCTCGACGGCATCACCTGGCTCGAGGAGTATCTGGCCGCCGATCGGCGCGGCCTGATCCTGGTCACCCACGACCGCCACCTCCTCGACAAGGTGACCACCCGCATGCTCGAACTCGACCGCGGGTCGGCGCACGTGCACGAGGGCAACTACGACTCCTACCTCGAGGCGAAGGCCGACCGCGAGGTGGCGGCGGCCGAGGCCGAGTCGGTGCGTCGCAACCTGGCCCGGGCCGAGCTCGCCTGGCTGCGTCGGGGCGCGAAGGCCCGCACGTCGAAGCCCAAGGCCCGCGTCGACGCGGCCAAGGCGCTGATCAGCGAACGACCCGAGGGCCCCGCCCGTCCGGCCAACCTCCACCTCGAGTTCCCCACGCCCCGCCTCGGCGACGTCGTCGTCGAACTCCACGGACTCACCGGCACCGCCCCCGACGGGCGGGTGCTGTTCGACGGCGTCGACCTCCTGCTCGACAACCGCGAGCGGCTCGGCATCGTCGGCCCCAACGGCGCCGGCAAGTCGACCCTGCTCGACCTGATCGCCAAGCGGACCCAGCCGGCCGGCGGCGAGGTCGTCTGGGGCACGACCGTGCAGCTCGGCTACTACCGCCAGGCCGGCGACGCGCTCGACCCCAACGCCCGGGTCCGCGAGGTCGTGGCAGGCCCGGACCGCAAGCCGGACTGGACCGACGCCCGGCTGCTCGAGGCGTTCTGGTTCGACACCGACGCCCAATGGGCCGAGGTCCACTCGCTGTCGGGCGGTGAGCGTCGCCGTCTCGAGCTGATGACCGTGCTGGCGGCCAAGCCCAACGTGTTGCTGCTCGACGAGCCGACCAACGACCTCGACATCGAGACCCTCCGAGCGCTCGAGGACTTCCTCGAGGACTGGCCCGGCGCCGTGGTCGTCGTGTCCCACGACCGGGCGTTCCTGCAGCGGGTCGTGGCCGACGCCCTCGTCATCGACGACGGCACCGCCACCCGCTGGCCCGGCGGGTTCCAGGCGTGGGACGACCATCGGCGAGCCCAGAAGGCGGCCGCCGGCGACACCGGCAAGCGGGTCCGCAAGGGCGACACCCGGACCAAGGACAGCGCCGGCCGGTCCAAGTCGACGATCGGTCGTCGGCTGCGTGACACCGAGAAGGCGATGGCCAAGCTCGAACGCAAACGCGACGACCTCCGCGCCGCCCTCGACACCGCCACCACCGACCCCGCCGGCATCGACCACACCCGCCTCGCGGAGCTCGGACGCGACCTCGCCGCCGTCGAGACCGAGCTCGCCGAGACCGAGGAGCGGTGGATGGAGTTGGCCGAGGAGCAGGAGAACGCGTAGACCGGTGGCCATGAGCGCACGCGTGGCACTGGTAACCGGCGGTGGACGAGGGATCGGGGCGGGCATCGCCCTCGGTCTCGCCGAGGACGGATTCGACGTGGCGGTGACCTACCGCCGTGACGGCGACGCCGCCCTCGAGACGGTGGCGGCGATCGAGGCGCTCGGGCGTCGCGCCCTCGCCGTGCAGGGCGACGTGTCGGTCGCGGCCGACAACGAGTCGACGGTCGCCACCGTGATGGAGTTCTTCGGTCGGATCGACGTGCTGGTGTCCAACGGCGGCATCGCCAGCCGGGGCCGTTCGGTCGTCGACACCGACGCCGACGAACTGCAGCGGGTGATGGCGACCCACGCCCTCGGCGCCCACCACCTGTGTTCGCTCGTCGCGCCGATCCTGCGGGAACAGGAGCGGGGCGACGTCGTGGTGATCTCCTCGGTCGCCACCCTCGGCCACGCCGCCTACGGCGCCCCCTACAACATGGCCAAGGCGGCCCTCGAGGCCCTCGCGCTCACCCTCGCCAAGGAGGAGCGTCAGTACGGCACCCGGGTCAACATCGTCGCCCCGGGCCTGGTCGACACCGACATGGGGCGCCGTCTCGTCAAGGGGGCGGCCGGCATCGACGACATCTCGACCCTGGCCGAGGGCATGCCGTTCGGTCGGGTCTGCGTGCCGTCCGACATCGCGGATGCCGTGCGCTTCTTCGTGTCGGACAAGGCGTCGTACGTCACCGGCGAGAAGCTGAACGTCTTCGGCGGCGGGCAGACCTGGAAGTAGCGGCTCACGTGGGACACTGCCTCCCATGACGCTCGAGCTCGACCTGGCCCGACTCCGATCCCTCGACGGGATCAAGTGGGCGAAGCATGCCGGCACCGACGTGTTGGCGGCGTGGGTGGCCGACATGGACCTGCCGCCGGCGCCGATGGCCGTCGACGCCGTGCGGGCCCTCGTCGACCGGGGCGACTTCGGCTACAACCATCGCGGCCACGACCTCCTGCCGGAAGCCTTCGTCGCTTGGCAGGCCCGGCGCCACGGCTGGACGCCGCCCGTGGAGCAGGTCCGGGTCTTCTGCGACGTGCTCCATGCGCTCGAGACGGCGATCGTCTGGGGCACCGACCCCGGCGACGGGATCCTGCTGTGCACCCCCACCTACCCGCCCTTCCTCGACTCGATCGACGGCGCCGGCCGCCAGGTCGTGCCGGTGCCGCTCGAGCGTGACCACGCCGACGGGCCATGGCGGCTCACCGAGGAGGCGATCGACGCCGCCATCGCCGGCCACGACGGCCCGGTCACGGCGTTCCTCGTCTGCAACCCCCACAACCCGACCGGCCGGGTGTTCGACGACGACGAGCTCGAGGTGCTCCTCGGCGCCTGCGAGCGCCACGACCTGTTGGTGTTGGCCGACGAGATCTGGGCCGACCTGACCCACGGCGGCGCCCATGTTGCTCTCGCCCCACGCCGGCCCGGCCGGATCGTCGTCGCCACCGCGGCGTCGAAGACGTTCAACCTGGCCGGCCTGCGCTGCGCCGCGGCGGTGATCGACGACGACCGGGTCGCCACCGCCCTCGACGCCCTGCCGTCCCACGCCCTCGGGGCGGTGAGTTCCCCCGGGGCGGACGCCACGCTGGCGTGCTGGAACGACGGCGACGATTGGGCGAGCGCCACTGCCCGTCACCTCACCGAGCAGCGCGATCATCTGGCGGCTCGGCTCGCCGCCGAGGCCCCGTCGGTCCGGTGGTCGGTGCCCGACGCCACCTACCTGGCGTGGCTCGACGTGGCCGCCTGCGGCCTGGGCCAGGACCCGGCGGCCACCCTGCTCGAACGAGGGCGCGTGGCGTTCAACTCCGGCCTCGATTTCGGGCCTGGCGGTGCCTCGTTCGTCCGGCTCAACCTGGCGTCGAGCCGCCCGATGCTCGACGCCGTCGTCGACCGCTTCGTGGGCGCCATCTCCTGACCGGTCTCGCCGGGAGGTGGCCGAACTCCTCGGCCGAGCGGTAGAGCCTTCTAGACTCGCCGCCATCACCACGATCGGGGTCAGCCGACCCGTCTCGACGCCCCCGGAGCGTGTCGCGGAGAGCGACCTCCGCGCCACCCTGCCCCTCGTGGTCGCGGGCCTGGTCGCCGCCACCCTCGTCGCCCTCGGTGGGATGCTGGCCGGGGCCGCCGTGCCCGGCGACGAGGGACGCTTGTGGTCGGTGCCGACGATCCCGGTCAGCCCGTCGATCGATCTGGTGCCGGCCCTCGCCCTGTTCTACGGCGGCCTGATCGGCCTGGTGCGCAGCTGGGTCCAGCTGCGCCGCCGGATCCTGACCCGGAGCCACGCCGGTTCGCCCGTCTCGGTGATGACGGTCGCCGCGATCGCGGCGGTGTGGGCCTTGCCGCTGGTGGTCGGGCCACCGCTGGGGAGCCGCGACGTCTACGCCTATGTGGCCCAGGGCGAGGCCGCCCTCGAGGGGTACGACGTCTATCGAGAGGGCCCGAGCGTCCTCGGCGATCACCCGGTCCTGGCCCCGGTCGACCCCCTCTACCTCGACGCCGCCGTCGTCTACGGTCCCGCCTTCGTCGAGATCTCCGACGCCGTGGCCGGGCGGACCACCGACGTGATCGGCTCGGTCTACTGGTTCCGAGCCCTGGCGGTGATCTCCCTCGTCATCGCCACGGCCGCCACCGTCGACCTGGCCCGCACCCTGGGACGCGACCCCGCCGACACCGTCGTGCTGACGGCCGCCAACCCGCTGGTGTTGTTGCACCTGGTGTCGGGGGCCCACAACGAGGCGATCATGCTGGCCGGCATGATGGCCGGCGTGGCCATCGGCCAACGGCCCCGGTGGCGGCTCCTCGGCATCGCCCTGTGTTCGCTGGCGGCGCTGGTGAAGATCCCGGCGCTGGTGGCCGCGGTCTTCCTGGCCTGGCCGTGGATCCGTCAGGCGTGGGCCGCTGATCGGGTGAAGGCCCTCCGCCGCTTCGCGGCGTCGGCGTCGACGATCGTGGGCGTGGTGGTCGGCGGGTCGTTGGCCACCGGCTGGGGGCTCGACTGGATCCGCGCGATGGCGGTGGCGAAGCCCGTCGAGGCCTACCTCAGCGTCACCACGGTCGCCGGCGCCGGCATCCACTGGTTGCTCGGCGTCGAACTGGCGGGGGCGCTGTCGGTGACCCGTGGGCTCGGTGTGATCGTCGCCGGCGGGCTGATCGCGTGGCGGCTGCTCGGTGCGAAGGCCGCGGCGCCCGCCACCCTGGCCTGGGCCCTGGTGCTGCTCGCCGTCTTCCACCCGACCACCCAGCCTTGGTACCTGACGTGGGGCCTGTTCGCGATGGCGGCGTCGTCGGCGGGCAGCCGCAACCGGTTCCTGATGGCGGTCAGCGCGTTCGCCGCCTTCGTCGTGATGCCCGTCGGTCCTCACCTCGGGCAGGTGCTGCTCGACTCGACCGGTCGGGCCACGATCGCCGTCGCCATGGTGGCGATGGCGTTGCTGACGGTCAGCCCGCCGACGCCGGCCGAGCGCCGCCGGCGAGGTCGACAGCGCGACGACGGCGTGGTGTCGGTGATCGTGCCGACCCGCAACGAGGCCCCTAACGTCGGGCCGCTCGTCGACCGCCTCACCGCCCTCGACCTCGGCGGCCGAGACCTCGAGATCCTCTTCGTCGACGACTCCGACGACGAACGGGGCGGCGACTCACCGACGCGGGTCTCCCACACGGTGCACGCCATCGAGGCGGCCGCCGAACGCCACCCGACCGTGGCGGTGCGGGCCCACCACCGGCTGCCATCCGCCCGATGGGGAGGACTCGGCGGCGCCGTCGTCGACGGATTCGTGTTGGCCTCGGGCTCGGTGGCGGTCGTGATGGACGGCGACCTGCAGCACCCTGCCGAGACCGTGCCGGCCCTCGTCGACCGGGTGGCGTCGGGCGCCGCCGGGGTGGCGGTGGCCTCGCGTCGGGTGCCCGGCGGGGTCGACGCCGGCCTCACGCCGATGCGTCGGCGGCTGTCGGAACTGGCGGCCCGGGTCGGCCGTGGACTGTTCCCGCAGCGGCTCGGCGGGGTGCAGGATCCGTTGTCCGGGTTCTTCGCCGTGGCGCTCGACGAGGTCGTCGTCGAACGCCTTCATCCCGACGGGTTCAAGATCCTCGTCGAGGTGCTGGCCACCCATCCCGAGCTGGCGGCGGTGGAGGTGCCGTTCACGTTCGGCGGTCGGGTCGAGGGCACCTCGAAGGCGTCGGCCGTGCAGGGGTTCCGCTACCTCGGTCACCTGGTCGACCTCCGCTTGCGCACCAGCTACGCCTGGGCCGGCGCCGTCGGCCCTCAGCAGATCTACCGAGCCGAGTAGAGGTCTCGGCCAGCGGCGGCGACCAGGGCGACGAGGAGGGCGTCGCGACCGAGGAGGGCGAGGGCGGCGATGGGATGGTCGACGCCCTCGGGGCTGAAGATGCCGAGCACGACGGCGGTCATCAGCGCGGCGGCGGCGGTCAGCCCGAGGGGAGAGCGCACGAGCGGCAGCCACCCGTGGCGGTCGTCGTCGGTCGGGATGGTGAGCGCGGCGAACGGGGTGAGCCACAGCATGAACTGGGGTGAGAACAGGGGAGCGGTGAGCAGGAGTGCAGCGATCGAGCCGGTGGCGGCGAGGGCCAGGTGGCGGAGGTCGATGGTGCTGTCCCCTCGGGACGACAGGCGCCAGAGCAGCCAGCTGAGCCCGCCGGTCACGGCGAGGGCGACGACCCGGAGGGCGAAAACGACGGTCTCGTCGATCGTGCCGATCCGCCACGCGTCGGCCTCGAAGCGAGGCTCGTTGCCGGCGAGGGCGAGGATCGACCCGGGGATCGTCTCGACGTGCCAGCCGGTCGCGCCCCGCAGCGACAGCACCTGGTCGATGGCGTCGAACCCGCCGTAGGCCAGCCAGGCGATCCCGGCCAGTGCGCCGACAACGACGGCGGCGGCCGCCTCCCGGAAGCGGCGGGCCCCGACGGCGATTGGCACGAGCAGCACGGGGAAGATCTTCACCATCGCCCCTGCGACCGCGCCGACGGCGACGCCTGCTGATTGGCGTCTGGCCAGGGCTACGACGCCGATCGTTCCGAGCGCGGCGGCCCACAGGTCGAGCCGCACCAGTCCGGCCAACACCATCGGCGTGCCGATCACGAGGTAGGCGAGGGCGGCGCGATCGCCGTGAGCTCGCGTCCCGGCGGCCCGTCGCAGGAACCACGCCAGCCCGAGGTCGACGGCCAGGGAGAGGGCGACGACGATGCGCAGCGCGGAGACCGGACCGCCGCCGGCGACGGCCTCGATGATCACGACGGAGCCTGGCGGGTACTCGACGGCGTGGTCGACCCAGTGGCGGCCGGGCGCCTCGGCGATGGCGGCGAATCGGGAGGTGTCCCAGCCGCGGAGTTCGTCGGCCGAGTCGGTCCACGGTCCCAGGATCAGCGCCCCAGCGGCGGCGACCCGCACGACGATCGCCACGACGGCAACGGCGACAGCGACTCGGCGGGACACGCCGGCACGGTAGTGGCGCTGGGTGCGAGCGACGCCTATTCGTCGACGTCGGCGATCCAGATCGACGTCGGGTTCGACATCTCGTAGACGAGGAGCCGGTCGCCGATCGCCGCGGTCGCCTGCTCCCCACCCGGTGCTTCGATCCCGCTCAGGTCGCCGAATCGCCAGCGGACGCCGTCGGACGTCACCAGGACTCCTCGCTGTTCGACGGCTGACGTGAGGTCGACGGTGTCGATCACCGGGAACGCGCCGTCGCTGTCGCCCCACTTGCCGATACTCGGTGTCTCCACGTTTGCCGGAAGGTCGCCGAGGCGGACGATGCCGGAGCTGTCGACACGAAAAAGCGCGCTGGGGTCGTCTGCGCTGCGGCTCGCAGACCCCGACCAGCCGACCCCGGCGCTCAGAGCCACGACTGGGCCGGGGGCCTCGATGATCGTCCAATCGGACGCGTCGCTCGCAGTCGCCAGCCAGAACCCGCCGGCTTCGGTGTCGCTCGAGAGCGAAGCCGTCACCGTCGAGCCGTCGACGACGAGACGACCGGGGAGCCCCTCCAGTTCGGCCAGCACCGTTGGCGGGCCCTCGTCCTCCCATCGGACCACGAAGGTTCGGTCCTGCCCCCGCTGGTCGTAGAGGAGGAAGTCGGTGTCGGAGACGCCGAGCGTCGCCGGGGTGACGAGGACGTCTCGGAGATCGGAACTGGCCAGGCACTCCCGATCGGTCTCGGCGGTGGAGCTCAGGCTCAGCGTGTAGACAAGTCCCTCGCCGACGAGCTCGCAGACCCGCTCCTCGGGCCGGATCAGGCCCGCTCGTTCGGCGAGGTCGACCAGGTCGACGGTCTCGACGGCGCCGACCAACGCATGGACGCGGCCGTCGACGCTGAAGAAGAGCGGTCGGTTCACCTGGCCCCAGCGCCGAGGCGGGTCGGGGTGCTCGGGGAGTTCGAGATCCCCGAGAAGGTCGAGCGGTTCGAGCGTGTCGCCGAGTCGCCACCTCTGCCCCCCACCGGCCTCTGGGTCATAGGTGAACACCACGAGGTCGGCGCCGAGGCTGTTGACCTCGAGGACCCGGTGGCCGGTGGGAACCTCGATCGACCTCCACGTCACTGCGTCCTCGCTCACGACGAGGTGGCTCTGGTCCTCGTCGGCCCCAGGGCCTGCGACGACGAAGGTGTCGCCCACGAGGCCCGCCCAGTTGGCCCACTCCAGCGCGCCGAGTTCCGGGACCTTCGCTTCGATGAAGGTCAGCGGGGCGCCAAGGAGGAGCGGACCGTCGTTGTCGACCGGCGGAAGCGAGACGGTCGTCGTCGGCGCCGCTGTCGGCGGCAGGGTTGTCAGAGCCGGGCCGGGGGTATCGGTCGGCTCGGTGACGGTTTCCAGGAGATCCCTGTCGCTGCCGCCGATGGTGAACACACCGCCGACCGCCACCAGGGCGGCAGCAGCGATCGCGATCGCCGGTCGACGCGATCGTCTGTGCCCTTTCGAAGAGGATCGAAGCGCAGCCGGGTCGGGGATCTCGACGCGCAAGGCGTCGGCCCGGCGGTGGAGCGCATCGGTGAGGTCGGTTTCGAGGGTGTCGCTCATGTCAGCTCATTCCGGAGGTCGGCGAGGGCGCGATGGACGGTGCTCTTGGCGGTGCCGGTCGAGATCCCCATCGCCTCGGCGATCTCGGGGAACCTCAGGCCGCCGTAGAAGCGGAGGACGAGGGCGGTTCGGCGTCGGGCCGGGAGGGCCGACACGACGTCGAGCAGGTAGTCGTGTTCGGGCCGGTCGTCGGTCGGCGGAGGATCGGGATGGAGGCGTCGGACCCGTCGTTTGCGGAGCTCGCCGCGACACTCGTTGACCACGGCACGCCGCAGGTAGGGGAGCGGGTCGTCGATCGTCTCCCAGCGCTGCCAGAGACGGCGGAACGAGTCCTGCACCAGCTCCTCGGCGATCGGTTGGCGGTCGGCGAGCAGGGT